>NZ_AZNV01000010.1:0-165659 GCF_000510625.1 Rhizobium sp. IBUN
CCAACTGACGCTCCGAGCGCACGCCGAACAGGTAACCGATGAACAGCGCCTTGAACATCAAGGTCGGATCGAGCGGCGGGCGGCCGTTATCAGCACAGTAAAGACCGGCAACCCGATCATGGATGAAGGAAAAGTCGATTACCGCGTCGATCTTGCGAAGCAGGTGATCCTTCGGAACAAGCTGATCGAGCGTCACCATCTCGAGAGCCGTCTGTTCGGGAGCAGGTTTCTTCAACATGACCCAGTGAATCACAAACCCCTGGACGAGGCCAGGGGTTTGTCAGCAGTCTGAGGCCCTCCGATTGGAGGGCCTCCGATTGGAGGGCCTTTTTGTATTGGCGGCGATTTCTGCCGGTGGCTCAAGCCACCGCCTCCAGGCCGAGCGCGAACAATCGCTCGAGCTGCTTGATTTCGGCGTCGGTCAGCGCGATGCCGTCGGCCTCCGATTTTGCGCGCGCCGCATACCGGCGCTGCGAGGGAAGGCGGGCGCCCTGGCCGACGATGGCCTCGAACAGGGTCTCTGCCCGCGCAAACGGATTGCCTGGCCGGCCGGCGGCGAAGGCTTCCGGCGAGAAGGCGATGATCAATTCGCCATGGAAAGGGGCCAGCGTCGTCGTGCCGAGATAGTCCAGCACCTCGGGGCTTGTCAGGTCGCCGATCATGATTCCGGCCAGCAGCTCGATCATCGTCCCGATGGCCGAGCCCTTATGCCCGCCGAACGGCAGCATGGCGCCGGCAAGCGCAGCCTCCGGATCGGTCGTCGGATTGCCGTCGGCATCGATCGCCCAGCCCTCGGGCAGCGACTTTCCAGCCCGCCGGTGCAGTTCGATTTCCCCGCGCGCGGCAACCGACGTGGCAAAATCGAAGACGTAGGGCGGCTGGGCGACGCGCGGCCAGGCAAAGGCGAAGGGGTTGGTGCCTAGCAGCGGTTTGTTGCCGCCGGTCGGCGCAACGGTTGCATAGCTCGGGCACATGACCAGGCCGGCGAGGCCCTGTTCGGTCAGGGCTTCCGCTTCCGACCAGAGCGCGGAGAAATGCGTGCAGTCGTTGATGACGAGGGCTGCAAGCCCGCACGAGCGGGTGCGCTCCACGAGAGCCGGCAAGCCGAGTTCGAAGGCCGGATTGGCAAAGCCACCCTTGGCGTTGACCTTCACGATCGCGGAGCCCTCCTGCAGCATAAGTTCCGGCACCGCGTCCGGATTCACTTTGCCCGCTTTGACGGTCCGCAGCGCACCCTCGATCCTGTAGATGCCATGCGATTTGCAGGCATCCCGCTCTCCGGAGACGATCACGCGCGCGAGTGCGCCGGCCTGGATCTCGTTGAGGCCAGCCTTGCGGAAAATCGCATCGACCCGCTCCTGCAGGGCCGGTACGGTCAGGGTGGTGTTGTCGCTCATCTCGTGTCTCTCGTGAATGGCCCGGCCGCCGACGGCGATCGAGCGTTGATGTTATAAATACATAGAGTATACAAAGATCTGACATGCGCAATTCGCCTTTGGATGGATTTTCGCGTAAAGCACCACGGGCTCTCAAGAAAGGAATCGCAGATGGTCTTCACTCCCAATGGAAAACACCTCGTCGCGGGCGAATGGCTCGACGGAGCGGGTACTTTTGCATCCGCGCCGGCGCACGGTCCAGTCCACCAGTTTGCAGTCGGTACGGTAGATCTTGTCAATCGCGCCTGCGAGGCCGCCGAAGATGCGTTCTGGAGCTATGGCTACTCCACGCGCGCAGAACGCGCGGCGTTCTTGCGCGCCATCGCCGACGAGATCGAAGCCCGCGCCGAGGCGATTACCGCGATCGGTAGCCAGGAAACGGGCCTGCCGGAAGCTCGCCTGCAGGGCGAACGCGGCCGCACGACCGGTCAGCTACGGCTCTTCGCGGACCATATCGAAAAGGGCGAATATCTCGACCGCCGTCGTGATGCGGCACTGCCCGACCGCCAGCCCGCGGCACGGCCGGAAATCCGGCTTATGCAGCGCCCTGTCGGCCCGGTCGCCGTCTTCGGCGCCTCGAACTTCCCGCTGGCCTTCTCCACGGCCGGCGGTGATACCGCAGCCGCTCTGGCGGCAGGTTGCCCTGTTGTCGTCAAGGGTCACTCGGCGCATCCGGGAACCGGCGAAATCGTCGCGCAGGCGATCGAGGCTGCTATTCGCAAGACGGGAGTTCATCCCGGCGTCTTCTCGCTGATCCAGGGTGGCAACCGTGATGTCGGTCATGCACTCGTGCAGCATCCGCGGATCAAAGCTGTTGGCTTCACCGGTTCGCTCGCCGGCGGCCGCGCACTCTTCAATCTTTGCGCCGCGCGGCCGGAGCCGATCCCGTTCTTCGGTGAACTCGGTTCGGTCAATCCGATGTTCCTGCTGCCCGAGGCGCTGAAGGCACGCGCTGAAGCGCTCGGCCAGGGCTGGGCCGGGTCGCTGACGATGGGCGCCGGCCAGTTTTGCACCAACCCCGGCATTGCAGTTGTGACCGAAGGCGCCGAAGCCGATCGCTTCGTAGCCGCAACGGTCGAAGCGCTCGGCAAGGTCGCGCCGCAGACGATGCTGACGGATGGCATTGCGAAGGCCTACCAGGATGGGCAGTCACGCTTTGCAACTCGCAACACGGTCAAATCGCTGTTCGCCAGCGAGTCCTCTGGCCGCTCAGCCGCTCCGAACCTGTTTGAGACAACCGGCGCACAGTTCCTCGCCGATCACGCCCTGGGCGAAGAGGTCTTTGGACCGCTCGGCCTTGTCGTGCGTGTCCAGACGATCGATGAGATGGAGAAGCTCGCTCGTGGCTTCGAAGGTCAGTTGACGGCGACGATCCATATGGATGCAGGTGACATTGCCGACGCCCGTCGTCTGCGCCCCGTGCTGGAACGCAAGGCAGGACGCGTCCTGGTCAATGGATTCCCGACCGGTGTCGAGGTGGTCGATTCGATGGTGCATGGCGGACCCTATCCGGCTTCGACCAACTTCGGCGCAACCAGCGTCGGCACAATGTCGATCCGGCGCTTCCTCCGCCCGGTTTCGTACCAGAACATGCCGGAAGATCTCCTGCCGGAAGATTTTCTCGGCTGATTCCTATCAAGGGTAGAAAAGCAAAGGGCGGCCACGACTTGGCCGCCCTTTTTTGTCGACATAACCGCTATTCAACTTATACTTTTTGCATACTTCATGTATTTTAGCATTGATTTGCGCGCGCCGAAGGGGAATAGTGCGCCTCGCTGTCAATCGACAATCCAACTCTGGGAGAGAGAATAGAATGAAACCTTCGGTCCTTGCCTTCGGCCTTCTGGCTGCCGCAACCGTTCTGACCAGCCCGGCGAAGGCCGACAAGTTGGACGACATTATCGGCTCGGGCACGCTGCGCTGCGCGGTCGTACTGGACTTCCCACCGATGGGTTCGCGCGACGAGAATAACAACCCGATCGGCTTCGACGTGGACTATTGCAACGATCTGGCTAAGGCGCTGGGTGTAACCGCCGAAATCGTTGAGACCCCGTTCCCTGAGCGTATTCCGGCGCTGATGTCGGGTCGCGTTGATGTCGGCGTGGCCTCCACCTCCGACACGCTCGAGCGTGCCAAGACTGTCGGCATGACGGTTCCCTACTTCGCCTTCGAGATGGCGGTTACGGCCAACGAGAAGTCGGGCGTGAAGTCCTTCGAAGACATGAAGGGCAAGGTTGTCGGCGCAACCGCAGGCACTTACGAGGCGATCGCACTCGAACAGCAGGTCAAGGCCTGGGGCGTCGGCGAGTTCCGTCCTTACCAGACGCAAGCCGACGTATTCCTGGCGTTGAGCCAGGGCCAAATCGATGCCACCGTTTCGACCTCGACTGTTGCCCAGGCCAACGTCAAGACCGGCAAGTTCGCCGGCATCGCAGTGGTCGGCAAGGCACCGTTCGACATCGACTACGTCTCGCTCTTCACCAACCGTGAGGAATACGGCCTGATCAACTACCTGAACCTGTTCATTAACCAGCAGGTTCGCACCGGCCGCTACGCCGAGCTCTACAAGAAGTGGGTTGGTGGCGACCTGCCGTCGCTCGCGGTCAATGGCGTTTACCGCTAATCCGCACCGTTTCTCCCGCGGCGCGAGGCATGACCTCGCGCCGCAGCTTTATGACAAGGTGAGACGGTAATGTTCAACTACACCTTCCACTGGAACCAGGCGCTCAAGGCATTGCCGCAGATGCTCGACGGTGCGCTGGTCACGATGCAGATTGCGCTCCTGTCCATGGTCATCGGACTGGCTTGTGCGATCGCGCTGACCTTGTTCCGGCTATCCGGCAACCGCATCCTTGGTGGCTTCGCCACGGCTTGGGTCGAGATCGCCCGAAATACGCCGGCGCTGTTCCAGATCTACATGGCTCATTTCGGACTCGGCAACTTTGGCATTCACCTTACGCCATTTACCGCGCTCCTGGTTGGCATTGCCTTCAACAACGCTGGCTACCTGGCAGAAAATTTCCGCGGCGCGCTGAAGGCGATCCCGGACACGCAGACGCGCGCCGGACGCTCGCTCGGCATGACCTCGATGCAGGCCTTTCGCCTGATCGTCCTGCCGCAGATGCTGCGCGTGGCGTTTCTGCCGGCGACCAACCAGATGGTCTGGGCGGTCCTGATGACGTCGCTCGGCGTAACCGTCGGTATGAACACTGACCTTACCGGCGTGACGCAGGAACTGAATGCGCGCTCCTTCCGCACCTTTGAATTCTTCGCCTTGGCTGCCGTGATCTACTACGTCATCGCCAAGGTTCTGACCCTTGCCGCCCGGGCACTCGCCTGGCGCATGTTCCGTTATTGAGAGAGGTGAGAGATGTTTAGTACTGCCCTCACCTGGAGTGATCTGGCCTTTCTGGCGCAAGGCGCGGGAATGACGCTCGCGGTCACGGCCGTCTCGGTCGCTGCCGGAACCGTTCTCGGCATCTTCTTCGGGATGATCCGCGTCGAACTCGGACCTTACTGGTCCGCACCGCTGACCTTCGCGCTCGACGTCTTCCGCTCCGTGCCTTTGTTGATCCAGCTTGTGCTCGGAAATGCGCTGCAGTCGATCATGCGGCTTGGCTGGCCCCCATTCACGACCTCCTGCGTGGTGCTGTCGCTCTATACGGCTGCCTATTGCACGGAGATCGTCCGCGGTGGCATTTCCGCGGTGCCGCCGACCACGCGCCGTGCGGCTCGCTCGCTCGGCATGACCTGGTGGCAGGACATGCGCTATATTGTGGCCCCGCTCGCAACGCGCGTTTCGCTGCCGTCTTGGATCGGACTGACGCTCGGCGTCATGAAGGATTCCGCGCTGGTGCTCTGGCTCGGCCTGATCGAGTTGCTGCGCGCCTCGCAGATTCTCGTGACCCGGCTGCAGGAGCCGCTGTTCATCCTGATGATCTGCGGCACCGTCTACTTCATTATCAGCTTCCCTATCGCCCGGATTGGCGGGTATCTCGAAAAACGGTGGTCCCCCAATGATTGAGATTGAAAACGTCCGCAAATCCTTCGGCCCGTTGGAAGTTCTGAAGGGCATCAACCTCACTGTTCCGAAGGGCGAGGTGCTGACCATCATCGGTGGTTCCGGCTCGGGGAAGTCGACGCTGCTCACCTGCATCAATGGCCTTGAGGCCATCGACAGTGGCCGTATCGTTGTCGACGGCACGGATGTGCATGCCAAGGCGACCGACCTCAACAAGCTTCGCCGCAAGCTCGGCATCGTCTTCCAGCAGTGGAACGCTTTCCCGCATCTGACGGTGCTGGAAAACGTCATGCTTGCGCCGCGAAAAGTGCTCGGCCTTTCCAAGGCGGAAGCCGAGGCGATCGCGGTAAGGCAGCTCACCCACGTCGGCCTCGGGGAGAAGCTCAAGGTCTATCCTAACCGCATGTCGGGCGGCCAGCAGCAGCGCATGGCGATTGCGCGTGCGCTTGCCATGTCGCCAGAATACATGCTGTTCGACGAGGTCACCTCGGCGCTCGACCCACAGCTGGTTGGCGAAGTGCTCGACACACTGCGCATGCTGGCCTCCGAAGGCATGACGATGATCTGCGTCACGCACGAAATGAAGTTTGCGCGTGAGGTTTCAGACCGCGTCGCCTTCTTCCACAAGGGCGTGATGGCCGAGATCGCTCCCCCGGAAGAGCTGTTCGGTGCGCCGAAGGATCCGGAGTTGCAGGCTTTCCTCGCTGCCACCCATTGAGGCGATGATGAACGATCAAATTCAGACGGATGTCATCGTAATCGGCGCGGGGGTCGTTGGGCTATCCGCTGCAATCGCGGCACAGGCAAGGGGGCTTTCGGTGGTCGTACTCGACCGGGAGGGTCCCGCTGCCGGCGCCTCGGCTGGCAATGCCGGCGCCTTCGCCTTTACCGACATCCTGCCGCTTGCTTCGCCGGGCATCCTCAAGAAAGCACCTAAGTGGCTGCTCGATCCGCTCGGCCCGCTTTCGGTGCCGCCGGCGTATGCCTTGCAGATCGCGCCATGGATGTTCCGCTTCTGGCGCGCCTGCGCGCCGGGCCGTGTCGCCCATTCGACTGCGGCGCAAACCGCGCTGATGGACCTTTCGAAGGCGGAGCTTGAGCCGTTCCTGCAGGAGACCGGCACCGTGGGCATGCTGCGCAAGGATGGCAATCTGCAGGTCTATGAGGGCGAAGCGGAACTGAAGGCTTCGCTTCCCGGCTGGAAAGCGCGGGAGGAGCATGGGATCGACTTCCATCACCTCGATGCGGCCGGCATCAATGAGATCCAGCCTGGTATCGCGCCTCGCTTCACCCATGGCACCTTCACGCCTGGCTGGTACTCCATCGCCGATCCCAAGCTCTATACCCTTGCCCTGGCAGACCACTTCCGCGCCACCGGCGGCTCCATCGAGCGTGCGGAGGTCATCGCACTGCGTCCTGTTGATGGCGGCGTAGATGTCGTCAGTTCCGGCGGCGCTTCGCGACGGGCAGCACAGGTGGTCCTATCGGCGGGTGCATTTTCACATCAGGTGGCCCGTACGATCGGGGAGAATATCCCGCTCGAAACGGAAAGGGGCTACAATACCACGCTCCCTCCCGAGGCTTTCGATCTGCGCACGCAGGTTACCTTCGGCGGGCACGGATTTGTCGTTACCCGGCTGTCGACAGGCATCCGAGTGGGCGGCGCCGTCGAGCTTGGGGGCTTGAAGCTTCCGCCGAACTTCCGTCGATCGGAGGCGATGCTGAAGAAGGCACAGAGCTTCCTGCCCGGCCTGAAGCCTCAGGGCGGCGTCCAGTGGATGGGGTTCCGCCCATCCTTGCCGGACAGCCTGCCCGCCGTCGGTCACGCCCGCGCCACGCAGCGCGTCGTCTATGCCTTCGGTCACGGCCATCTTGGCCTGACTCAGTCGGCTGGCACCGCGCGCATCGTCGCGGATTTGCTCACGGGCAAGAAGCCGGCGATCGACATTGCATCCTTCTCACCCCAAAGATTCTGATGGAGGCGGGAGCGCGCTAATGACAGTTGGCCGCATCAGCCCCCATTGGTGAATGACTCACTCCGCTCAAGGCTTCGTGGTGAAATGAAAACCCTCGCACTCGATCGCAGCATTCTCGGCGGTACCGCGAATGGCCCCGTCATTGTCGCAAAGGAGGCATTGAGCTTCTGGGGCGGGGTCGATCCCGCTACTGGCTTGGTGATCGACGTCCACCACCCGCTTCACGGAACCCGCCTCACCGGTGGCATTCTGATGATGCCCTCGAGCCGCGGATCCTGCACGGGTTCCGGCGTACTCCTCGACCTCGTCCTGACGGGTCGCGCACCGGCCGCCCTGGTTTTTTCCGAAGCCGAGGATGTGTTGACGCTCGGCGCGCTGATCGCGTCCGAAATGTTCGGCAAGCCTCTGCCCGTCGTGCGGCTTGGGCCGGAGGCCTTCGCGGCGCTCTCCCGCGCGAAGACCGCCGAGATCAGCGATACGGCGGTTGTCGCAGACGAGGTGGAGATTCCGATCGCTCCTCCGGCAACCGCTGCGCTCGACCTCAACGATGCAGATCGCGCCATGCTTGACGGGCAGCAGGGCATCGCCCTGCAGCAGGCCATGCGCATCATCTGCGCCATGGCGGCGCAGCAGGGCGCGCGCGGCCTCGTGGATGTCACGCAGGGCCATATCGACGGCTGCATCTATGCGAGCCCCGCCAATCTCACCTTTGCGGAAAAGATGGCTGATATGGGCGCGCAGGTCCGCGTGCCGACGACCATGAACGCCATTTCCGTCGACCGCGCCAATTGGCAAGCGCAAGGCGTTCCGGAAAGCTTCGGCGACCCGGCTGCACGGCTTGCCGATGCCTATGTGCGCATGGGCTGTCGCCCGACCTTCACCTGTTCTCCCTACCTGCTGGATAGCGCACCGCAGGCGGGCGAATCGATTGCATGGGCAGAGTCCAACGCAGTGATCTTTGCCAACACCGTTCTCGGCGCGCGGACGGCAAAGCACCCGGATTTCCTCGATCTCTGCATCGCGCTAACGGGACGTGCGCCGCTGTCTGGCGTTTATCTCGACGAACCTCGTAAGGCACGACGGGTCATTGATGTCGAATTGCCCGAGCGCGTCGATGACGCTTTCTGGCCGCTCATCGGTTATCTCGCAGGTCGCGCGGCGCCGGATCGCATCCCGCTTTTGCGCGGCCTAAGCTCCGCGCGGCCTTCGCAGGACGACCTCAAGGCGCTGTGCGCCGCTTTTGGCACCACGTCAGCAGCACCCATGCTGCATGTGGAGGGCGTTACGCCCGAAGCTGCCGGCTCGGCCCGCGACGATGCCGATCGGGTTGTCATCTCGCGCGCCGACATGGCTGCGGCCTGGACGGTTCTAAACGAGGGGCCGGAAGAGGTGGAACTCGTTGCCATTGGCAGCCCGCATGCCTCCCTGACCGAATGTCGAGCCTTGGAAGAAGCGCTTGCCGGCCGCAGCCGGCACGCGGATGTCACGGTAATCGTGACCGCCGGTCGCCAGGTCATCAGCGAAGCGCGCAACGAAGGCCTGTTGAAGAGATTGGAGGATGCAGGCGTGCAGGTCCTGCCCGATCTCTGCTGGTGTTCGATTTCCGAGCCTGTGTTCCCGACGCGAACCCGCTCCCTGATGACGAACTCGGGCAAATATGCCCACTATGGCCCCGGCCTTTCCGGTCGTGCCGTTCGCTTCGGCAGCCTTGCCGATTGCGTCACCGCCGCTCTGACTGGGCGCGTTCCGCCCCAGTTGCCCGATTGGCTTTCCTGAGGAGGTATCATGCGCAGCACCAAGACCATCCATGTCGTTTCCGCCCATGCCGAGGGCGAAGTGGGCGATGTCATCGTCGGCGGTGTGACGCCGCCGCCCGGCGAAACGATCTGGGAGCAAAGCCGCTGGATTGCGCAAGACGGGACGTTGCGCAATTTCGTGCTGAACGAACCGCGCGGCGGCGTTTTCCGGCACGTCAATCTGCTGGTGCCACCGAAGCATCCCGACGCCGATGCCGCATTCATCATCATGGAGCCGGAAGATACGCCACCCATGTCGGGATCGAATTCGATCTGCGTATCCACGGTGCTGCTGGACAGCGGCATCCTGCCGATGCAGGAGCCGATCACCGAGATCACCCTCGAAGCGCCCGGTGGGCTCGTCCGTGTGCGCGCCGAGTGCCGCAACGGCAAGGCCGAGCGCATCTTCGTGCATAACCTACCAAGCTTCGCGGAACGACTGGATGCGAAGCTGGAAGTCGAGGGCGTGGGTACGCTGACCGTCGATACCGCCTATGGCGGTGACAGCTTTGTCATCGTCGATGCGGCGGCGATGGGCTTCAGCCTGTCGCCCGACGAGGCCCATGACATTGCGAAGCTCGGCGTGCGCATTACCAATGCCGCCAACGCCGCGCTCGGATTTCATCACCCGGAAAATCCGGACTGGAATCATTTCTCCTTCTGCCTCTTTGCAGGTCCGGTGGAGCGTACCGCCGAAGGTCTACGTGCGGGTGCAGCCGTCGCGATCCAGCCCGGCAAGGTCGATCGCTCGCCCACGGGAACGGCGCTGTCGGCCCGCATGGCCGTATTGCACGCGCGTGGACAAATGACGCTCGAAGATCGTCTGACTGCGGTGTCGTTGATCGGCTCCACGTTCTCTGGCCGCATTCTCGGCACGACCGATGTTGGCGGTCGCCCGGCCATCCTGCCTGAGATCTCCGGCCGCGCCTGGATTACAGGTACCCATCAGCACATGCTCGATCCGTCCGACCCCTGGCCGGAAGGCTATCGGTTGACCGATACCTGGGGTGCCCGCTGATTGCCTGACCAGCCTTGAGCGGTACGGATAATCTCCGCTCAAGGCGCCTGCACACCTTTGATTGTGCAACAGACGTGGTACGCTCGCAGCATCAGCTGGGGGCAAGTCATGCGACGTCTTCTTTTCAGCATAGTGCTTGCAATCATCACCATTCTGTTCGGTCAGGTTTCTGCATTCGCCCAAACGAACGTCGAGGTCGGCGGGATCATGCCGAAGCCGAATACGGGCGATCTCGATGCTATGACCAAGATCCGCCTCGTTCGTATCCTGGTGCCATACAGCAAGACCATCTATTTCATCGACAAGGGACGCCAGTTCGGAACCGCGGTGGAGTTTGGGACGGCCCTGGAGGCCGAGCTCAACAAGGGTAGGAAAAAAGCGATCGAACACATCCGCGTCGCCTTCATTCCGACCGGGCGAGATCGATTGATTCCAGCCCTCAAGGAAGGGCTCGGCGACATCATCATGGCCAACTTGACGGTCACCCCTGCGCGGCTTCAGGACGTCGATTTCAGCGCGCCGATCTACAGCGACGCGAGCGAGGTGCTGGTATCAGGGCCATCCGCGGAGGCGGTTACCAACATCGCCCATCTGGCAGGCAAGGAAATCCGCGTCCGTCAGACGAGCAGCTACTACGAGCATCTTCTGTCGCTCAACGAGCAATTGAAGAAGGACGGAAAGCCGGAGATCCAAGTCAAGCCGATCGACGAGAACCTTGAGGACGAGGATCTCATGGAGATGGTGAATGCCGGCCTCCTGCCCTGGACGGTGGTCGATGAATACAAGGCCGACATATGGGCGAAGGTGTTCACGGAGTTGAAGGTCCATCCTGATGTCGCCGTGGCCACTCATGGGCAGATCGCCTGGGCGATCCGCAAGAATAGTCCGCAGTTGAAAGCCGTCCTCGACAAGTTCGCCGAGCAGCACAAGGTTGGAACGACCTTCGGCAATCTGCTGCGCAACCGCTATTTCAAGAGCGATACGATGCTGCGGCGTGCCTATTCGCCTGCCGATGTCGATCGCTTCAAGGAACTGGTCGAAATCTTCCGCAAGCATGCGGGCACGTACTCGTTCGACTATCTGATGCTGATGGCGCAGGGCTATCAGGAATCCCAGCTTGACCAGTCGCGGCGTAGTCCGAGGGGCGCCGTCGGCGTGATGCAACTGCTTCCTGCCACGGCGGCGGGCAAGGAGATCGGCATAACCGGCATCGCCAAGAGCGAGGATCTCAATGTCGAGGCCGGCGCGAAATACCTGCGCTATCTGGTTGAAGTCTCCATCAAGGGGGAGGGTGTTTCGCCGCGTGACCAGCAGCTGATGGCGTTTGCCGCCTACAATGCAGGTCCGGGAAATCTCCGGAAGTTTCGCGCCAAGGCAAAGGATATGGGGCTCGATCCCAATGTCTGGTTCGGAAACGTCGAGAATGCCGCAGCTGCCATCGTCGGCCGGGAAACGGTCCAATATGTCAGCAACATCTTCAAATACTACATCGCCTACAGCCTGCTGATGGAGCGGGTCGAAGCACAGCGCGCCTCGATGAGCACGACCACACCTGCCAAGAACTAGCGACTATGCCTTCGGTGTCGAATAGGTCAAACGGCCCGCTGGAAAACGGGCGGGCCGTTTGCAGTTCTGTCGATGCCGGCTTACCGGTCCATGTGATAGCAGGCGGCGGTTTGCTCGGGCCTGACCTGCTCCGTTGGCGGCATCTCCGTGCGGCAGATGTCCGTGGCCTTCCAGCAACGCGGAGAGAAGACACAGCCGGGCGGCGGATTGAGCGGCGAGGGCGGGTCGCCCTGAAGCCGGATACGCTGCCGGTTGCGTGCAAGCTTCGGATCGGGCACTGGCGCGGCCGAGAAGAGCGCCTGCGTGTAGGGATGCGCCGAGCTGTCGAACACGGTGGCGCAATCGCCAGCCTCGACCACCTTGCCGAGATAGAGCACCAGCACATCGTCTGAGATCAGACGTACGACCGAAAGGTCGTGGCTGATGAAGATCAGCGTCAGCCCGAACTCCTTGCGAAGCTTGCGCAAGAGCGTGATGACCTGCCCCTGGATCGACACGTCGAGCGCCGAAACCGGCTCGTCGCAGATGATCAGCTTCGGCCGTGTTACGACTGCGCGGGCAATGCCGATGCGCTGTGCCTGGCCGCCCGAGAACTCGTGCGGATAGCGGTTGATCATTTCAGGCACGAGGCCGACGGCACCCATGATCTCCTGTACGCGCGCCACGCGTTCCGCTTTTGTAAGCTTCGGCTCGAAGACGATGAGCGGTTCGGCGATAATGTCGCCGACCGTCATGCGCGGATCGAGGGAGGCAATCGGATCCTGGAAGATGATCTGCATGTCGCGTCGAGCCGCGCGCATTTCCTCATCCGACAGGTCGAGCAGATTGCGCCCCTGCCAGAGAATGCGGCCTTTCTGCGATTTCAACAGACGCAGGATCGAGCGGCCAAGTGTGGACTTGCCGCAACCGGACTCTCCGACGATCCCCAGCGTCCGGCCTTCTCTGAGGTCGAAGCTGACATTGTTCACCGCAGTCAGCGTCATCGGCGGTTTGAAGAAGCTCTTCGACGGAATTTCGAACTGGGTGGTGAGGTTCTCGACCCTTAGGAGTGATCGTTCAGCCATGGTTCAAAACCTCCTCGCGGCGGGGGAAGGGATGGAAGCAGGCCGCGGAATGGCCTTTCGCCAACATCTCAAGTTTCGGCGACGCGTCGATACAATCGTTCTGGACCATGGGACAGCGCGGCGAGAAGCTGCAACCTTTCGGCAGGTGCTGCAGATTGGGCGGGCGGCCTGGAATGACGGCGAGTTGATCGACGTCCTGGTCCGGCCGCGGGATCGAAGCGTGCAGCGCAGCGGTATAGGGATGCGCCGGTACCTCGAAGAGCTCATCGACTGGCGCTTCCTCGACGATCCGCCCGGCATACATGACGGCCACGCGATCCGCGAGGCCCGCGACGACGCCCAGATCATGCGTGATCATGACGAGCGCCGTGTTCATTTCCGCCGTCAGGTCGTTGAAGAGATCGAGGATCTGCGCTTGGATCGTCACGTCAAGCGCCGTCGTCGGCTCGTCGGCAATGAGCAGCTTCGGTTTCGTCAACAGCGCCATGGCAATGACGATGCGCTGGCGCATGCCGCCCGACAGCTCGTGCGGGTAGAGGCTGAAGCGCCGCGTCGGGTCGGGGATACCGACGCGCTTCAGCATATCGAGCGCCTCGTTGGAGGCAGCCCGCGCGGTGAAGCCGCGGTGAACCTCAAGCTGCTCCGTCAATTGCCGGGAAATCCGTAGAGACGGATTGAGCGCGGTCATCGGGTCCTGGAACACCATGGCCATGTCCTTGCCGCGGACATGGTCGAGCTCGCGCGGCTTTAGCGCCAGCACGTCCTTGCCCTCGAGTAGTGCTTGGCCGCTGGTGCGGCCGTTCTTGGCAAGCAGACCCATGACGCCGAGGAAGGTCTGGCTCTTGCCCGAGCCGGACTCGCCGACGATTGCCACGCGCTCGCCGCGCCGGATCGACAGGTTCATGTTCGAGACGGCCTTCACCTCGCCATCCGGCGTCGCAAAGGTGATCGAATAGTCCTTCAGTTCGAGAAGCGTATCGTTTTTGGTTTCGTGTTGCATTCTATCGATCCTTCGGGTCGAACGCATCGCGCAGGCCGTCGCCGATGAAAAGCAGGCTCATCAGCAGGGCGACGAGGAAGCAGGCCGGGAAGGCCAAGAGCCACGGCATGCTTTCCATGGCGTCGGTGCCCTCGGCGATCAGCGTCCCGAGTGATGTCAGCGGTTCCTGAACACCGAAGCCGAGGTAGGACAGGAAGCTTTCGGTCGCGATGATTTCAGGAACGGTCAACGCGGCGAAAATCACCACTGGGCCGACCAGGTTCGGAATGATGTGCTTGAGGATGATCTTGAACGGTTTCTGGCCGGATGCACGTGCCGCCTCGATGAACTCGCGCTGCTTGATCGAGAGTGTTTGCCCGCGCACGATGCGAGCCATGGTCAGCCACTCCAGCGCGCCGATTGCCGCAAATAGCAGGTAGACGTTTCGGCCGAACACCACCATCAGCAGGATGACGAAGAGGATGTAAGGCAGCGCATACATGATATCGACGAAGCGCATCATGAGCGCGTCGAGTCTGCCGCCGATGTATCCGGAGATCGCTCCATAGAGCACCCCGATGACCACCGAAACGATCGTGGCAGTTGCCGCAACCGCAAGCGAGACGCGGGTGCCGTAGAGCACGCGCGCAAGCAGGTCGCGGCCATTTGGATCTGTTCCGAAATAATGGCCGCTTTCCATATCCGGCGGCATGCGGAACGCCGCCCAATCCGGTTCCTCGTAGTCGAACGGGATCAGGTACGGGCCGATGAATGCGACCAGTATCAGGAGCAGCAACACGATGATGGCGACGACTGCTGCCTTGTTGCGGGAGAGGCGACGCAGCGCATCGCTGGTCAGCGAGCGGCTCTTGTGCGAAAGCCCTTCGGCCTCGAGAAACTCGGCCGCGAGCAGCTCTCTCTTTGCTGGATTGAGGATCATCGGTTTCTCACTTTCGGATCGAGCCATGCATAGGCAATGTCGACGAGAAGGTTCAGAAAGACGATCAGCACCATGTAGAAGATGACCGTGCCGAGAACCATGCCGTAGTCGCGGTTCAGCGCTGCGTTGACGAAGTAGCGGCCGATGCCCGGCAGTCCGAAGATGCTCTCGACAACCAGCGAGCCGGTGAGAAGGTAGCTTGCCGCCGGACCGAGATAGGAAACGACAGGCATCATGGCGGGCTTTAGCGCGTGACGAATAACGGTTAGCCGTGGGCCGATGCCCTTGGCCTTGGCGGTGCGGATGTAGTTCTGGTTCATCACCTCGATCATCGAGCCGCGGGTCATGCGCGAGATGCGGCCCGCATGTGGCAAAGCCAGCACAACGATCGGAATGACGAGATAGCGGAACGAGCCGTCACCCCATCCGCCGACAGGCAGCCAGCCGAGATGGATACCGAAGACCAGCTGCAGGATAGGCGCAATCAGAAAGTTCGGAAGAACGAGGCCAACGAGAACGAGCAGCCCGAGGAGGTAGTCAGGCGCTTTATTCTGATAAAGTGCCCCAAGACAGCCGACTGTCACGCCGATAAGGATGGCAAAAATGAAGGCGAGGCCCCCGATCGTGAACGTGTAAGGCACGCCGATCATGATTTGCTGGGCAACGCTGAAATCTTCGTTGGCGAACGACGGGCCTAGATCACCCTTCAACACGTCGAAGACGTAGATCAGGTATTGTTCGATCAGCGGCTTGTCGAGATTGTAGTGAGCCGCGAGGTTCTTCAGGATCACCGGCGGCAATGGCCTCTCGCCATCGAACGGGCCGCCGGGAGCAAGGCGCAAGACAAAAAAGCTGAGTGTCACGGCGATCCACATCACGGGGATCGTCGACAGTAGGCGACGGAGTGCATATTTGATCATGGTCGTGGATCGGCCCTTCCCACATTCAGCGGGAAGGGCCGGTGTTCCTTATTCTTTGACCGACAGCCAGCGCGTGCGATGGATGTCCTGAATATTGTCGACGAAGCCCTGGACCTTCGGCGAGACCACGTTCTTCGAGACATAGTAATAAAGCGGAATGGCGGCGCTGTCGTCGAGCGCAAGCTGTTCGGCCTGCTTGAAGATTTCGGCGCGCTTCTTCAGGTCGGTTTGAGCGTTCGCTTCCTTGACGAGCTTGTCGAAGTCGGCATTGCTCCAGCGGCCATAGTTCATCGAAACGCCGGAAACGAGTAGACCCAGGAAGTTATCAGGATCGTTGTAGTCCGCGATCCAGCCTGCGCGGCCGATTTCGACCTGACCGTGCTGCATCTCGTCATAGTGGACCTTGGTTTCGGTGTTGTAGAGCTCGATCTGTACGCCGAGCGGCTTCCACATCGAGGCGATCGCCACAGCTACGCGCTTGTGGTTGTCATTGGTGTTGTAGCGGAGCTGTGCCTTCAGCGGGTGGTCAGGTCCGAAGCCTGCTTCCTTGAGCAGCTTTTTCGCCTCTTCCACCTTTTCCTTGTAGGGCATGTCCTTCCAGCTCACATAGGCCGGCTCACCATAATTCGCGGTGCCCGGCGGTACCCAGGAATAGGCCGGCAGTTCGCCGGTGCCGAGGATCTTCGGGCCGATGACTTCACGGTTGACGGCCATCGAGAGGGCCTGACGAACGCGCTTGTCGTCGAACGGCGGCTTCGTGGCGTTGAGGACGTAGTAGTAGCTGGCGAGGAACGGCGTGACATGGGCCTGGCCCGGCAGGTTCTTCTTCATCCATTCATACTGATCCGTCGGGAAGTCGGTCATGATGTCGAATTCGCCGGCGCGAAAGCGCTTCAGAGCCGCTTCCTGATCCTCGAGCGTGAAGAACTTCACGCCATCGATCTTCAGGTCCT
The DNA here is from genome assembly GCF_000510625.1 of Rhizobium sp. IBUN. NCBI lineage: Bacteria > Pseudomonadati > Pseudomonadota > Alphaproteobacteria > Hyphomicrobiales > Rhizobiaceae > Rhizobium > Rhizobium sp. IBUN. Next base: position 16,670 of record NZ_AZNV01000010.1, read on the forward strand.
TCTCGCCGTAGTACTGGTCGTTCTTGACTGTCGTGACGGACGCGCCCGGAATCCACTCGGTCGGCTTGTACGGGCCGTTGGTGACGATGTTGCCGATCTTCACCCAGTCATTGCCCTTGGCTTCAACCACATGCTTCGGCAGCGGATAGGCGGTGTAGTGCATCAGCGAATTGATGAAATAGGGGGTCGGGTTCTCAAGCGTGATCTCGAGCGTCTTGTCGTCGATCGCCTTGACGCCGAGCTGGCTGAAATCGGTGATTTCGCCCTTGTTGATCTTTTCCGCGTTCTTGATGGTGAATTGCAGATAGGCGTATTCCGCGGCGTTCTTCGGATCGACAAGGCGCTGGAAGGCGAAGACGAAGTCGCCGGCCGTCACCGGCTGCCCATCCGACCACTTGATGCCGTCGCGAAGCTTGAAGGTATAAACCTTGCCGTCCTGCGAGACGGTCCAGCTTTCAGCCTGTCCCGGGATCGGATCGTCCTTCGGGTCTTCGGTGACGAGGCCCTCGAAGATGTCGCCAGCAATGCGGTTCTCATAGTCGCTCGACAGCTTCTGCGGGTCGAGGGACTGCGGGTCGCCGCCATTGTGGATGTTGAGTGTCGCGGCGTGCGCGGTCACGGCCAGCAGTGAGCCAAGCACGGCTGAAGCCAGGAATTTTTTCGTGAGAAAGTTCATATGGGGGCCACCTTTCTAGGCTTTTCGCCTTTATTAGTCGTTTGTTCCCATGACCAGTTACGTTCAGGTCAGCGCACAACCTATCGTAAAGGCTTGCCGTTGCAAGTCCCCAAATGAAGCAGCGAGCGACACTCCTTGCCGCCGCGAAAATTTCTAGTCTGTAGCCGCCCGGCCCGCCGCAGAAGGAGGGATTTCGCCCGTGCTGTGCCGTTTCGTACGATGGGCAAGCTTCAATGCATTCAATCAATGATTGCAGATACCGAGAGTAGCCGGCTCATCTTTTGATGCCTTTGCGGCGAATTACGTTGACTATTCAATGACCGATAGGGTCGTTTGCGACATCTTGCCGCCGTCTATTTTTGAAATGCTGCGTTGTCCCGCGATTTCGGGGAACGACTGGATTAGGTGGCACCGGTCTTCGCCCGTGGCTTGCAGACGCTGACGGAAAACGGTGCGTTGATTCTGGTCGACAAGCGGGCCGGGGCGGAGGTGGGCCAGTGTGCACTCGATCCAAAGGTCGCTATCGCTTGGTCGCTGCCAGTGGCGCGAATATCCGCGCGATCATGGCTTTCCGATTCCTAGGAGGCGATGCCGGTTTGCCTGCCGCCGACAGTTTGACGCCGCGCCGCCTGCCGCTAGATTGAGTATGACGAAGGGAGGTCGCGATGACCGAAGTAAATCTACCTTGGACCGGTGGCTGCCGATGCGGCCGCGTGCGATTGAAGATCCGCGCAAAGCCGCTTTTGACCATGGCGTGCCATTGCACAGGGTGCCAGAAGATGTCGTCGAGCGCCTTTTCGCTGAGTGCCGCGATCCCGGCGGAGGCCTTCGAAATCACCGAAGGAGAGCCCGTCATCGGTGGGCTGCACGGCGTCGAGGCGCACCACTATTTCTGCGGCCACTGCATGACCTGGATGTTCACGCGATCGGACGGGATGGATTGGTTCGTCAACCTGCGTCCGACGATGCTGGACGATCCGCGCTGGTTCCGGCCGTTCATCGAGACCTGGACCCGCGAAAAACTGCCCTTCGCCGAAACCGGCGCGGTCCGCAGCTACGAGGCGCTGCCGTCGATGGACGCCTATCAAGGGCTGGTGAAGGAATACATGGCCTGCAGTTGAGGCAGCGCAGGATCAAAAAGCCCGGCCATGCGTCGTGCGCCGGCCGGGCTGAAAATGATGCTTTTATTCGTCGCCCATCTTGAGCGCGGCGATGAAGGCTTCCTGTGGAATCTCCACCTTTCCGAACTGGCGCATGCGCTTCTTGCCTTCCTTCTGCTTGTCCAGAAGTTTGCGCTTTCGGGTGGCGTCGCCGCCGTAGCACTTGGCCGTCACGTCCTTGCGCAGCGCCGAGATGGTCTCGCGGGCAATCACGTTGCCGCCGATCGCTGCCTGGATTGGGATCTTGAACATGTGCTTCGGGATCAGTTCCTTCAGCCGCTCGCACATGTCGCGGCCACGCTTCTCGGCAGACGCGCGGTGGACGAGCATGGAGAGCGCATCGACAGGCTCTCCATTGACGAGGATCGACAGCTTGACGAGGTTACCTTCGCGGTAGCCTTCGAGGTGATAGTCGAAGGAGGCGTAGCCCTTCGAAATCGACTTCAGCCGGTCGTAGAAGTCGAAGACAACTTCATTGAGCGGCAACTCGTAGGTCACCATTGCGCGGGTGCCGACATAGGTGAGTTCCGTCTGGATGCCGCGACGATCCTGACAGAGCTTGAGAATGCCGCCGAGGTAATCATCAGGCGTCATGATCGTCGCCTTGATCCAGGGCTCGCGGATCTCGTCGATCTTGACGACATCGGGCATGTCAGCCGGATTGTGCAGTTCGCGCTCGCTGCCGTCGGTCATCGTCAGCTGGTAGACGACCGAAGGCGCAGTGGCGATCAGGTCGAGGTCGAATTCGCGCTCAAGGCGTTCCTGGATGATCTCAAGGTGCAGCAGGCCAAGGAAGCCGCAACGGAAGCCGAAGCCGAGTGCGGCCGATGATTCCATTTCGAAGGAGAAGGAGGCATCATTCAGGCGAAGCTTGCCCATCGCCGCGCGCAGATCCTCGAAATCCGCGGCATCGACGGGGAAGAGACCGCAGAACACGACCGGTTGTGCCGGCTTGAAGCCCGGCAAGGCCTGCGCCGTTGGGCGCTTGTCCTCGGTGATGGTATCGCCGACGCGCGTATCGGCCACTTCCTTGATGGAGGCGGTGATGAAGCCGATTTCGCCAGGCCCGAGACTGTCGACATTGACCATCTTTGGCGTCAGCACGCCGACGCGTTCCACCTGGTACTTTGCGTCCGTGCCCATCATGCGGATCGTCTGGCCCTTGGTCAGCACGCCGTCAATGACGCGGACGAGGACCATGACGCCGAGATAGGTGTCGTACCAGCTGTCAACGAGCAGCGCCTTCAGCGGTGCCTTTTCACCGCCGGGGCTCTTCGGCGCCGGCAACTTCTGAACGATTGCCTCGAGGACATCGGGGATGCCGAGGCCGGTCTTTGCCGAAATCAACACGGCTTCCGAGGCATCGATACCGATCACTTCCTCGATCTGTTCCTTGATGCGATCAGGTTCGGCGGCCGGCAGGTCGATCTTGTTGAGGACGGTGACAAGCTCGTGGTTGTTGTCGATCGCCTGGTAGACGTTGGCGAGCGTCTGGGCTTCCACGCCTTGGCTGGCGTCAACGACGAGCAGCGAACCTTCGCAGGCCGAGAGCGAGCGCGAGACCTCATAGGCGAAGTCGACGTGTCCGGGCGTGTCGATCAAATTCAGGATATAGGTCTCGCCATCCTTGGCCTTGTAGTGCAGACGCACCGTCTGGGCCTTGATGGTGATGCCGCGCTCGCGCTCGATATCCATGTTGTCAAGCACCTGCTCGGACATCTCGCGCTCGGCCAGGCCGCCGGTCGATTGGATCAGGCGGTCGGCAAGCGTCGATTTGCCGTGGTCGATGTGGGCCACGATCGAGAAATTGCGGATATGGGAAAGCGGAGTCGTCGAATTGGTGCTCATGCGCGCCATATAGCAGCGCCGACCCTTGCCGCAAAGCGGAAAAGCAGGGGTTCGTTTACGATAAGTCGCCGTTTCGCGGACCGAAACATGATACTTGATTCTATTATCAGATCGTGAAATTCTATTATAAAAGAAAATCGGATCCAATGATGGAACAAGAACTCGAAACGGCGATCGGCCTTCGCATCCGCAGACTGCGGATCGAGCGGAATTTGACGCTGGAAGACCTGGCCAACGCCTCCGGCGTCAGCCGGGCGATGATCTCCCGCATCGAGCGCGGCGAAGCGAGCCCGACGGCCCCGCTCCTCGCCAGGGTTTGCGCAGCGCTCGGCCTGTCGCTGTCGGCCTTCTTTGCCGAGGACGGCGAGGTCTCGCCGCTGTCGCGCCGTCAGGACCAGCAGGTCTGGCGGGATCCGGAGACCGGTTACGTCAGGCGCTCCGTCTCGCCGCGGGGAGCCGCTTCGTCTGTCGATATCGTCGATGTCGAATTCCCGCCAGGCGGTCGCGTTAGTTTCCCGCCGCACGCAGCCAGCAACGGCATGACACAGCATGTCTGGCTGTTCGATGGCGAAATGGAAATGACGACGGGCGACACCGTCTACCGACTGCTGCCTGGCGACTGCCTGTTCATGCCGGTCGGCGAAGGCCATGTTTTTCATAACCCCGGCAACATTCCCGCCCGCTATTGCGTCGTACTCGATCGGCGCGGGCGCTAATTCATTTCAGGAGAAAAAGTGATGACAGCTACGATCCGCCTTCTTGATGCGGCAGAAGCCCATGCGGCGATCCCCGACCTCTGCGACGTGCTGACCGATTGCGTCAACGGCGGCGCCTCGGTCGGCTTCATGCAGCCTTATGGCAACGCGGATGCCGAGCCTTACTGGCAGGGCGTCGCCGATGCCGTCGCGTCCGGTGCAACGCTGCTCCTCGTGGCGGAGATCGACGGCAGAGCCGTTGGCACGGTGCAGGTCGGTGCCGCACAGATGCCGAATCAGCCGCATCGCGGCGATCTGAAGAAGCTGTTGGTGCATCGCTCGGCCCGGGGCAAGGGCCTTGCACGTCTGCTGATGGATGCTGCGGAACGAGAAGCCGCCGTCCGCGGCAAGACGCTCCTCGTGCTTGACACGGCAACCGGCAGCGATGCCGAGGCGATCTACCCCAGGCTGGGCTGGGAGCGGGTCGGTGTCATCCCGGATTATGCGCTGTGGCCGGAGGGCGGCCTCTGCGCCACCACATTTTTCTACAAGCGTGTCGCCTGAAGTGGCGCTCAGGCGGGTTTGGCCTGGGGCGCGTCGAGTGCTGGATTGTAGAACAGCGACAGCGTCAGGCTCTTGGCGATGCGTTCAGCGGTCGTCATGAACCAGGCCTTGGCCTCAGGGTTCGGCGCGATATCGCTGAGCGTCGCGGAAAACAGTGCCAGCCATTGCGGGAAGAGATCGGGCGTCAGGTTCGCGACGCCCGTGTGCGCCTGCACCGGCTTGCCGCCATAAGCGCCGTTGCGAAAGGCAATTGATGACCAGAAGCTCTTCATCTTCTGCATATGGTCGGGCCAGCGGCCGGAAAGCCGGGCATCAAACACAGGTCCAAGCGTCGCATGCTGCAGCACACGGGCGTAGAACGTCTCGACCAACCGATCGATGAACGCCTCGTCGACGCCCATCGCCGTCATCTCGGCTTCGGCACGCTCGCGTATGGCGGCGACATGTGCCGCGCGGCCCTGAATTTCTGTATCCATCGTCAACTCCGGCGCGTCGCAATCCGCGACAGCGCTCATATAGGCCATCTGCGTCTCGAGATGAAGGGACCGCGACGCAAGGCAGCATTGCGCGTCAGTAGCCGCTTCTGTCTTCGCTTCGGGGATCGTCCGCCATCCTCTCGCGATAGATATCACCCTGTCGCGCCTTGAGCCGCCACGGTCGGGCCTTCTGCAGCGGAATGTCGTATGCCGGGTCGTCTCGGTTCAACACCGCGGTTGCCAGGCCTGGTTCGGGAGTGGCAGCACACTGCGCCACCCATTTTCCATCCGGGCCGATGATGCTGGCCGGCCCCTTGGCGGCCTTCTGCGCCGGCGTTGCAGCGCCGATCCAGATGCAGTTCAGCCCCGCATGCGCGCGCAGCGCAATCTGGAAATATTCGGGAATGCCATAGGAGGAGAAGAACACGGCATCGACGCCGAGATTGGCATACTCCTGGAATACCTCCGGAAACGTAGCTTCGATGCAGATCGCGCAACCGAATCGGTAGCCGTTGATATCGAAAGTGATCGGCGCGGTGCCGGGAGAGTACCAGCCGCCAAGTTCGCTGTTTGACAGAAACCTCTTGTCATAGCGGGTAAGCAGCGCTCCGGTTTCGGAAAAGACATACAGGCTGTTGTGCGGGGGGTAGCCCTCTGCCAGCCGATGTGCTCCGCCGACAACCGCAAAGATGCGAAGATCACTACAGAGATCGGCGATTGCCCGAAGCTCGGCCTCCTGCTGCCGCCAATCGAAGCTGGCCCAGTCCTCGGGATGCAGGATCTGCGATTTCGAATATCCCGACAGTGCGCCTTCGCAGAAATTGATGACCCGCGCGCCATCAGCAGCGGTGGCCGCAATCATGCTCCGGATTGTTCGGCCATTCGCGGTAATGTCAGGCGAAACGATGGTCTGTGCTGCGGCTATCTTCAACGGCGCACCTCTCGCGATTCGGCCCGCATTTTTCAACTGTTCGACGCTATTTGGAACCGCAAATTGGCGACGATGAAGGTGCACGAGGCGAAGCGCGTTAAGGGGCGCCGACAGCGCGCAGCACGCCGATCAGCGCCTTTCCATCGGTGAAATAGGGATCGCCGCCACCGTTGCGGCCGGTCCTCGTGGCGCCGATGCCCGCGATCTCGTAAGTCGACGACAATTGCCCGGCTGCCTGAAGATCGCCGATAACAAGATCTCGCTCAGCGTCGACATCAGGCGCGATGTGATGGGTGATCTGGCCGGTATCGTGGCTGAAGCCTACCCCGCGATCAAAACTCGCCGATCCAAGCCACAGCGGTTGCCCATCTGCACCGCTGTTCTTGGTTTGCCAGAAACGGACGTGGTGGCGCTCGTCGGCGCTCTTGCCCACGGCCTTTTCAAATGCCAGATCCTGCTGGCGGCCCTCGAACAGCAATGGGCTCACGGGAGCGTCGAGGTCGGGCCGATCGAGCACGACGCTCAAGCCGATTTCGGCTGATGTCCGCAGCGTGATCTTGTCGGCCGGGTCCCACCCAGCCGATGCAAATGCCCGAAGCACGTTCTCCTTCGAACCGACGAGCCCAACATTGATGGGGTCGCCGGGAATATCCTGCTTGGTGGTCGTCACCATTGGACCGAATTCCGCAATACGGCTGGCGTCGCGATGGATCCATATTTCGGGAATGAGGAAATAAGTGACAAGCAGATAGGCGACCAACAAGACCGCCACACCGCCGATCGCCATCCGTGTTTTCGTCAAACGTCTCATCGAAGTCCCCCCAACCTCGACGTCATCATACGATTCTCCGGTCATGTGGCCAACATCCAGGTGCGCACCCATGCATCATCGGCATCCCCACTACACCCGCACCCTTGCCATCCGGCCCCGTTGCGCTTAGCTCTCGGGCACCACGAATCCGGATATCGAATGCCGCACAAGGTCTCCCTGTCCCGTCTCAAGCTGACCGACTTTCGCAACTACGCGTCTGTCTCGCTGTCGCTCGACGGTCGGCATGTGGTGCTGACGGGGGACAATGGCGCCGGCAAGACCAATCTGATGGAGGCCGTATCCTTCCTGTCGCCGGGCCGCGGCCTGCGTCGTGCCACCTATGGTGATGTCACCCGTGTCGGTGCGACGGCCGGATTTTCGATCTTCGCGGAGCTCGATGGCATGGACGGCGGGGTGGAAATCGGCACGGGTGTCGATATCACCGACGACAGCATTTCCCGCCGCCTGCGGATCAACGGCACGCCTGCAAAGTCGGCCGATGAACTGACCGACCATCTCCGTCTCCTGTGGCTGACGCCCTCGATGGATGGCCTCTTCACCGGTGGTTCGTCCGAGCGCCGCCGTTTCCTTGATCGGCTCGTGCTGTCGCTCGATCCGGCCCATGGCCGCCGTGCCAGCGATTTTGAACGCGCCATGCGCAGCCGCAACAAGCTGCTCGACGAGCGTCGCTTCGATCCCGCCTGGCTCTCCGGCCTCGAGCAGCAGATGGCAAGCCTCGGCATTGCCATGGCGATGGCACGCCAGGAGATGCTCGGTCTTCTTGCCCGCCTGATCGACGAGACGCACGAAACCTCGCCCTTTCCTGCCGCAACGCTGGAGCTCGCCGGCTTTATGGATGGTCAGTTCTCGCGCCCCGCCGTTGATCTTGAGGATGACTATGCGGCTATGCTTGCCGAGAGCCGCTACCGCGATGCCGCGGCCGGCCGCACGCTCGACGGCCCCCATCGCGCAGATCTGCTTGTCCGCCACCGGCAAAAGCAGATGGAAGCATCGCGCTGTTCCACCGGCGAGCAGAAGGCGCTGCTGGTCGGACTGATTCTTGCCCATGCCCGTCTGGTCGCCAATCTCACGGGCCATGCGCCGATTCTCTTGCTTGATGAGATTGCCGCGCATCTCGACGAAGGCAGGCGTGCTGCGCTCTTCGACCTCATTGACGCGCTCGGCGGCCAGGCCTTCATGACAGGCACGGACTGCGCCATGTTTTCCGCTCTCGGCGAGCGCGCGCAATTCTTCACCGTTGCCGATGGAAAGGTTTTCGAATGACCGATGCCGCTTCCCCCTCAACCAAAGGCCATGCTAGCATCGCGCCCATGGAACCGCTCAGCCCGGAAGAAATCGCGCGATATCAGCGCCATATCCTGCTTCCCGAGATCGGTGGCGCAGGCCAGCAGAAACTGAAATCCGCCCGCATGCTTGTCATCGGTGCCGGTGGGCTGGGAGCGCCGGTCCTGCAATATCTTGCAGCCGCCGGCGTCGGCACGCTCGGTATCGCCGATGACGACCGCGTTTCGCTTTCCAACCTGCAGCGGCAGGTGATCCACGATTCCGGCACGATCGGCGAACTGAAGACGCAGAGTGCCGCCTTCGCGATTGCAAGGTTGAACCCGCACGTCAACGTGATCCGCTTCGAAGAGCGCTTCTCGCCTGACACGGCGCGCCGCCATCTCTCAGGCTTCGATCTGCTGATCGACGGCTCCGACAATTTTGATACGCGCTATACGGCGGCCGACGCTGCCGAGACTGCGCAAATCCCCTTGGTGACAGGCGCGGTTGGTCGCTTCGATGGCTCCGTCACAGTGCTCAAGCCCTACGAGACGGCGGAGGATGGCACACCGAACCCAACCTATCGCGATCTCTTCCCCGAGAAGCCGCCGGCTGGTCTGATCCCGGCCTGTGCGGAGACCGGCATCATCGGTGCGCTGACCGGCGTGATCGGCACGCTGATGGCAATGGAAGCGATCAAGCTCGTCACCGGCACGGGCGAACCGCTGATTGGACGGCTGCTGCTCTATGATGCGCTTGCCGCCCGCTTCGACACGATCCGCTACAAGAGGCGTCGCCAGAAACAGAGCCCGGCGTCATGAACATCATTCGGATCGATGAAGACTTTCAACGCTGGGAGGAGTTGCTGGCGCTAGTCCTGTCGTCGTTCGCCTATATGAACGACCGGATCGATCCGCCATCCTCCGCCTTGAAGCTCACGCCGACGACGCTTGCCGATAAGGCGCGTTCTGAAATCGCCTATGCGGCAATGGAAGGCGATGCTTTATGTGGCTGCGTCTTTCTGCGACCAGAAGAAGCCTGCCTCTATGTCGGCAAGCTGGCGATCGCGCCCGACGCGCAGGGCCGGGGTATCGGCCGTCGGCTGCTGGCGGTCTCGGAAGAGGTGGCGCGGTCCCACTCCCTGCCATCACTGAGGCTCGAAACGCGCATCGAGCTTGTCGAAAACCACGATGTCTTTATCCGCTGGGGATTTGAGAAGACCGCTGAAAATGCCCATCCCGGATTCACCAGGACGACATCGATCGAGATGCGCAAGCCTGTTCCGGCCTAGCGGCCCGGCAGCACGCGGTTCGGCGGGCGATGGCCATCGATAAAGGTGCGGATGTTGATGATCACCTTGTCGCCCATGTCGATGCGGCCTTCGATCGTCGCCGAGCTCATGTGCGGCAGAAGTACGACCTTGCCTTCATTTGCGAGCTTGACGAGCTTCGGATTGACCGCCGGTTCATTCTCGAAGACGTCGAGACCGGCGCCCGCCAGCTTTCCCTCCCGCAGACTCTTGATCAGTGCCGCTTCGTCGATCACGTCGCCGCGGGCGGTGTTGACGAGGTAGGCCGTCGGCTGCAGCAGCGCCAGACGGCGGGCCGACAACAGATGGAACGTTGCCGGTGTCGAGGGGCAATTGACAGAAACGATGTCGACGCGGGCGAGCATCTGGTCGAGGCTCTCCCAGTAGGTCGCCTCCAGCTCATCTTCGGTCGCCGGGTTGACGCGCTTGCGGTTGTGATAGTGGATCGAGAGGCCGAAAGCCTTGGCGCGGCGCGCAACGGCGGTGCCGATCCGCCCCATGCCGACGATGCCGATGCGCTTGCCGTGGATCCGCCGCCCGAGCATCCAGGTTGGCGACCAGCCGGGCCACTCGCCGGGATGGTCGGTCAGCACCCGCGCGCCTTCACCCAAGCGGCGCGGAACGGCGAGGATCAGCGCCATGGTCATGTCGGCGGTGTCTTCGGTCAGCACGTTCGGCGTATTGGTGACGGTGATGCCTTTGCGAGCCGCCGCCTCAACGTCGATGTGATCGGTGCCGTTCGAGAAGCTGGCGATCAATTTCAGCTGCGGCCCGGCCTCCTCGATCACCGTGGCATCGATCCGGTCGGTGACGGTCGGAACGAGCACGTCGGCGCTTTTGACGGCGGCGATCAGCTCGGCTTTGGAGCGCGGTGCATCGTCGATATTGAGTTCCGCGTCGAAGAGTTCGCGCATGCGCGTCTCGACCGCATCGGGCAGCTTCCGCGTGATGTAGACCTTCGGTTTTTTCTTCGTCGTCATGTGCGCCGGCGCTAACTTGTTCAGAGGTCCTTAACCAAGACGCGGGATAATTTTCCCGTTCCGGGGAATTTCTACCAGACCCGCGCGCGAAGACAAACAAAACTCGCTCAGCGTGCGCAGGAATGTCGAATTCCCGGAATCAGGCAGCAGTCCTGCCCTCCTCTGAGCAAACGGAAGTCCCATGCATAGCAAAGTCCTGAAATCTTGCCTCGCCCTTGCGATCGGTTTCGTGCTTTCTGCGGGAACGGCTGAAATGGCCTCCGCACAGGCGGCAAAGGGACCGAGTGGCCTGCCGCTGCCGCGCTTCGTCACGCTCAAGTCCAAGCGCGTCAACCTGCGTATCGGCCCTGGCACCGATTATGCGGCCTCATGGATGTATCTGAAGGCCGGCCTGCCGGTCGAAATCATTCAGGAATACGACAACTGGCGCCAGATCCGCGATGCCGACGGCACCGAGGGTTGGGTCAACCAATCGCTGCTGTCGGGCTCGCGTGCGGCAATCGCCGCCCCATGGATGAAGGGCAAGGGTAAGTCTGTCTACGTCAACATGCGCCGCGATGCCCAGCCGTCGGCAAGCGTCGTCGCCAAGCTCGAGCCCGGCGTCATGATGAACATCGGCGAGTGCAATGGCGACTGGTGCTTTGCCAAGATAGACGGCGCCGAAGGATGGGTGGCGCAGTCGGAAATCTGGGGCGCTTATCCAGGCGAAGCCTTTAAATAAGGTTCGCCTGCTTGCCGGCCTCGGCCAGCGACTTCATCGGCCGCGGGCCGATCTGCTGGATCACGATGCCAGCCGCGAGGCAGCCGAGCTTGCCGCAGTCTTCCAGCGTCCGACCCTGTGTGTAGCCATAGAGGAAGCCGGCGGCAAAGAGATCGCCCGCGCCTGTGGTGTCGACCAGTTCCCTGATCTTGATCGCATCCACGTAGAAGCGCTCGCTGCCCTTGAGAATCACGGCGCCGTTCTCGCTCATCGTTACGGCCGCGATCTTGCAGTCCTTGGCGATAAGGATCAGCGCTTCTTCGAAGTCGTCGGTTTCATAGAGCGCCAGCGCTTCCTGACGATTGGCGAAGACGATGTCGACGGTGCCGGAGCGCATCAGGTCGAGGAATTCGCCGCGATAGCGGTTGACGCAGAAGCTGTCGGAAAGCGTCATTGACATCTCACGGCCGTTCTCGTGGGCGATACGGGCGCATTCGCGGATCGCTTCCTTGGCGCGCGGCGGATCCCAGAGGTAGCCTTCGAAATAGGTGACCTTGGACTGGGCGACGACATCGGCCTCGACGTCTTCGGGCCCGAGCTCGACGCAGGCGCCGAGGTAGGTATTCATCGAGCGTTCGCCGTCTTCGGTGACAAAGATCATCGAGCGCGCGGTCGGCGGGAATGTCCCCTTCGGCTGTGTCTGATAGTGAACACCCTGCGCATGGATATCGTGCGCGAAGATTTCGCCGAGCTGGTCTTCCGCGACCTTGCCGAAATAGGCGGCCTTGCCGCCGAAGCTCGCCACACCCGCGGCCGTGTTGCCGGCGCTGCCGCCGGAAGCCTCCACCGCCGGTCCCATGCGCGCATAGAGAAGTTCTGCGCGCTCGGCATCGATGAGGTTCATCGCGGCCTTGGTGATCTCATTGTCAATGAGGAACTGGTCGTCGCAACGCGCGATGATATCGACGATCGCGTTGCCGACAGTCAGAACATCGAATTTGGTCATGAAAGGGAAGGTCCCGGGTTAGGTGATAGCCGGTGACCGGTCTTAGCGAATTTTCGCCGCATGGAAAGCGGAAATGCCGCTGGGCCGTCTATCTCATCGCAAAAATGCACTGTGACGGGTCAAATGTCGCCGGCGGCCCCCCGTGACCGCGGCGTTCAAAAGGCGCGTCTCAAGCAGCGGCAGCATAGATCAGGTCGGGCTTTACGAGCCACTCGTTCTTGCGCAAGGCAGTGACATCGAGCCTGCCACGTCGATCGCGACGGGCAATTCCAACGAAACGATAGCGGCTGCCCCTGGTGTCGACTACGCGAGCGGGGATCGGTGTGCCGTCGATATGGCCGATAATCGGTCCGTCGGAACGTGCGCCATTGAGGAAGAAATACTCATGGGGGAGGTTCCTGCTTACCATCCTACTATCTTTCGTCGTTTGGTCGTGTGCCCTGCGCAACCTCGCGGGCGCGCTTTTCGTCGTCGGGGCTGGCTTTCTCCAAATGAAAGTCGCTTTTTGATGGCGACCCTGGAAAAAGACGACGTGTTTTCTTGATCTCCACGACAAATGGCTTCCATTGGGGATGCATGTACGTTTCCTGCTGGTTGGCAAACAGGTCACGTGAATATGCCCTCGACGGGCGGCCGGGGTTCGTGACCTCTCGTCACAGGATGCGGACAAAGCCATAGCCGTTCCATTCGGACGACGGGCCTCCGACATTAAAATCTCATATCATCTGATAAAGGCGCATGGCCGACGGCGGCGAGCTAGTGTTCGATCTGCTGCTCTGCCACGGCGCTGGCGATGATCTGATCGGAACCCTTTGCATAGAGCGGGAGCGTCAAGGTGATCGCCTCGCTGCGCCCGTTGATGGTGGCGGTATATCGCTTGTAAACGCGATCCTGCCCTTGCTCTTCACCCGCCAAGACAGCGTTCACCTTCTCGACCAGCGCTTTCTCGAAAACATCCGCGTCGACGTCCCCCAGCGCCACCGTGCAGCCTTCGACGGTTTTGCCGCCGACATCCGCCCGCGAGACCACCAGCGCTTGAAAGCTCTCAGCTTCGCCGCCGCTGACGATCCATCCTTCCAGCGCTTCCGGATTCTCCATCGGGGTGAAGGTCAGCGCCATATCCTCTGCCATCGAAGGCCATTCGTCGGCTTTCGCACGCTCAGCCGTGCGCTCGAAGTCCGGGCCAGAAGAAACGCAGCTGTCGTAAAAAAATGAAAGTTTGGAACTCGCGTCATCGGCAAATGATGGCCCGGCGGCAAAGAGAATGACGAGGCCGGCAGCCAAAGTACGCTTCATGTCGTCTCCGAGCGGCGGAGTCAGTGCGGCCCTTCGGCCGCACTGACCGTTTTCAAACTTGCCGGACATTGTCGGCAGACGTTCTGCCGGTTCGACGGTCCTGAGCGACTTCGAACGCTATGCCCATTCCTTCTTTCACGGTGTCGATCCCGCCTCGTTGAGCGGCCGTGATGTGAAGAAAGACGTCGGTTCCGCCGTCATCCGGAGTGATGAATCCGAAGCCCTTGTCCTGGTTGAACCACTTGACTTTACCTGTTGGCAAAATTTACCCCCATGTTGGTCTCCCCAGCCGGCATCGGACATCGCACGATTTTGCCCGTGGGCACAAGAGCATTTGAAAATGCAGCGGGACACCGCGTTGCTCTGGTGGCCGTGGCCGACTTCTGAGCTTGCGCATGCCAAGACGACCCGGTTGCGTCCCACCTATACGCGTGCGGCTGGTGGTCCCTCGCATTTCATATAGCGGGAATCCGTCATCCGCATGTCATTTCCCCATCCTATAAGCATCCTCAACGACATTGGCATGAGCGGCTTCCGAGCGGCAGCCAATGAAGAAGGGAATGACGCCCTTCGACGATACCGGAGTGACGCTGACCACGGATGAACTGGCAGCATTGCAGACCGGCTATCCGGCAGGACTGGATGCGGAAAAGCGGGCAGAGCCCGCTTTTTTTGCTTTTATGCTTTGCCGGTTTGTCATCACGGCCGTTTTGCTGCTAGGCATGCTTATTCCCTCGCAAGGCAGCCGCATTGAATGTCAGCCATCATCTTCGACGTCCTTCCCATCTTTATCATGATCCTTATCGGCTGGCTGACCGTGAAACTACGGCTGATGAAGGCGGAGATCGGCGATGCGCTGAGCGAGTTCGTCTTCAAGATCGCCGTGCCGCTGTTGTTGTTCCGCACGATCGCCAACGCCGATTTTCACGGTGCCTCGCCCTTCCGTCTCTGGATCGCCTATTTCTCGGGCGTCGGAGTGACTTGGGTCGCGGCCCATATCGCCGCGACGCGCTTCTTCGGGCGCGATGACCGCATTGGCGTGCTTGCCGGTGTATCGTCAGCCTTCGCCAACACCATCTTCATCGGACTGCCGCTCGTTCAGCGCACGGTCGGTGACAAGGGGCTCGTGCCGCTCTCGATTCTGATCGCGGTCCATCTGCCTGTGATGATGATTATCGGAACCATCCTGATGGAGCGCGCCGAGCACAAGATCGCCGGCAAGAAGGAGCGCAGCATCGCCAAAGTGGTGCGCCAGATCGCCCACAATCTCGTCAAAAACCCGCTGGTGATCGGCTTGGCCGGCGGTGCTGCCATGCACCTGTTAGGGCTCACCATGCCGGGACCGGTAGGCGCCATAATCGATCAGATCGCCGGTGTCGCCGGGCCGGTCGCGCTGATTTCGCTCGGCATGGCGCTTGAGAAATACGGCATTTCAGGCAACGCCGGCATCGCCAGCGTCACCTCCGCCTTCAAGTTGTTGCTGTTGCCGGCCTGCGTCTGGGCGGCGAGCCATCTGGTCGGGCTTGCCAGTGACTGGACGGCGGCCCTGGTGCTGATTTCGTCGGTTCCAACGGGCGTCAACGCCTGGCTGATCGCCAACCGTTTCGGTGTCGGCCACAGCCTGGCAGCTTCGACGATCACGCTAACGACGGCGCTTGGCGCCATCTCCGTTTCGTTCTGGGCCTTTTTGCTCGGCGGCTAGGCAAAGAAAAAGCCCGGCGTCAGCCGGGCTTCGATTTTCGTCTGGAACCGAGCAGCGACTTACTGCGTCGCGCTATCCGGTGCGTTCGGATCCGGAAGCGGAACCGGCGAATCGGCCAGCGTGTGAAGGTAAAGGATGACGTTGGCGCGATCCGTGTCCTTCGGGAGACCGGCAAAGCCCATTGCCGTGCCGGCAACGTACTTCTTCGGTGCTGCCAGGAAGTGGTTCAGATGATCGAAGGTCCACTTCTCGCTGCCGCCCTTGGAGAAGTCCTTCATGCCCGACGAGTAGGCAAAGCCTTCATGCGTGGCGATCGGACGATCGACGAGACCGAAGAGGTTCGGACCAACCTTGTTCGGTCCCCCCTTGGTCGCGTCATGACAGGCCTGACACTTCTTGAAAACAGCCTCGCCAGCCTTGGCGTCCGCCTTTGCAAGTAGCTGTGCGATCGGAACGGCTGCAGCCGGTGCGGCCTCGCCGCCACCAGCGGCAGCGGCCTCTTCGGCGACGATCGCGAAACCTTCCTTCTCCGGGCTCTCCGAATGAAAGATTCCCTCCGACGCGATGGAGACGGTCATCAGAACGAAAACCGTTCCGAGCAGTGCCCCCACAGCCATATTCACGTATGAATTCATCTGCAATGCTCCCCTTGCAGCCGGCAGACATAAAACCGGACCATCTTGAAATCGCGCGGAACCTATGTCTTTTGGCTATTCGTTGCAACAGTCTAAATGGCCTGTTGCGTGAGACTTTTTGACACCTTTCCGCCCGGATTAGAAGGCCCGAACAATGACCAGTCCAAATTTAGATGACGTGCTCGTGCTGATCCCGGCCCGCATGGCATCGACCCGTCTTCCAGGCAAGCCGCTCGCCGATATTTGCGGGCTGCCGATGATCGTGCAGGTGGCGCTGCGGGCGAAGGAAGCCGAAATTGGCCGCGTCGTTGTCGCGGTTGATGACCAACAGGTCCATGATGTCGTGGCCGCGGCAGGCTTTGAAGTCATCATGACCAGCAAGGACCATCAGTCCGGTTCGGATCGCATTTACGAGGCGCTCATGAAGGTGGATCCGGAGGGGAAAGCCAAGTTCGTCGTCAACGTGCAGGGCGATCTGCCGACGATCGAGCCGGAAACCGTTCGCGCCGCGCTGCGCCCGCTGGAGGATCCGAGCGTCGACATCGCAACACTGACGATCGAGATCGAGGACGAGGCCGACAAGACGGCACCGCATATCGTCAAGGTCGTCGGCTCGCCGATCTCGGAAAGCCGCCTGAAGGCGCTCTACTTCACCCGCACGACGGCACCCTACGGTGATGGACCGCTTTATCACCATATCGGCCTCTATGCTTACCGCCGCTCGGCCTTGGAGCGTTTCGTTACGCTCGGACCATCGGTCTTGGAAAAGCGCGAGTCGCTGGAGCAGCTGCGCGCGCTGGAAGCCGGCATGCGCATCGATGTCGAGATCGTTGACACGGTTCCGCTCGGTGTCGATACTCCCGCCGACCTTGAAAAGGCGCGGCGCATTCTCTCCGCAAGAACGAAGTGACGGATTTTCCATGAACATCACCACCAACAGGATCGCCTTCCAGGGCGAGTTCGGCGCGAACTCCGACATGGCGTGCCGTGACATGTTTCCGACCATGGAGCCGCTGCCGTGCCAGACGTTCGAGGATGCCTTCGTGGCGGTCGAGAACGGCGATGCCGATATCGGAATGATCCCGATCGAGAACACGATCGCTGGACGCGTCGCCGACATTCATCACTTGCTGCCGGAGTCGCGCCTGCACATCATCGGCGAGTATTTCATGCCGATCCGCTTCCAGTTGATGGTGCTCCCGGGCGTCACCAAGGATGAGATCCGCACGGTTCACAGCCACATCCACGCCCTTGGGCAGTGCCGCAAGATCGTGCGTTCGCACGGCTGGAAGCCGGTGATCGCTGGCGACACGGCAGGTGCTGCAAAGCTCGTCATGGAAACCGGGGACCGCTCGATGGCGGCGCTGGCGCCGCGCCTTGCCGCCGATCTCTACGGTCTCGACATCGTTGCCGAGAATGTCGAGGACACGGAAAACAATGTCACCCGCTTCGTCATCCTTTCACGCGACGAGGAATGGGCGCATCGCGGCTCGGCCGAGGAGAAGCTCGTCACGACGTTTGTCTTCAACGTACGAAACATCCCGGCCGCACTCTACAAGGCGCTTGGCGGCTTTGCGACCAACACCATCAACATGACCAAGCTGGAGAGCTATCAGCTCGGCGGCAAGTTCGTCGCAACGCAGTTCTATGCTGACATTGAGGGTCACCCGAACGATCCGAATGTCCGGCGTGCATTGGAGGAGCTGCGCTTCTTTTCCGAGAAGGTGCGCATCCTCGGCGTCTACAAGGGCCACCCCATGCGGGGCCAACTGCAGAAATGAAAAAGGGCGCCTTCGGGCAGCGCCTTCGGGCGCCCTTTCTTTGTGATTTACTTGTCCGGCTCACACACCCGCAGGCGATGGCCGTCCGGGTCGAGCACGACGAAGGTCGGGCCGAAATCCATGTCCGTAAGGTCCTGCGCGATCGGCAACTGGCGCTTGCGCCAATCCTCGTAAAGCGTCGACACGCCGTTCTCGCCGGGAACCATGAAGGCGATCTCGGCGCGGCTGCCCGTAGCGGACGGCTGCGGGGTAACCTTGCTCAGCCGCCAGAGGCCGAGCGTGAAGCCGCCATCAAGCGCGAAGGCGACAAAGTTCGGGGCTTCGGCGACAGGTTCTCGGCCGAGCAAGGACCGGTAGAAACCGGCACTTGTGGCCGGGTCCTTGACGTAGAGAATGATGAGGTTCGGGCTGTTCATCGGGTCGTCCTCGTTGTGACAGGGTGGCAGGCGAAGGAACGCCGCTGCCTCGTTGGCAGCGGCGGCGGTCGGTCATGCGTCTTGGGAGTTGTGTCGTGTGCGACTAGCCTTCGTGGCAGGGGCTGCCCCAATCGACGAAGCCGAGATCGCGTTTCTTCCACTCGGGCATGGTGTCCGGATCGAGGCGCGAACACCTGCGATGCGCCATCTGGCGCGACGCGTTCAGCATCATGCGCAGCAGCGTGGATTGCGGATATCCTGCATCGGAAGAGGTCTCGTCGACAGCATGGTTGCCGCGCGTAGATCGGCTCAGGTTCAGGCTCATCATCATCGGTCCTCCTATTGGATTGGTACCGATAATAGCGCTGACCACTGTCAGTTTATGGCAGTAGTGTCGCGGTCAGGATGCAATATCTTGCTGGTCTCGCCATTCCTTGAGCAGGACCGCGCGCCGGCGCGGATAACGGCCGTCCTGAGGGATCATTTCGACGATCCGGTCGGTGCGGAAGTGGCGGTAATCCTGACGCAATTCGCACCAGGCAACGACAACCCGCACCTGTTCGAAATAGCTCAGCGCGAAAGGCCAGATATTGCGGACGGAGACGGTTCCGCCCTCATCCGAGTAGGTCAACTTGAGGATTCGTTCGGCGCGAATCGCCTTGCGAATGGCACTGAGATCAGCCTTGTCGGCAACGGGCGGTCGGAGATGGACGAGCAGCGTCGAGGTCTCGATCTCGTCTCGCATCTCCTGCGGCAGCACGTCGGCGATCTTGGCGAGGGCATCGGCGCCGGCGGCGGCAAGGCGTGGATCGGCGGCACGCGCAACCCATCGCGAACCGAGGACGAGCGCCTCGATCTCGTCCTGCGAAAACATCATCGGTGGCAGCATGAAACCCGGCTTCAACACGTAGCCGAGACCTGGCTCTCCTTCGATCAAGGCGCCCTGTGCCTGCAGGCTCGAAATATCGCGATAAAGCGTGCGGATGCTGACGCCAGTTTCGGTGGCAAGCACAGCGCCGCTGACCGGCCGGCGATAGCGCCGCAGGGTTTGCAGCAACGTCAGAAGGCGTTCGGAGCGTGCCATGTCTGGGCCTCGTTCTGTCAGGCCTTATTGCTTTTCCACTCTATCCAATCGCGCATCAGCCGATGGGCGATCGCCCCCTTGGGCGGTGGTGCCTTGCCGGTCACGCCGGGGCGTTCAAGCATCTCAAGCGTTTCTTCACGCGTGAACCAGCGGCAGTCCTCCAGCTCCTGGGTATCGTACTTGACGTCCTTGGACTTGGCTTCGGCGAAGCAGCCAAGCATCAGCGTATGGGGCATCGGCCAGGGTTGCGAAGCGTGATAGCGGATCCGTCCGGTATGAATTCCGGATTCTTCCAGCGTCTCACGGCGCACAGCGTTCTCGATCGTCTCACCCGGTTCTACGAAACCGGCAAGACAGGAATACATGCCCGGAGCGAAATGCGGGCTGCGGCCAAGAAGGCAGAGGTCGCGCTCCTCGTCGATCGTGAGCATGATGACGACGGGGTCGGTGCGCGGGAAGATTTCATGTCCGCAGGCTGTGCAGACGCGCTTGTAGCCGCCGATATGGATCTCCATGGTAGAGCCGCAGCGGCCGCAGAACTTGTTGTCGCGGTTCCAGCGGATGAGGCTCGCTCCCTGCGCAAACTCCCCGAGTAGAACCTCGTCGATCAGCATCTCGCGAAATAGCGAACGGCCATCCGAAGGTTTGTAATGGCTGGCCAACTCTTCTTCCGGAACACCCACCGGCACGGCAAGGCGCGGCTCCCCGGTTTTTCGATAGCCGAGCAGGACGGTCTCATCCCAGTTGGGCCGCAGGTCCTTCAGCTCGTAGCGTGCAAACAGCGGATCAAGCACCTGCCCGTCATGCTTCAAGACCAGCTTGTCGCCGGCAAAGGCGAAGATATGCGTTCCTTCCTTGGCAAGCGCCTTGTCGACGGATGTCTCGTCGCGATGTTCGGAATCACGGATCAGGTCATTGGCTGCGAAGGCAGTCAGGCTACTGGGTTCCGGATGCGGAACATCCGAATCGAAAAGCGAACGGCTCATGATGAAAGGGCTTCCCGCAATTTCTTTATAAGGTCATCTCTCTTATCCGCCGCGTAAGGTTCAGCCTTGCCAAAACCCCAGACGGGATTTGGCCAATTGGCATCGCCTTCGAAGCGGGCAATGACATGAACATGAAGCTGACGGACGATGTTGCCAAGGGCCCCAATATTGATTTTTGTGGCGCCGGTGATCTTCTTCAGGGCGGAGGCGACCATCTCCGTCTCGAATGTCAGCAACACCTGATCGAGGGGCGTCAGTTCGAAGACTTCGCTGATACCCGTTCTGCGTGGCACGAGAATCAGCCACGGCCAGCGGGCGTCCTTCGACAGCCTGAGATCGCAGAGCCCGGTCTGAATAACTCGGTCGCTATCGCTCTCCAGCCGACGGTCGAGTTTGAATTCGTCCAACAGGCATTCCTCCATGTTTTCCTGAGGCTAGCAGTTTTTTTTGAGCTTGGCTTGCTTTTGATGGCGATATTGCCGATATGTGCATCCGGGAGGTTGGTGGTGGACGAGCCACTCGCCAACCGGGTCAGGTCCGGAAGGAAGCAGCCCTAACGAGCCCGGCACGGGTCATCGTGCCAGCCTCCCACCTTTCTCTCCATTCTTGCTCGGGCAGTCCGGGTGATAAGCAGGGCGATGAGCGACACCGAGCGACAGTCACAAGATGCCGCCTCGACGGGCACCGGATACCGGGTGCTGGCACGCAAATACCGCCCCAAGGATTTCACGGATCTGATGGTCGGCCAGGAGCCGATGGTTCAGACCCTGACCAACGCCTTCGAGACCGGCCGTATTGCCCAAGCCTACATGCTGACCGGCGTGCGCGGGGTCGGCAAGACGACGACCGCCCGCATCCTCGCTCGCGCGCTGAATTACAAGACCGCTGACATCGACAAGCCGACGATCGATCTGCGGATCCCGGGTGAGCATTGCCAGGCGATCATGGAAGGCCGGCATGTCGACGTCATCGAGATGGACGCTGCATCCCACACGGGTATCGACGATATCCGCGAGATCATCGAGCAGGTGCGCTATCGCCCGGTTTCGGCGCGCTACAAGGTCTACATCATCGACGAAGTGCACATGCTCTCGACACAGGCCTTCAACGGCCTGCTGAAGACGCTCGAAGAGCCGCCGGAGCATGTGAAGTTCATCTTCGCTACCACCGAAATCCGCAAGGTCCCGATCACCGTCCTGTCGCGCTGCCAGCGTTTCGACTTGCGCCGCATCAGTGCCTCCGATCTCGTTGGGCTCTTTACCACGATCGCATCGAAGGAAGGCATCGAGGCGGAGCCGGATGCGCTGGCGATGATTGCCCGTGCCGCCGAAGGTTCGGCGCGCGACGGTCTCTCGCTGCTCGACCAGGCGATCGCCCATGGCGGCGGCGCGGTGCTGGCGGAAACGGTGCGCGGGATGCTCGGCCTTGCCGACCGCGCCCGCATCGTCGATCTCTTTCATCATATCGTAAAAGGCGATGTCGCAGCAGCGCTCGGCGAATTCGAAAGCCAGTATGAAGCCGGTGCCAACCCCGTTGCCGTGCTGACCGATCTCGCCGATTTCACGCATCTGGTCACGCGGTTGAAATACGTGCCGGATGCCGCGAACGATCCTTCGCTCAGCGAAATCGAACGTACCAAGGCCGCCGAATTCGCGCAGAGCGTGGCGGTAACGACGCTGTCGCGCATCTGGCAGATGTTACTGAAGGGCATTCCGGAAGCCGAAGGCTCCTCGCGCCCGGCCGGCGCCGCTGAGATGGTGCTGATCCGACTGACACATGCCGCCCATCTGCCGGCGCCGGAAGATGCCGCCCGTCGCCTCGCGGAGTTTTCCGAGACGAACGGTGGCGGCCGTCCATCGGGCAACGGCGGTGGCGGCGCAACGGTGAACTATCAAGGCAATCTGGCGGCACGATCGACCGAGTCGATCCCGCGCCCGCAGCCCGCCGGCCCGACCGCGATGCTGCGCGCCGTCCCTAATCCCGACCCGCAGAACGTGCCGGTCGGCCGCGTCGAGACGAAGCCGGCCGAGGCGCCGAAACCACTGGTTTCGGTAAACTCGATCACCGATATCGCCAATCTGGCCGGTGAAAAGCGCGATGTGAAGGTCAAGGCGCTCGTGCGCAACTTCGTACGCCCGGTTCGCATCGAGCCCGGCCGCCTCGACGTCAATCTGACCGAAGGCGCCCCCGGTACGCTGCTGAACGAACTGGCTGTCAAGCTCAAGGACTGGACAGGCATCCATTGGATCGTCAGCCTCAGCCGCGAGGAAGCTCAGCCGACGATCGTCGAGGCCGAAGCCAACGCCAAGGCGCAGCAGGTCAGCGACGCGCGCCAAGATCCGGATGTGGCGGCGATCCTCTCCCAGTTTCCGGGCGCCAAGATCATCGACGTCCGCGTAAGGGCGCCCGAGCTGGATGAGGAAGAGGAAGTCAAGGCGCCTGCCGCTGCCGAATCCGAAGAGGGCGACATCTTGCCCGGCGACGACATAATTTTCTAGAGTATCGAGAAGGAGCGAGACGATGCGCGACATCATGGGCATGATGGGCAAAGTCAAGGAAATGCAGGCCAAGATGGAGAAGATGCAGGCGGAGATCGCCGAACTCCAGGCGGAAGGCAAGTCGGGTGGCGGTCTCGTCACCGTGATCCTCAATGGCAAGGGCGAGATGCAGAGCCTGAAGATCGACCCGTCCCTCTTCAAGGAAGACGATGTCGAAATCCTCGAAGACCTGATCGTTGCCGCGCATAAGGATGCCAAGGACAAGGCGGAAGCCGCCGCTGCCGAAAAGACCAAGGCGCTGACCGCCGGCCTGCCGATTCCTCCCGGCTTCAAGATGCCGTTCTGACCAGCCGGTAGACCAAGAGAGCGGTGTCAGCTGCGCTGGCATTGCTTCCGTCACGCAACAGGAGGATTGCCGATGACGTTGACCAGTCTGTTTGTCTTTGCCTGCGCATTGTTCGTGGCCGCCGGCTCTCCCGGTCCGAGCGTTGCCGCACTCGTCGCCCGGGTGATTTCCAAGGGCGCCCGTGACGTTCTGCCTTTCCTGTCAGCTATGTGGCTCGGCGAAGCAATTTGGCTGACCTGCGCCGTCGCCGGCTTGGCGGCGATCGCCGAAACGTTCCACTATGCCTTCGTTGCCATCAAGTGGCTCGGCGTCTGCTACCTGCTCTATCTTGCCTGGAAAATGTGGTTCGCCTCGCCCGATAGTGATGGCGAAGCGTTGCCCGAGGCGCAATCACCCACAAGGCTTTTCCTCGCCGGCATGACGGTGACGCTCGGCAACCCGAAGATCATGATGTTCTACATGGCGCTGCTGCCCTCGATCATCGACGTTCGCGGGGTAACGATCGTCGGTTGGGCAGAACTCGTGGCCACCATGCTCTTCGTGCTGATCTTCATCGACTTCAGTTGGACGCTGCTTGCTGCCAAAGCCCGGCGGTTCCTGAGGAGCCGTCGTGCTATTCGCGCGGCCAACCGCGCCAGCGCCGGAACGATGGCCGGCGCCGCTTTGGCGATCGCGATGCGCTAGGCTATCGCTGTGATACATGCCGCCTGGGAGCTGGTGGCGGTGGTGCCGGCGGCACCCAGGTCAGGATCATATTGGCAACGCCTGCCGCGATGTTGAGACCGGACGTGCCCTCAGCCGAGACAGGTTGCAGAGCAATCGAGCCCTCGAAACCGCCGATCAGGACATTCGCCCCGACGCCGAGGCCGACCGTCGCATTGGCTGCGACGCCGGAGTAGCTGCCCTGCAGGGCGCCGTCGAGCCGGTTTGTCGGCGCGTAGACGAGCCAGATCAATCCGCCGCCAGCGAGAGCGCCGATATCGACACCAAACTTGGTGATCGTACCGGTGTAGCGTTCGCTTGGTCGATCGGGCGAGGACGGCGTGAATATGCAGTTTAGCGTCCGTTTCGAGCCGATGATGACGCCGAATCCGGGAGAAATATCACAGCCCAACGAGCCGACCTTGACGCGGGCTGCAGCCGGCGTTGCTGATAGGAAGGTAGTGGCCGTTGCGGCG
Source organism: Rhizobium sp. IBUN (assembly GCF_000510625.1). Taxonomy (NCBI): domain Bacteria; kingdom Pseudomonadati; phylum Pseudomonadota; class Alphaproteobacteria; order Hyphomicrobiales; family Rhizobiaceae; genus Rhizobium; species Rhizobium sp. IBUN. The sequence continues at coordinate 41,032 of NZ_AZNV01000010.1, forward strand.
ATGACTGCCGCCGCGATAAGTCTTGCGATGGACATGCGAGCCTCCTTCGATTTGCACCCCGTGGATGAAAAACTAGGAGGCTCCTTCTCGTCAGCAAGTGGCAGCCGTTGAAATCACCTCAGAGGTGGTTTCGCGCCAATTTCATCAGTTCGCGACCGAAGGGTTTGGTCGGCTCCCCACGCAAGACGAGCGAGGTGGTGACCGCACCATAGCGCGCGATGCTATCGACGATGACTTCAAGCTCGGAGGGCGAGGGGACGAGGACCTTCAAGACGAAGCAATCCTCTCCTGTCAGCCTGAGAACTTCGATGATCTGCGGCATGTCGGCAAATTGCTTGAGGCAGGTGCGGATATGTTCGTGGGTGGTGCGTAGCCGGATCACGGCCATCATGCCCAGCCCGAGCGCCGCGGTATTGATACGGGCGCCGTAGCCTTCGATGATCCCCCGTTCCTCCAGGCGTTTCAGCCGCTCGGAGGCTGCCGGCTGCGACAGGCCGACCTTGCGCCCCAGCTCGGAAACGGAAATGCGCCCATCAGCCTGCATGATCTCGATAATCATCATGTCAGTTGGGTCGAGTTGTCGGCTCATGAAATCGGCCATGAATGTCCGCCTTTAATCTATCGGCTGAGCGATGACTTTGCCGATGATTTCTTATGTCATTTGCGGACCCTCTCGCGCAACTTGTCCGTCGAGCAACAGGAAGGAAGCGATGAGAGAAATCATCACGGTGCCCGGCATTGGCGGGTCTGGCGAAACCCACTGGCAGTCCCGATGGGAGACGGCCGACCGTCGCATTCGGCGCTTTTCACCCTCGAGTTGGGATCAGCCGGACCTTGAGGACTGGATTGAGGCGCTGGACAGGGCAGTCGGACAGGCGCAGGCCGAACCGCTTCTCGTTGCCCATAGTCTCTCTTGCCTGCTGGTGGCACATTGGGCACGGCGGGCCAGGCATCGCGCCAGCGGCGCCTTGCTCGTCGCGCCGCCGGACCCGCGCGCCGCAGCCTACCCGCCGGAAGCAGCCGGCTTTGCCGAAACACCTCTCGGGGCGCTTCCGTTCCCCTCGCTTGTCGTAGCCAGCAGCGACGACCCGTACGGTTCGCTCGACTACGCACGTGCCAGGGCTGATGAGTGGGGTAGCCAATTCACAAATATTGGTGCCCACGGTCACATCAACGGAGCCAGTGGGCTTGGCGATTGGCCGAAGGGACGGGCGGCTTTGGCGGCCCTTGAGGTGCGCTTGCGCTAGGCGCCGGCCTGCACTTCCAGAATATTCCGAAGTTTGTAGTGGATCGGAGCCGCCAGATAGCGGTTGCGATCTTGGGCGGCGAGTGTCTTGCCAAAGGTGGCGATCATCTCCGGCATCGTAACCTTTTCGCCGTCATAAGGCTGATAGTCGACCGTTGATCTGGCGGTGATTGCTCCACCGTGAAGCACCCGGCAATAGATGCCCGGCCGGGCAGCTCGCGCGTAGCGCTTGGCGAACCGCGGGTCACCCATCCGGGCGGCAAAGGTCGCACAGGGAATGCGCGCACTGGTAACCTCCAGAACAAGATCGCCGGCTATGAATCGATCGCCGACCGAAACGGTGCGGTTGTCGAGACCGTCGATCACCAGGTTTTCTCCGAATGTGCCTGGCACGATCGGCCGCCCAAGCTCTTTCGACCACCAGTCGAGCGTCAGCGACCCCTCGAGATAGACGGCCTGGTCGACGCCGCCATGATGCTTCCGGTTGCAGATCGCATCACCGACCACGCCCTCCGCATCGACGAGCACGCTGCCGGTGATGGGATGCTTGTAGATGCCCGTCTTGTAGCTCTTGCCGGGCAGCCGCTCGGTACTGCCGATGCAGACGGCGAGGATTTTCATCAAGCGGCGCTCCCAACATGTTTCCGTTTTTGCAGCATATGGGCTAATAACCGCTCATGGCAAAGCGAGTCACCGGCCCCGAAATCGAAAAACTGATCCAGCTTCTGGCAAAGGTCCCCGGCCTCGGTCCGCGGTCCGCGCGCCGCGCTGCCTTGCATCTCATCAAGAAGAAAGACCAACTGCTCGGCCCGCTGTCGAACGCGATGGGCGAGGCCTACGACAAGGTCAAGATCTGCTCTCTCTGCGGCAATGTCGATACGGTAGATCCCTGCACGGTCTGCACGGACGACCGGCGCGACCATTCCGTCATCATCGTCGTCGAAGATGTCTCCGACCTATGGGCGTTGGAGCGCGCCGGCGCGCTGAACGCCGCCTATCATGTCCTCGGTGGCACTTTGTCTCCCTTGGATGGCGTCGGCCCGGATGATCTCAACATTCGCGGCCTGATCGAGCGCGTCACGGCCGGCGGCATCCGCGAACTGATCATCGCGGTCAACGCCACCGTCGAGGGGCAGACAACAGCACACTATATAACCGACCAGCTGACCGGACTGGACGTCAAGATCACGCGCCTTGCCCATGGCGTCCCGGTCGGCGGCGAACTCGACTATCTCGATGAAGGAACGCTGCAGGCGGCGCTCAGAGCCCGCACGGCAATCTAGGGGGAAGCATGAGCAAGCGCATTTTCGGGCGCCTCTTGATCGCGACGGCGGCACTGCTGGCACTGTCAGGCCCGCCGGCTTTTTCCGCTTCCAAGGCCGATGTTGAAGCGCAGTTCGAAAAGTGGGTCAGGGCCGATCTCTGGCCGGAGGCGCAGCGCAATGGCATTTCCGAGAAGGCGTTTCAAGCAGCCTTTGCGGGCGTCGAGCTGAACTGGACCTTGACCGATCTCGCCCCTCCCGGCTTCCCACCTGCCAAGGAGCAGAAGCAGACGCAGGCCGAATTCTCCTCGCCCGCTCCGTACTTCAACGAGGATCGGCTGAAGCGGCTGGGGAGCACCGGCCGCGGCTTTGCCGCGCAATATGCCTCGACGCTGAAGAAGATTGAAAGAGCCTACGGGGTTCCCGGCTCGATCGTCCTTGCCGTCTGGGGGCGCGAAACCGGCTTCGGGGCTGCCAAGATCCCGAATTCCGCCATCGAGGTGCTGGCGACCAAGGCCTTTATGTCGACGCGCAAGGACATGTTCCGCACAGAATTGCTCGCCGCTCTGCATATCATCGATCGCGGTGACGCGACGCCGGCCGAATTCAAGGGGTCATCTGCCGGCGCACTCGGCCAGCCGCAGTTCATGCCGACCAGCTATCTGAAATATGCGGTCGATTTCGATGGCGACGGCCACCCCAACATCTGGACATCGGTTCCCGATACGCTTGCCTCTATTGCGAACTTCCTTGCCCAGAAGAGCTGGCAGCGCGGTCGTGGCTGGGGATACGAAGTGAGCATCCCCGATGGCGTATCCTGCGCGCAAGAGGGGCCGGACCTCGCCAAGCCCGTGTCGCACTGGGCCTCACTCGGTATCACGCGCATATCAGGCAAGGCTTTCCCTTCCGGCGAGGGCAAGGCGTCCGGCATGATGCTCGTCCCTGCTGGGCGCGACGGTCCGCAGTTTGTCGTCACGCCGAACTTCTACGTGCTGAAGGAATACAACAACTCCGACCTCTATGCGCTTTTTATCGGCAACCTGGCCGATCGCATCGCCTATGGGTCCGGGGCTTTCCAGGGGCCTTGGGGCGATGTCGGCAAAATGCTGCGCTCCGACGTCGCGACGATGCAGAAGGCGTTGGAGAAAAAGGGATACGACGTCGGCGGCTCCGATGGTCTCCCCGGTTACAAGACCCGCCGTTCCATCGGCCAGTGGCAGGAGAAGAACGGCTTGACGCCGACCTGCTATCCCGAGGCATCGATGATCGGAAGGTTGAAGTAGCTAGAGCCTAGAGGTTGCGCTTCAGCCCCTCGTGGCTCGCGACAAATCCCAGTTTCTCGTAGAAACGGATGGCATTGCGCCGTGATTTGTCCGAGGTCAGCTGTACCAAACCGCAACCGCGCTCGGCGCAGCGTGCAACAGCCCACTCAATGAAATTGGAGCCTAGGCCCGTGCCACGCGCGCTCTTGGCGACGCGCACGCTTTCGATCTGCCCACGCCAAACACCTGTTCGGGACAGGCCGGGAATGAAAGTCAGCTGCAAGCAGCCAAGGACGCGATCGCGCCCATCCACCGCGACCGCCAGCAGCTGATTGGCGTCGGCTTCGATGGCATCAAACGCAGCGACATATCTCGCATCCGGCGGATCCGAAACGATTTCGCGCGCGCTGCCGAGGTCGTCCTCGGCGAGCAAGCCAATGATGTCAGCCAGATCCGAACGGCGCGCGGGGCGGAAGGAATGCATGTCTTGCCTCAATGATGCAGGTCGATCGGTGCCTTGTAGAAGACGTCATCGTTGGGCGGAATGGCCTGGCGCTCGATCAGTCGATGCACCTGCGGCAGTTCTTCGCCTCGGTGGAGCGCCCGCAACTGTTCGATATTTTCCGCATCGGCCTGCGTGCGGCGCTGATTGTGCCTGATGTATTCGACCCAGGTCGGCGCGTGGTAGGTCTCCGTCCACCGGCCCGGTTTTTCGAGATCGCGCATCAGCGCCCAATTGCGCGCGCCGTCGCGAATGCGGATGCGCCGCCGCTCGCCCATCAGGGCCAGAAAGTCGGCAATGTCCGCGTCTGCGATTTCGTAATCGATCTGGACGACGATTGGACCGCTGCGCGGCGTGATATCGAGGCCGAGCGCCGGTTCGATGAAGCGGTTCAGCGGGTCCAGGTTGAGCGAGGCAAAGGCCGGCATGGCAAAGCGCAGGCCGATGACGATGCCGAAGAGCATGACGAAGGCCGAGATGAGCAGGGCATTGGCAACGCCATAGCGGTCGGCTGCCGCGCCCCAGAGCCAGCTGCCGCCGGCAATGCCGCCGAAGGTCACCGTCTGATAGAGCGACAGGGCGCGGCCGACGACCCAACGCGGCGTCGACAGCTGCACGATCGTATTGAACAGCGAGAGCGCCAGCACCCAACATGCGCCTGCGATCACCAGCCCGGCACAGGTCAGCGCGGCAATCGGACTGGAGGCGGCGATCACTGCGCTCAGCGCAAAGCCGGTAAAGGAAATCCGCACGATCGCCTCGCTCGAAAAGCGTTCGCGCAGCCGGTCGTTCAGGATAGCCCCGCCGATGGCGCCGATGCCGAAAGAGCCGAGCATGAGGCCGTAGGTCAGCGGACCGCCGACAACAAGGTTGATCGCCACGATCGGCAGCAGTGCAAGGATCGAGCTGGCGCTGATCCCGAAGACGAGCCCGCGCAGCAGCACCTTTTGCAGGTTGGGCGACATCGACACGTAACGAAGGCCGGCAAAGACGGCGCTGCCGAGCGTCTCCCTCGGGAGGGTCGAGGCCGGCGGGGTCGGCTTCCAGCGCCATAGCGCATAGATCAGCGCGAAGTAGCTCAGTGTATTGACGGCAAAGGCTGCAGCCGCGCCGGCAGCGGCGACGATGGCGCCGCCGATCGCGGGTCCGACACTGCGGGTGATATTGAAGCCGACGCTGTTCAACGTCACCGCACCCGGCAGATCCACGCGCGGCACCATGTCGCCGACCGAGGCTTGCCAGGACGGGTTGTTCAACGCCGTGCCGCAGCCGATGAGGAAGGTGAAAAAGAGGAGCAGCCAGGGCGAAAGCCAGCCGAAGTAGGCGGAGATGCTGAGCACGGCCGAAACCGCAAACATGAAGTATTGCGCAATCAGCATCACCCGGCGGCGATCAAAGCTGTCTGCAAGGGCGCCCGATGCAAGCGAAAAGAGCATGATTGGCAGTGCCGTCGATGTCTGCACGAGCGCAACCATATTGTCCGATGCCGTGATGGTCGTCATCATCCAGGCGGCGCCGACCGCCTGGATCAGTCCCCCGAAGTTCGAAGCGAGGCTTGCAAACCAGATCCTTCGGTAGGTTTCGTGCCGTAGCGGCGCCAGTGTCGACGAAGTGTAATGCACGATCCCTCCCGATGACGGTCCTCGGAGCCAATATATGCTGAATGACGCCGCTGGCTACCTCGGGCGCCCGTTAGGCCGAAGGTTGGCGACGGACCTTGCAATTTTTTGAAAACGGGCCTATATGGCTCTCAAATCTTGATCGTTTTGATGAAGAGTGGGCCGCAAGGACCCGCTCTTTTTTATTACCGCGATCATCCAAAAAGCCTGAAATTGCGAGGAGCGTATCGCTTGTCGGATCCGACGAAAGCAGACAATGAACTTGAGCCGCGGCTGATCACCGAGACCGGTCTCGACCAGCGCCTTGCCGACATCGTCGAGCCTGTGCTCATCGACCTTGGTTATCGCCTGGTCCGTGTACGCATGCTCAACCAGAACGGCGCCACCATGCAGATCATGGCCGAACGTAATGATGGAACGATGGATGTCGAAGGCTGCGAAGAGGTCTCGATGGCCGTTTCTCCGGTTCTCGATGTGGAAGATCCGATCGATAGAGAGTATCATCTCGAAGTGTCTTCGCCGGGTATCGACCGCCCGATGGTGCGGAAATCCGATTTCGTGCGCTGGCAGGGACACCTTTTGAAGTGCGAAACGTCGATCATGGTCGGCAACCGCAAGCGCTTCCGTGGCAAGATCGTTGCGACCGACGCAGACGGTTTCACGCTCGAGCGTGACCAGGTTTCCGAGGGTGAAGAGCAGAATATCGTTATTCCGTTCACGGCTCTCGCCGATGCAAAGCTCATTCTGACCGACGATCTGATCCGTGATGCCCTGCGCGCCGACAAGCTGGCGAAGGCAGAGGCCGCGAACCAGAACGAAGCGGAAGACGAAGAATAACCGATCAACTTGTGGCTCCAGGGACGGGAACCCGGGACGCCAAGACGGAGAGATAAGACAATGGCAGTCAGTGCGAACCGGCTCGAACTTCTGCAGATCGCAGATGCAGTGGCGCGCGAAAAGGTCATCGACCGCGAGATCGTACTTGCCGCAATGGCAGACGCGATCCAGAAGGCAGCGCGCTCCCGCTACGGCACCGAGTCCAACATCCGCGCCGACATCAACCCGAAGACCGGTGAAATCCGTCTTCAGCGTCTGCTCGAAGTTGTCGACAAGGCCGAAGACTATTCGACCCAGATTCCACTTGAGCTGGCCCGCGACCGCAACCCGGATGCAGCCCTTGGCGATTTCATTGCCGATCCGCTGCCGCCGATGGATTTCGGCCGTATCGCTGCTCAGTCCGCCAAGCAGGTTATCGTTCAGAAGGTTCGTGAAGCCGAGCGCGACCGCCAGTTCGACGAGTTCAAGGATCGCGTCGGCGAAATCGTCAACGGCACCGTCAAGCGCGTCGAATATGGCAACGTCATCGTCGACCTCGGCCGCGGCGAAGGCATCATCCGCCGCGACGAAATGATCCCGCGCGAGAACGTCCGCTATGGCGATCGCGTCCGCGCATACGTATATGATGTTCGTCGTGAACAGCGCGGCCCGCAGATCTTCCTGTCGCGCACGCATCCGCAGTTCATGGTCAAGCTCTTCACGATGGAAGTGCCTGAAATCTACGACGGCATCATCCAGGTGAAGTCGGTTGCCCGCGATCCGGGTTCGCGCGCCAAGATCGCCGTGATCTCGAACGACAGCTCGATCGATCCGGTCGGCGCCTGCGTCGGTATGCGCGGTTCGCGTGTTCAGGCCGTTGTCGGCGAACTCCAAGGCGAAAAGATCGACATCATTCCGTGGTCGCAGGACCCGGCGACCTTCGTCGTCAACGCCCTGCAGCCGGCTGAAGTCGCCAAGGTCGTTCTCGACGAAGATGCAGAGCGCATTGAAGTCGTGGTTCCGGACGAGCAGCTGTCGCTGGCCATCGGCCGCCGCGGCCAGAACGTCCGCCTGGCATCGCAGCTGACTGGCTGGGACATCGATATCATGACGGAAGCCGAGGAATCCGAGCGCCGTCAGAAGGAATTCAACGAGCGCACCAACCTGTTCATGGATTCGCTCGACGTTGACGAAATGGTCGGCCAGGTTCTGGCGTCGGAAGGCTTTGCGGCAGTTGAAGAACTGGCTTACGTCGATCTCGACGAAATTGCCTCGATCGACGGTTTTGACGAAGACACCGCACAGGAAATCCAGACGCGCGCCCGCGAATATCTGGAGCGCCTGGAAGCCGAAATGGACGAGAAGCGCAAGGCGCTCGGTGTTTCCGACGAACTGCGTCAGATCGACGGCATGACCGCTCAGATGATGGTCGCGCTCGGCGAAGACGGCATCAAGACGATCGAGGACTTCGCCGGCTGCGCCGCTGACGATCTCGTCGGCTGGAGCGAGCGCAAGAACGGCGAGACCAAGAAGTTCGAAGGCCTGTTCTCCAAGTTCGACGTTTCGCGCGTCGAGGCGGAGCAGATGGTTGTCCAGGCCCGCCTCGCGGCTGGTTGGATCACCGAGGAGGACCTCGCAAAGGACGCGGAAGCTGAAGAAGCTCCCGAGGCCGAGCAGGAAGTATAATGTCCGCGCGTGAGCCGAGCGTCTCTCCTGAGGACGACGATCTTGCAGGATATGACGTGAATGGTCGCATGTGCATCGTGACGCGCGAAAGCGGATCGCAGGATGAGCTGATCCGCTTCGTTGCTGCTCCTGATGGGACTGTGGTCGCCGACCTGAAGCGCCAGCTTCCGGGACGCGGCTGTTGGGTCAAGATCGATCGCTCGCTGGTCGACAAGGCCGTGGCGAAGAAGCTCTTTGCGCGTGCCTTGAAAGCGGATGTGAAGGCGGCAGCCGAGCTCGGCGAAACCGTCGATACGCTGCTCGTACAGCAGCTGATGCAGATGATGAACATGGCTCGCAAGGCGGGGCAGTTCGTTACCGGCTCCGCGAAAGTGGATGCCGCAGTCAGGAGTGGAGCCGCGATCGCCGTGTTCCACGCAACGAATGCCGCCGAAGATGGCGTGAGAAAAATCGACCAGGCCCGCAAGGCCTGGCACCTCGGAATGGAGACCGAGGAGGAAGTACCTTCCTACCGTCTCTTCTCGGAGAGCGAAATGGAAGGCCTGATGGGCCAGAACGCTTTTATCCATGCTGCAGTGCTTGCAGGGCAGGCGGGTGAGGGTGTAGTGAAGCGCGCAAAGATGCTCGAACAGTACCGCAATGGCGGTCAGTCCCGGGCAGCGGGCGGCGCTGGCCGGCAAAAACAATGATGCGGTCACCGGACTTGTCCGGTCCCCAGATCATTGATCGACATATTTGATTGACAGGGCCTGATGACGTCATCGCTCCCTGTCCGAAGGAACGGGAACGAATGACCGATAGCAATGACGACAAGACACTGAACGGACCGGGCAAGAAGACTCTGACCCTGAAGCCGTCGGGCATGAGCCAGGGCACCGTGCGCCAGGATATGGGCCGCGGCCGCACCAAGGCGGTCGTTGTCGAGACCCGCAAGCGGCGTCCGATGCGTCCGGAAGACGAGCGCCCGATTACGCCGGGCACTGCGGCGGCGCCCGCCCGTGCCGCCGAGCCGGCCCCGGTCGCGCATCAGCCGCGCGCACCGCAGGCCCCTGCCCCACGCATCCATCCGTCCGGCCAGCAGTCACGTCCGCAGCAGCCGTCTTCGCAGCCGCGCCAGCAGGATCGTCCGCGTCCGGTAGTCTTGAACCACCTCTCGCCGGAAGAAATGGATGCCCGCCGGCGCGCGCTTGCCATGGCACAAGTTCGCGATGCCGAGGATGCGGTTCGCCGCGCCGAGGAAGAAAAGCGCCGCGCCGCCGAAGAGGCTGTGCGCCAGGCCGCGGAAGCCGAAGAGGCTAAGCGTCGCGCTGCCGAAGAGGCTCAGCGCGTTGCCGAAGCTGCCACGGCCGTTGCAACTCCCGCACCCGCTGCGGTCGAGGCGCGCACTGAAGCGCCGCGTGTTCAGGCCCAGACTCCGCCCGCACGCCGCCCCGATGCGGCGCCGTCCGCGGCTCCGGCGAGGCCGTCTCCGGCCGCGGCCGCAGCGCCGGGCGCTCGTCGCCGTGACAGCGAAGATGAGGACCGCGGCGCGCCGCGCGGCGTTCCCGCTCGTGGTCGCGTCGTACGCCCGGAACCGGCAAAGCCGGTGACGACACGTCCAAAGACCGACGACGAACGTCGCCGCGGGAAGCTGACGATCGGTACTGCCGGCGTCGACGAAGATGGCACGGCACGTGGCCGTTCCATGGCCGCCATGCGCCGCCGCCAGGAAAAGTTCCGCCGCAGCCAGATGCAGGAAACCCGCGAAAAGGTTGTTCGCGAAGTCATCCTGCCGGAGACCATCACCATCCAGGAACTGTCGCAGCGCATGTCCGAACGTGCGGTCGACGTTATCAAGTACTTGATGAAGGAAGGCCAGATGATGAAGCCGGGCGACGTCATCGACGCCGACCTCGCTGAACTCATCGCCGGCGAATTCGGCCACACCGTCAAGCGCGTTTCGGAATCCGACGTCGAACTCGGTATCTTCAACGTTGCCGACGAAGAGGGCGATCGCGTTTCGCGTCCGCCTGTTGTGACCATCATGGGCCACGTTGACCACGGCAAGACCTCGTTGCTCGATGCCATCCGCCATGCCAACGTGGTTGCCGGCGAAGCTGGCGGCATCACGCAGCATATCGGCGCCTATCAGGTCGAGCAGAACGGTCAGAAGATCACCTTCATCGACACCCCCGGCCACGCCGCCTTCACGGCGATGCGTGCCCGTGGTGCGCAGGCGACCGACATTGCGATCCTGGTCGTTGCCGCTGACGACAGCGTCATGCCGCAGACGATTGAATCGATCAACCACGCCAAGGCCGCTGGTGTTCCGATCATCGTGGCGATCAACAAGGTCGACAAGCCGACCGCCGATCCGCAGAAGGTGCGCACGCAACTCCTGCAGCACGAAGTCTTCGTGGAATCGATGGGCGGTGAAGTTCTTGACGTCGAAGTTTCCGCCAAGACGGGCCTGAACCTCGACAAGCTGCTGGAAGCCATCCTGCTGCAGGCCGAAATCCTGGACCTCAAGGCCAACCCGAACCGCACCGCGGAAGGCACGGTCATCGAAGCCCAGCTCGATCGCGGCCGTGGTTCGGTTGCCACCGTTCTGGTTCAGAACGGTACGCTTAAGCCCGGCCAGATCATCGTTGCCGGCGATGTCTGGGGTCGTGTCCGCGCCCTCGTCACCGACAAGGGCGATCATGTCAAGGAAGCCCCGCCGGCCATGCCGGTCGAGGTGCTCGGCCTTTCCGGCACGCCGCAGGCAGGTGACAAGTTCGCCGTCGTCGAAAACGAAGGCCGCGCCCGCGAGATCTCGGAATATCGTCAGCGCCTCGCTCGCGACAAGGCTGCCGCCCGCCATTCGGGCCAGCGCGGCTCGCTGGAACAGATGATGACGCAGCTGCAGTCCGCAGGCGTCAAGGAGTTCCCGCTGGTCATCAAGGGCGACGTGCAGGGTTCGATTGAAGCGATCGCCGGCGCACTCGAAAAGCTCGGTACGGACGAAGTTCGTGCCCGCATCGTTCACTCGGCTGTCGGCGGTGTGACGGAATCGGATATCTCGCTTGCCGAGGCATCTGGCGCCGCGATCATCGGCTTCAACGTCCGTGCGAACGCACAGGCTCGTACGCTGGCAGAGCGCCAGGGCATTGAAATCCGCTACTACAACATCATCTACGATCTGGTGGATGACGTGAAGGCAGCGATGTCGGGCCTGCTGTCGCCAGAGCGTCGCGAAACCTTCCTCGGCAATGCCGAGATCCTCGAGGTGTTCAACATCACGAAGGTCGGCAAGGTCGCGGGTTGCCGCGTTACCGAAGGCAAGGTCGAACGTGGTGTCGGCGTTCGCCTCGTCCGCGACCACGTCGTCATCCACGAAGGCAAGCTCAAGACGCTCAAGCGCTTCAAGGATGAAGTCTCGGAAGTGCATTCCGGCCAGGAATGCGGTATGGCTTTCGAGAATTACGAAGACATCCGCGCCGGCGACACGATCGAGTGCTTCCGTGTCGAGCACATCACCCGTACGCTCTGATCGTGTGATATTGGAAATTTGGACGGGCGCCGGATCAACTGAGGCCGGCGCCCGAACCTTTTGAGGCAAAGAAAAATGGCAACAAGACCAACAACCTCCGCACCTTCGCAGCGCATGCTGCGCGTCGGCGAGCAGGTTCGCGCCGCGATCACGCAGGTTCTGCAGCGCGGCGAAGTGCGCGATGACGTGATCGAGAAGACCGTCATTTCCATCTCCGAAGTCCGCATGTCGCCCGATCTGAAGATCGCGACGGCCTATGTGACGCCACTTGGTGTGACGGATCATGATGCGGTGATTGGCGCGCTGAACCGCAATGCAAAATACATTCGCGGCCGCCTCGGGTCCCAGCTTCGGCAGATGAAGTACATGCCGGAGGTCCGCTTCCGCGACGATACGAGCTTCGACAATTACAAGAAGATCGACGAGTTGCTGCGCTCGCCTGAGGTGAGCCGCGATCTCGATCACGGCGATACCGAAGAAGAATAGTAGAAGAGACTGATGTCCAAACCACGTAAACCGAAGGGCCGCCCGATCTCGGGTTGGCTGATCCTTGATAAGCCGGTCGATTTCGGCTCCACCGAAGCCGTTTCCAAGATCAAATGGCTGTTCAAGGCGCAGAAGTGCGGTCACGCCGGCACGCTTGACCCGCTGGCCTCGGGCATGCTGCCGATCGCCCTTGGCGATGCGACGAAGACCGTTCCCTACGTGATGGACGGTCGCAAGATCTACGAATTCACCGTGACCTGGGGCGAGGAGCGCGCAACCGATGATCTTGAGGGCGATGTAACGCAGAGCTCCGACAAGCGCCCGAGCGAACAGCAGATCCGCGACCTCCTGCCGAAGTACACCGGTGTGATCAGCCAGGTTCCGCCGCAGTTTTCCGCCATCAAGATATCAGGCGAGCGCGCCTACGATCTGGCGCGCGACGGTGAGGCAGTGGAAATCCCCTCTCGCGAAGTCGAGATCTTTCGCCTGACGCTGCTGTCCTGCCAGGATGCCAATACGGCGCATTTCGAAGTCGAATGCGGCAAGGGTACCTATGTGCGTGCGCTGGCGCGCGATTTCGGCCGCGAGCTCGGCTGCTATGGCCATATCTCCGGCCTGCGTCGCAGCTTTGTCGCGCCCTTTGCCGAAGAGACCATGATACCGCTTGCCGATCTCGTCGCGATCGAGGCAGTCGAAGACGCGGACGAACGGCTTGCAGCGCTGGATGCCCTGCTGATCGACACCAGCGAAGCGCTCTCCTCACTGCCGCACCTCGTTGTCAATGACGACCAGGCGCATCGTTTGAAGATGGGCAATCCGATCCTCGTGCGGGGTCGCGATGCGCCGGTTGCCGAAAGCGAAGCCTATGCCACGTCCCGCGGCAAGCTGATCGCGATCGGCGAGATCGGTCAGGGCGAGTTCCGCCCAAAGCGGGTCTTTGGCTGAGGGTCGTTAAACCTCCGGTTTTGCGGTGGGTCGGCCAAACCACAGATAGCAATTGTCAATGTTCGGCATTGGGATATGTTTCCCTGATCTGGGCCGTCGGGTCCTTCAGATCAGGGAGACAGTTATGCGCAGACTTGCAGCCGGCATCCTGATGTTCTTCTCGGCGGTTTTGATAGCCGCCAACACTTATTCCGCGGAGCGCTGGGCAACGTTGCCAGCCTTCCCGCCAATGCCGACCGCAAAGACGAGCGGCATGGCCCCCGTCAACGACATCAAGATGTACTACGCCGAATACGGCGAGGGTGAGCCGATGCTGTTCATCCACGGCGGACTCGGCAGCGCCGATGTCTGGGGCTATCAAGTGGCCGAGTTTGCCAAGGATCATTTGGTGATCGTCGCCGACAGCCGCGGGCATGGGCGCTCGACGCGCAGCGAGCAGCCGTTCGGGTATGATCTGATGACCTCCGACTATGTCGCTCTGCTCGATTATCTGAAGCGAGACAAGGTGACCCTGGTCGGCTGGTCTGATGGCGGCATCATCGGCATCGACATGGCGATGAAGAACCCGGAGAAGCTGACGCGCGTGATCGCACAGGCGGCGAATGTGACGACCGACGGCGTCAAAGCCGACGTCATGACCAACAAGACCTTCAGCGGTTACATCGATGCGGCCGGCGAGACCTACAAGAAGCTGTCGCCGACGCCGAACGAGTATGATGCTTTCGTCACCCAGATCTCCGCGATGTGGGGAAGCCAGCCAGCCTGGACATCCGACGACCTCGGCAAGATCAAGGTACCCGTCACCTTGACGATCGGCGACCACGACGAGGCAATCAAGCTCGACCATACCGAGATGATGGCCAAACAAATTCCAGGTTCGAAGCTGGTGATCCTCAAGGACGCAAGCCACTTCGCCATGCTGCAGGATCCAGAGGGCTACAATGCCATGATCCAAGATGCCATAGCTGGAAAGTGACGAATCGGCCATCTGCGGCATGCCTCTTTCAATTGCAGCACATTTGGTTTATACGCAGCGCCAGCAATCGGGCTCTGCCCGGATGCATTCGCGGCCGAAGCTGGACGACATCCCGGCTTTTGGCGACCTAATCTCCTCTCATAGAAAGGAACATCCGATGTCGATTACTGCTGAGCGCAAGACGGCTCTGATCAAGGAATACGCAACGTTCGAAGGCGACACCGGTTCTCCGGAAGTTCAAGTTGCCATCCTGACCGAGCGTATCAACAACCTGACCGGCCACTTCAAGGACCACAAGAAGGATAACCATTCCCGACGTGGTCTGCTGACGATGGTTTCCAGCCGCCGCTCGCTTCTTGACTACCTCAAGAAGAAGAACGAAGGCCGTTACACCAAGCTGATCACCAGCCTGGGTATCCGCCGCTAAGGCTTTTTTCGGCGGGCGTTCCCCTTGGGACACCCGCCGGATTTTTTCGGGGAGAGACTTCCCCATCCCGCCATGCGTGGCGGATTGCCCGGCAGACCCGGATGGGCCGGTTCTGCTAAACCAACCGTTGACCTGTCATGGGGCAGGATTGCCGGATGCTTTTGGCCAGAGCCTCACAAGCTTTGGCCCGGTCTCTTATGGACCGATGAATGTAAAGCCTCCCGTTGTCTTGCCCATGATGCGTCACACCGATTGCGGTTGACCGTGCACCGTGCCTTGGAAGGCGAGGCGCATGTTCCCGCATTGAAGGACAAGACATATGTTCGATACTCATAGTGTGGAAATCGAGTGGGCAGGCCGCCCGCTGAAGCTCGAGACCGGCAAGATCGCCCGTCAGGCTGACGGTGCTGTTCTCGCGACCTACGGCGAAACCGTGGTTCTCGCCACCGTCGTTTCCGCCAAGGCGCCGAAGCCGGGCCAGGACTTCTTCCCGCTGACCGTCAACTACCAGGAAAAGACCTACGCAGCCGGCAAGATCCCCGGCGGCTACTTCAAGCGCGAAGGCCGTCCGTCGGAAAACGAAACCCTCGTTTCCCGCCTGATCGACCGCCCGATCCGTCCGCTCTTCCCGGAAGGCTACAAGAACGACACGCAGGTCGTCGTCACCGTCATCCAGCATGACCTTGAAAACAACCCCGACGTCCTGTCGATGGTTGCTGCGTCGGCAGCTCTGACGCTGTCGGGCGTTCCCTTCATGGGCCCGGTCGGTGGCGCCCGCGTCGGCTACATCAACGGCGAATACGTTCTGAACCCGCATCTCGACGAGATGGAAGAGTCGATCCTCGACCTCGTTGTAGCAGGTACGCACGACGCCGTTCTGATGGTTGAATCCGAAGCCAAGGAACTTAATGAAGAAGTCATGCTCGGCGCCGTCATGTTCGGCCACCGGGGCTTCCAGCCGGTCCTCGATGCGATCATCAAGCTCGCTGAAGTGGCTGCCAAGGAACCGCGTGACTTCCAGCCGGAAGACTACTCCGAACTCGAAGGCGAGATGCTGAAGCATTTCGAAGCCGAGCTTCGCACCGCCTACAAGAACACGCAGAAGGCTGAACGCTACGCTGCCGTCGACGCCGTCAAGGCGAAGGTCAAGGCACACTTCCTGCCGGAAGAAGGCGAAGCCAAGTACACGGCCGAAGAAGTCGGCGCGATCTTCAAGCATCTGCAGGCGAAGATCGTTCGTTGGAACATCCTCGACACCAAGAGCCGTATCGACGGCCGCGACCTCGAAACCGTTCGTCCGATCGTCTCGGAAGTCGGCCTCCTGCCGCGCACTCACGGTTCGGCGCTCTTCACCCGCGGTGAAACGCAGGCGATCGTCGTTGCCACGCTCGGCACCGGCGAAGACGAGCAGTACGTCGACAGCCTGACGGGCATGTACAAGGAGCGCTTCCTGCTCCATTACAACTTCCCGCCCTACTCGGTTGGCGAAACCGGCCGCATGGGTTCCCCAGGTCGCCGCGAAATCGGTCACGGCAAGCTCGCGTGGCGCGCCATCCGTCCGATGCTGCCGTCTGCTGAGCAGTTCCCTTACACCCTGCGCGTCGTCTCCGAGATCACCGAATCGAATGGCTCGTCCTCGATGGCGACCGTTTGCGGCACATCGCTTGCACTCATGGACGCTGGTGTTCCGCTCGCCAAGCCGGTTGCCGGTATCGCCATGGGCCTGATCCTCGAAGGCGACCGCTTCGCGGTTCTCTCCGACATCCTCGGTGACGAAGACCACCTCGGCGACATGGACTTCAAGGTTGCGGGTACCGCAGACGGCATCACCTCGCTGCAGATGGACATCAAGATCGCTGGTATCACCGAAGAGATCATGAAGGTCGCTCTCGGCCAGGCTCAGGGTGGCCGCGCCCACATCCTCGGCGAAATGGCCAAGGCCATCACCGAGAGCCGTGGCCAGCTCGGCGAGTTTGCACCGCGCATCGAAGTCATGAACATTCCAGTCGACAAGATCCGCGAAGTCATCGGCTCCGGCGGCAAGATTATCCGCGAAATCGTCGAAAAGACCGGCGCGAAGATCAACATCGAAGACGACGGCACGGTCAAGATCGCGTCCTCGTCCGGCAAGGAAATCGAAGCGGCCCGCAAGTGGATCCACTCGATCGTTGCTGAACCGGAAGTTGGCCAGATCTACGAAGGCACGGTCGTCAAGACCGCCGACTTCGGCGCCTTCGTCAACTTCTTCGGCGCCCGCGATGGCCTCGTCCACATTTCGCAGCTTGCATCCGAGCGCGTTGCCAAGACGCAGGACGTCGTCAAGGAGGGCCAGAAGGTCTGGGTCAAGCTCCTCGGCTTCGACGAGCGTGGCAAGGTCCGCCTGTCGATGAAGGTTGTCGACCAGGCAACTGGCCAGGAACTTCCGGCTGCCGAAAAGTCCGACAAGAAGAAGGAGGAAGCGGCTGAATAAGCCGCGCCTTTCAAACCGTTCGAGGGCGTGGGAGTTTTCCCGCGCCCTTTTTGTATCCGAAGGCGAGAAGAGATCATGAGCCGCGAAACCCTGAAGACCCTGTTCCATCCCTTTGCCAGCGGCACCGTTGAAGCGCCCGGCGAGGGCGAGCGTGTGCTCTTCCTCGGCGCCGAGGCAGGCTTTGCCCTGCCGGAGGGCTTTGCCGCCTCGCTGAGCGCCGTACAGGGCTTCCGGCCGCTGTTTAGGCAACTCCTCTCGCAGCGGATCGAAACCACGCCTGAGATCGAAGGCGAGGACTACGATGCCGCGCTGGTTCTCTGCAACAAGCACAAGGGCGAGAACGAGGCGAACATCGCTGCCGCGCTTCAGCACGTGAAGGTGGGCGGCCTAATCGTCATCGCCGGCGGCAAGGAGGATGGCGTCCAGTCGCTCCGTAAGCGTATGGAGGGCTTCGGCCTCGAGATCGAACACATGCCGAAATATCACGGCGTGGCGCTCTGGTTCGGACGGCCGGCCGACGTTAGTGAGGTCGTCAGCAAGTTTTCCAAGCCGTCCGTGCGCGTGGATGGCCGTTTCCTGGCCGCCGCCGGCATGTTCTCGCACGACCGCGTCGATGATGGCTCGGAGTTGCTCGCCTCGCGTCTGCCTACCGATTTCACCGGTGATGTCGCCGACTTTGGCGCCGGCTGGGGTTATCTGTCCGTCGAACTGGCGGAGCGCTCGCCGGGTGTCAGTCGTCTCGACCTCTACGAGGCCAACCACGCGACTCTTGAAGCCGCCAAGGGCAACATGGCCGAGAACTGCCCCGACGTGCCGGCGCGCTTCTTCTGGCATGACCTGGCGAGCGAACCGGTCAAGGACAGGTACGACCTCATCATAATGAACCCGCCCTTCCATGAAGGACATGCGGCGGAGCCGTCACTCGGTCAGGCGATGATCAAGACCGCTGCCTCAGCGCTGCGCGGAGGCGGGCGTCTCTTGCTGGTTGCCAATCGCGGATTGCCCTACGAGCCGGTGCTTGCAGCAAACTTCAAGGAGAGCGGCGAAACTTGCCGCAATGCGCGCTTCAAGGTGCTGTGGGCGAAGAAGTAGCCGCGGAACAGCCCAAAGGGGAGGGGGAGCTATGGATACGGAAGCAAACAAGCAACTCGTGACTGCCTATGTCGAGGCGTTCAACCGCTTCGACATGGCGGCGTTGCGCGAGCTCTTTGCCGCCGATGCGCGGATTTACGGTGTTCTGGGATATGGCGGTCTCGATGAGGTCGAGCCTATCTGGCGTGAGCTCCACGAGGGGATGAACATCAACCTCGAGATCCTCGATATCGCCGCCGAGGGGAAGAACGTCGTCGTCCGCTACCGGGAAAGCGGGCGTTATTCCGGCTTCTTCCGCGGTCTCGTGGGTCATGACCCGACTGACAAGAGCTACGAGCTCACCGCGATGGAGTGGTTTGTCGTCGAAAACGGAAAGATTGCGACCCGCTGGGGCGCCAGAGATTCGGCTGCTATTCTGCGGCAGGTCACGCATCCCTAGGGGATGCGTTTCGGAAAAGCCGGGCTCGTTTCCAAGCCCGGCTTCGGTCCTTATTCCACGTCTGCCGTGCGCAGTGCGTCCAGTGTCGGCATCGAGGTGATGTTGAAGCCTGCATCTACGAAATGGATTTCGCCGGTAACGCCTGCCGACAGGTCTGACAGCAGATAAAGGGCGGAATTGCCGACCTGATCGATCGTCACCGTCTTGCGCAGCGGCGAGTTCCGCTGGTTCCAGGAGAGGATTGCGCGTGCATCGGAAATGCCAGCGCCCGCGAGCGTCCGGATCGGGCCAGCAGAGATCGCATTGACGCGGATCCCGCTCGGCCCGTAATCCGCAGCCAGATAACGCACCGACGCCTCGAGAGCAGCCTTTGCAACACCCATGACGTTGTAGTTCGGGATGACGCGCGTCGAGCCATTGTAGGTCAGCGTCAGCATCGAACCGCCGGCATTCATGAGCGGCGCGCAGCGCTTGGCGATCTCGGTGAAGGAGAAACAGGAGATCACCATCGTGCGGCTGAAATTGTCGCGCGTGGTGTCGGCGTAAAGGCCCTTCAGCTCGTTCTTGTCGGAAAAGCCGATGGCGTGAACGACGAAGTCCAGTGTGCCCCAGCGCTCCTTGATGGCATCGACGGTGGCGTCGACCGAGGCGATGTCCTCGACGTCGCACGGCAGAACGAATTCTGAACCGACTTCGGCGGCCAGCGGCTTGACACGCTTGCCGAGAGCATCGCCCTGATAGGTGAAGGCAAGTTCCGCGCCCTGTGCTGCCAGCGCCTTCGAAATTCCCCAGGCGATGGAATGGTTGTTCGCGACACCCATGATGAGGCCGCGCTTACCCTGCATGATTCCCGTCATATTATTATCCGTTGTAGCGCTGGAAGACGAGCGTGGCGTTGGTGCCGCCGAAGCCGAAGGAGTTGGAAAGGGCAATGTCGATCTTGGCATCGTCGATGCGCTTGCGAACGATCGGAACGCCGTCGAATTCAGGGTCGAGCTCAGTGATATGCGCGCTTTCGCCGATGAACCCGGCCTGCATCATCAGCAGCGAGTAGATCGATTCCTGCACGCCGGCTGCGCCCAGCGAATGGCCCGTCAGCGACTTGGTCGACTGGATGTGCGGGATCTTGTCGCCGAAGACTTCGCGGATTGCACCGATTTCCTTGCTGTCGCCAACAGGGGTCGAGGTGCCGTGCGTGTTGATGTAGTCGACATCGCCCTTCACCGTCGCGAGCGCCTGGCGCATGCAGCGGATCGCGCCTTCGCCCGACGGAGCGACCATGTCGTAACCATCCGAGGTCGCGCCGTAGCCGACGATTTCAGCGTAGATCTTTGCACCGCGCGCCTTGGCACGCTCCAGCTCTTCCAGGACGAGAACGCCCGCGCCGCCGGCGATGACAAAGCCGTCGCGGCTGACATCATAGGCACGCGACGCCGTTGCCGGCGTCTCGTTGTACTTGGAGGACATGGCGCCCATGGCATCGAAGAGGTTCGACATCGTCCAGTCAAGGTCTTCGTGGCCGCCAGCGAACATCACGTCCTGCTTGCCCCACTGGATCATCTCTGCGGCATTGCCGATGCAGTGTGCCGAGGTCGAGCAGGCCGACGAGATCGAGTAGTTGACGCCGTGGATCTTGAACCAGGTGGCGAGCGTTGCCGATGCCGTCGAGGACATCGCCTTCGGCACGGCAAACGGGCCGATGCGCTTCGGGCTGTTGTTCTTGATGGTGATCTCGGCAGCTTCGATCAGCGTGCGCGTCGAAGGTCCGCCGGAGCCCATGATGATGCCGGTGCGCTCGTTGTTGCTGATGTCGCTCTCTTCCAGACCGGAATCGGCGATCGCCTGCTTCATTGCCACATGGTTCCAGGCGCCGCCCTGACTCAGGAAGCGCATGGCGCGGCGGTCGACCAGATCCGTCGGATCAAGCGACGGGCGACCCCAGACCTGGCACTTGAAGCCGTGCTCAGCAAAATCGTTGGAGAAGGAAATGCCGGACTTGGCGTCGCGCAGCGACGCAGTGACCTCGGCGGCATCATTGCCGATCGAGGAGACAACACCCAGACCCGTAACAACTACCCGTCTCATGTGTTTCGACCTTTTCGTTTTTTCTAACTTGGAAACCGGGCAACTACGCCCGGTGCAATCAGGCTTCTTTGTCCTTGGACAGGCCGACGCGCAGGTCGGTTGCCTGGTAGATGGTTTCGCCGTCGGCCTTCAGCCAGCCATCGGCGGTGCCGAGAACCAGGCGGCCGCGCATGACGCGCTTGAAATCGATGCCGTACTCAAGCAGCTTCGTGGTCGGGCGAATCATGCCCTTGAACTTCACTTCGCCGGTTGAAAGCGCCATGCCGCGACCGGGCTCGCCCAGCCAGCCGAGGAAGAAGCCGGTCAGCTGCCACATGCCGTCAAGGCCGAGGCAGCCGGGCATGATCGGGTTACCCTGGAAGTGGCAGGGAAAATACCAGTCGTCGGGTTTCACGTCGTATTCAGCGCGAATGTAGCCCTTGTCGAAGGCGCCACCGGTTTCGGAAATGTCGGTAATGCGATGAACCATCAACATCGGCGGGAGAGGAAGCTGTGCGTTGCCCGGACCGAACAGTTCGCCGCGGCCGCAAGCCAGAATTTCCTCGTAGTTGAAGCTGGATTGTTTCGTCGCCATGAAAACTCTAATTCCCCCCGCAACTATGCCGATGGATGTGAACGTTTAGTCCAAGTTCAGCGGAAAATGAAGCATAAGCATGACTGAGCTTCATCCAACCTCCGGAGGACCGGCTGCGCGCCTTATTTGGTGGTCGCATACAGGAAGGCCAAGCCCCCGGCCAGCACTAATTGCGCCAAAAGCCCGATTTTGCGGCGTTTTCGCACTC
Source organism: Rhizobium sp. IBUN (assembly GCF_000510625.1). Classification (NCBI taxonomy): domain Bacteria; kingdom Pseudomonadati; phylum Pseudomonadota; class Alphaproteobacteria; order Hyphomicrobiales; family Rhizobiaceae; genus Rhizobium; species Rhizobium sp. IBUN. The sequence continues at coordinate 62,638 of NZ_AZNV01000010.1, forward strand.
TTTGTCCCCATTGAAACTATTGAAACGCTTTTGCGCAAAAGTTATATGGCTAATGAAACCTGATTGCTTGACGCTAGATTAAACCGGAGTTCGTCGGATGGTGGCAGAGGCCCCGCTTACCATTGAGGCACGGCTGAGACACGCCGGCCTTCGTCCGACGCGCCAGCGCGTCGCGCTCGGTGACCTGCTTTTCGCCAAAGGCGATCGGCACCTGACGGTCGAGGAACTCCACGAGGAGGCCGTGCAGGCGGGAGTGCCTGTGTCGCTGGCGACCGTCTACAACACGCTGCACCAGTTTACCGAAGCAGGGATGATCCGCGTTCTCGCGGTCGAAAGCGCCAAGACCTATTTCGACACCAACGTCTCCGACCACCATCACTTCTTCGTCGAAGGCGAAAACGACGTGCTGGATATCCCGGTCAGTAATCTGACCATCGGCAATCTGCCGGAGCCGCCGGAAGGGCTGGAAATCGCCCACGTCGACGTCGTGATCCGCCTGCGCGCGAAGCGGCGCTGATTTCACATCACATCATCAGGATGCCGGCCGGGCTTTGCCTTGTAGGTCGGAAAGGTCCAACCGAAATAGAGCGCGCCGCCGCGCACTGAGAATGCCGCGACGACACCGACGGCAGAGGCCGCATAGAGCGGCAGGTCGAGTGCGTTCGCAGCCGTAAATATGCCGCCGCCGACCAGTGCTGCCGTGATGTAGATTTCGGGCCGCAACAGCACGGACGGCTCGTTGGCCAGTAGATCGCGCAGGATGCCACCGAAGGTCGCCGTCAACGTCCCGGTCACGATGCCGATCGTTGGCGAGCCCGTGGCGGCGAGGCCCTTCGCGGCACCCATCACGCAGTAAGCCGACAGCCCTACGGCATCGAGCCAGATCAGCAAGCGATAGCGCGATTCAACGAGGTGGGCGGTAAAGAACACCAGGACGCCGATGGCGCAGCAGACGATGACGTAAGTCGGGTTCAGAACCCAGAACACCGGCACACGGCCAAGGACAATGTCGCGCACCGTACCGCCACCCGTCCCCGTGACGATGGAGAAGAACAGGAAGCCGATCAGGTCAAGCTGTTTCCGCGAGGCCGCGAGCGCGCCTGTTGCCGCAAAAAGCGCAACGCCGGCATAATCCACATAGACGAACAGCGGCATGCAGTCCTCCAGAACCGGCGCGTATCTTTCGAATATGAATCACGGCGGCAAGGGCGGCGCAAGCCGGATCAAGCAAACTGTCCGGCCAACAGCGTCCTTATTCGACCAAAAGAGAAACCCTTCGTGAAAACGCTCCTGATCGCTCTGAACCTTGCCGCGCTACTCGTCGCCCCCGTTGCGGCCTTCGCACAGCAATCGCTTATCTCGGATCCGGAGGTCTATGAGAAGAAGCACTTTCAGGAGCAGTGCACCAAGGCGGAATTTTCGGACGGCTTCGTCCTCCGCCAGGATATCAACAATGACGGCCTGATCGACGCCGTCGTCAACGAGGGTGAGCTCACCTGCGACGGCGAGAAGGGTCCGCAGTGCAATGATGACGGCTGCACTTATAATTTCTATCTCCAGGTCGCCGAGGGCGGCTATTTCATGATCGCGACCGCCCAGGTCTACGGTTATGACTTCGTGAAGCGCTTCGGCAACATGGTGCTGGCAATGAAGATGCACCCGCGTTTCTGCGATCGTCCGGATGCTGACAAGGCGAAGGAGCCTTGTGTCGTCACAGCCCGTGTGCGCGGCACCAAGTTCGTGACGATCTCCAAGAAATAGCTAGTTCAGCCCGGATAGAGCTCTGAAGTGCGGCCGGCGAGGTAGTAGCCGACGAGCCCGAACCATTCGCGGATTGCCGTTGCCAGGTTCTGGGAATTCCGGCTCGGCTGCGTGAAATCGAAGCCAAGGCTTTCTCGCCCGTCAGTGCGGTAGTCCGTCGGCCACGGCACGACGTCGATTCCAAGTTTACGGAAGATGCCGACCGATCGCGGCATATGGTAACCGGAGGTGATCAGCAGGCAGTTCGAAAGACCTTGGCTTGCCAGAAGCTCCTTGGTGTTCATCGCGTTTTCGAAGGTCGTGCGCGATGTCGTTTCTTCGACCAGGCGATCTCGGCCAATGCCGAACTTCGGGAAGAAGCGCGCCGATATCGCCGCGTCACCTTCGTAGATGCCGGAGATCGACCCATCGCCGCCGGAAATCAGGATTCGCGTCTGCGGAAATTTCTGCGCCAGGCGCAGCGCTTCGACGAAGCGATCGGCCCCGGCATTGAGCTCTATTCCGTGGCGGGCGGTATTCACCTCGTTCTCGAATGCACCGCCCAAGACGATCATGCACTGCAGGCTTGCCGGATCCTGCGGTTTGACAAACCGATCCTCGAGACCCTGCAGAAGGTAGTTGCCGACGGTGGTGTAGAGCGTGACGAACAAAATCAGGCCCGCAATCGCCGAGGAAACGAGACTTGTCGCATGCCAGCGGACAAGGCCCGTCACCAGGGCAAACAGGAAGAAAAGGAAAACGAGCGACAATGGCTGCCCGAAGATCCAGATGAGCTTTGAAAAGAGAAACAAGGTTGTCTTCCTTCAGCGGTTTCCGCCCGCCATCTATCTGATTCGATAGGCTTCTATTGCGACTTCATTTCGTGCGCACCGCCGAACGTGGCGTGGCGTTAAACCGACGTTGCAGGCGTTTGGGGATGAGCAGAGAGGCGAGCGCAACCAGCATCGCAAAGACGGCAATCACCCACAGGGCCGCCGCACCCGCGATCTGTGTGAGCAGCGCGCCCATCACCGCGCCCGCAAACATGCCGGCCCACGGTACGATCTGGATCGTCCACTCCAATCGCTTGTCGCCGATAATCCAGCGCCCAAGGCCACGCCCAAAACGCGAGAGCGCTCCGGTCACATAGGTCAGCCCGATCGGCAGCCCCTCGATCTGCTCCACGGCCGCGTTCACCATCCCCATCGAAGCGACGATGAGATAGAAGCGCGGCATCGCCACGCTCTCGCCCATCATGAGAGAGGCGGTAGCCAGCGCGATGCTGACGCAGGAAAGCACGGCGAAGGTGCGCCGGTCCGCGAAATGCGCGATCACGATCCCGGCTGCATTGCCAAGCACGAAGACCATGATCGCCGAGAGTAGAATGGCCGCATGCCGTAGATCGCCGCCGCCGAGCGACAGGGCGGCGCGCGTTGTGTTGCCCGTCATGAACGACACGAAATCACCGGTCAGCGCCAGTCCGGTCGCATCGGTCATACCCGCCAGAAAGGAAATCGCGCCGGCAAGCATCAGGCCGGTCGTCGTTCTGCGCGTGTGTATGACGCGCCGCCGTCTTTCTCGTGTCATTGAACCAAGGCTCCAGGCTGCCGATCAGTCGGCATCGGAACCATACATACCCGCAGTTGCTAAAAATTTGGCAAAGCAGTGTATGAGGAAATGACCGCGAGCGAACAGTCCTCGGGCGCGACAGCCGTTAAGACGAAAGTGGTTCCAAACGCGTCGAACAGCCAGTGTTATTCGTGTCGGGAGAAATTTGGTGGAGCTAAGCGGGATCGAACCGCTGACCTCTTGCATGCCATGCAAGCGCTCTCCCAGCTGAGCTATAGCCCCATCAAGGTGGTCCGGCTAGGCCGGTCCTGGGATGCTTCGCGAAGCGCTTGCCTCGCGGAGTGGCGGCTTCTTACTTCCGGTTTTTGGAGATAGCAAGCCAAAAAAATCGGCCCGGCGAAATTTTCTCGTCCGGGCCGAGACTTAATCCGATCAGACTTCGTCTTCGTCGCCGGTGACGCCGATGATGTCGCTCATGTCGTCGTCATCGTCGTCTTCGTCGGCTTCGAGGAAGGTGTCGTCGTCGTCGCCTTCGATTTCGACGTCGTCATCACCCATATCTGGAATCTCGTCGCCGGATGCGCCTTCATCAGCGTCCTCGAGCGAGACCAGTTCGACTTCCGTGCTTTCGGTATCGACTTCTGCCACTTCCTCTTCATCCTGGGCTTCAGCCGCTGCGGCAGCAGAGGTTTCCTCGAAGAAGGAGAGCGGATAGGACTTGCCCGTATAGGGAGAAACGATCGGATCCCGGTTCAGGTCGTAGAACTTCTTGCCGGTTTCCGGATCGGTACGCTTCGTTCCAAGTTCAGCTTTCGCCACTGTTAGCCTCGTGAGAATGGCCGAATCAAGATTCGGCAAATGCCGTGAAACCCGGCGTTCTATTCGGAATTTATAAGCCGGTCCCCATAATCGTTGCAGCACGGCATGTCAAAGCCAAACTTCATGCATCGCTCATGCGCGCCAGATGACCGGCGCCGCCATTTGTGATAGTGAGCCGGCGATTGTTCATTTGCAGGGTAGATCGGCGCGTGGCCGGCTGCCGGGATAGGTGCGAGAAAAATGTACCAGCCGCCGCATTTTCGTGAGGAAGACTTGAGTGTCCAGCACGCCTTGATCCGGGCACATCCGCTCGGCATGCTGATCACTGCGGGTGCTTCGGGCTTGATGGCGAATTCGGTCCCTTTCCATCTGGATGCCGCAGCCTCCGAAAAGGGGATCTTGCGCCTTCACCTCGCCAAGGCCAATCCGCAGTGGCGCGATATCGACGCCGGCGCGGATGTGCTCGCCGTCTTCCAGGGCGCCGATGCCTACATCACGCCATCCTGGTACCAGACGAAGCAGGAGACCGGTAAAGTCGTGCCGACCTGGAACTACGCGATCGTACAGGTCAGGGGCAGGGCCCGTGTCATCGACGACGCGGACTGGCTGCTTCAGCAGATCAACGCGATCACCACGCAACAGGAAGGCCCACGCGACAGGCCTTGGGCAGTGGGTGATGCGCCTGATGATTTCATCCGCGCGCAGATGAAAGGCATCATCGGCGTCGAAATCGAGATTGCAGCGATTGAAGGCAAGTGGAAGGTCAGCCAGAACCGACCGGTTGCTGATCGCGAAGGTGTTGTTGCCGGTCTCGGTGAAGAGTCCGGTCGGGAAGACATGGTCGATCTCGTCCGCCGCTACGGCGGATTGGCGGAGACATGAACGGACAGATGAGCTCCAAACAGTTTACAATCGCCATCGATGGACCCGCAGCCGCAGGCAAGGGAACGCTCTCGCGCCGCATCGCGGAGACCTACGGCTTTCATCATCTCGACACGGGGCTGACCTACCGCGCGACGGCAAAGGCTTTGCTCGATGCCGGCCTGACGCTCGACGACGAGGCGGTGGCAGAAAAGATGGCGCGCGAGGTTGAACTGGCCGGTCTCGATCGCGATATACTTTCGAAGCATGAGATTGGCGAGGCGGCCTCGAAGATCGCGGTCATGCCTTCGGTGCGGCGTGCACTGGTGGAGGCGCAGCGGCGGTTTTCTGAAAAGGCGCCCGGAACGGTGCTCGACGGCCGTGATATCGGAACCGTCGTCTGCCCGGCGGCGCCGGTAAAGCTCTATGTAACGGCAAGTCCCGAGGTTCGGGCGAAACGCCGCTACGACGAAATAACAGGCAAGGGAGGAATTGCCGATTTCGATGCCATTTTCGACGACGTCAAGCGCCGCGACGAACGCGACATGGGACGGGCCGACAGCCCTTTGAAACCAGCCGAAGACGCGCACTTGCTTGATACGTCGGAAATGAGTATAGAGGCCGCGTTTCAAGCTGCGAAGTCGATCATCGATGCAGCTTTGAGCCGAAATACCTAATTCGAGCGATTTGCCCAAGCTTTGCCTGGGCCGCTTCCGAAGACTAAGCCTGAAATTCCGTCCAAGCGCCGGATTGCTTCCCGACAGGAAGCGGACTGGGTTCAGGCCCGTTCAACACGAACCAACCGGCGCATACGTATCCGGATTCGGATATGCAGGAGATTACATGTCAGTAGCTACTCCCTCTCGCGAAGATTTCGCGGCCCTTCTCGAAGAATCCTTTGCCAAGCACGACCTGGCTGAAGGCTATGTCACCAAGGGCATCGTAACGGCAATCGAGAAGGACTCTGCCGTTGTCGACGTCGGCCTCAAGGTCGAAGGTCGCATCCTACTCAAGGAATTCGGCGCCAAGGCCAAGGACGGCTCGCTCAAGGTCGGCGACGAAGTCGAAGTTTACGTCGAGCGCATCGAAAACGCTCTTGGCGAAGCAGTTCTGTCGCGCGAGAAGGCTCGCCGCGAAGAAAGCTGGGTCAAGCTCGAAGCCAAGTTTGAAGCTGGTGAGCGCGTTGAAGGCGTTATCTTCAACCAGGTCAAGGGCGGCTTCACGGTTGACCTCGACGGCGCGATTGCCTTCCTGCCGCGTTCGCAGGTCGACATCCGTCCGATCCGCGACGTTACCCCGCTGATGCACAACCCGCAGCCCTTCGAAATCCTCAAGATGGACAAGCGCCGCGGCAACATCGTCGTTTCGCGTCGTACGGTTCTGGAAGAATCCCGTGCCGAGCAGCGTTCTGAAATCGTTCAGAACCTCGAAGAAGGCCAGGTTGTTGACGGCGTCGTCAAGAACATCACCGATTACGGTGCGTTCGTTGACCTCGGCGGCATTGACGGCCTGCTGCACGTCACCGACATGGCATGGCGCCGTGTGAACCATCCGTCGGAAATCCTGTCCATTGGCCAGCAGGTCAAGGTTCAGATCATCCGCATCAACCAGGAAACTCACCGCATCTCGCTCGGCATGAAGCAGCTCGAGTCGGATCCGTGGGATGGCATCCAGGCCAAGTATCCGGAAGGCAAGAAGATTTCCGGTACCGTCACGAACATCACCGACTACGGTGCGTTCGTCGAGCTGGAGCCGGGCATCGAAGGCCTGATCCACATTTCGGAAATGTCCTGGACCAAGAAGAACGTACACCCCGGCAAGATCCTGTCCACGAGCCAGGAAGTCGAAGTCGTCGTTCTCGAAGTCGATCCGTCCAAGCGCCGTATTTCGCTCGGCCTCAAGCAGACGCTGGAAAATCCGTGGGCGGCATTCGCTCGCAACCATCCGGCTGGCACTGAAGTCGAAGGCGAAGTCAAGAACAAGACCGAATTCGGCCTGTTCATCGGCCTCGACGGCGATGTTGACGGCATGGTGCACCTCTCCGACCTCGACTGGAACCGTCCGGGCGAACAGGTCATCGAAGAGTTCAACAAGGGCGACGTCGTTAAGGCGGTCGTTCTCGATGTTGACGTCGAAAAGGAGCGCATCTCGCTCGGCATCAAGCAGCTCGGCAAGGACGCTGTCGGCGAAGCCGCAGCTTCGGGCGACCTGCGCAAGAATGCAGTCGTTTCCTGCGAAGTCATCGCAGTCAACGACGGCGGCATCGAAGTGAAGCTCGTCGACCACGAAGACATCACGTCGTTCATCCGCCGCGCAGACCTGTCGCGCGACCGCGACGAGCAGCGTCCGGAACGCTTCTCGGTTGGCCAGGTTGTTGACGCCCGCGTCACCAACTTCTCCAAGAAGGACCGCAAGATCATGCTGTCCATCAAGGCTCTGGAAATCGCGGAAGAGAAGGAAGCTGTTGCTCAGTTCGGTTCGTCCGACAGCGGCGCTTCGCTCGGAGACATTCTCGGCGCGGCTCTGAAGAACCGCGGCGGCGAATAATCGCCAGCAGGCTTGAAGAACAAAAGAACCCGCCTGAGCGATCCGGCGGGTTCTTCGTTTCTGTACTGTCGTTGCAATGGCGAGCTATTCCCAGTCGACCTTGCGTCGGTAGTGCGAATAGGCTTCGTCGCCACTCACGGCGATTGGCAGGGCCGGCGCCGGGCGGTGAGGCGGCGTGCCGGCCTTGATCAGACTTTCTCGGGCGGCAATCGCTGCAGCCGCCTCACTGTCCATCAGGATGTCCGTTTCGTCGTCGTCCGACGGCTCGCCCTGCCGCTCTTCCTCTTCCGACGGCTCGCCGCCGTTGTGGTCCTCGCGGTACATCGCGTGGGCGCCACTATTGTCGGCCTCGTCCTTCGAGAACTCGTAAGGCTGCGTGGCGTACGGCACGCCCTCGACGATTTTCATGAGCACCGGCGCATAGGTCTCGTCGATCGCCTGCTGCACCGTCAAGGGTGCTGGCGGTTCCGCGGCAGGGTGTCTTTTTGCCGCCGCTGCGGCCGCTTCGGTTGCCGGTTGTTCCGCGATGAGGGGCGATTGGCGCGCAATGCCCTCGGGCAATGGATGCAGATCGGGCAGGGTGGTCAATTCTTCCGGCAGATCGGCGAGGACCGTTTCGTCGAGGATGATATCGATCTCGACCGCAGGATCGGGATCGGCGGCTTCCAGCAGCACTTCCGTTTCCTGGTCCTGAATGATTGTAACGATCAGCTTCGTGGTATCGTTCGACAGCGAGGCTGATATCGCCGGCCAACTCTTCGGAATGATCGGGTCGCCCTTGGACGTTGTCCGAGCGGTCTCGGCTTGCACGGTTTCCCGTGCCGGATCCGCGGCGTGCCTGGGCGGCACGCTCTCCTGCACATCTTGATTAGGCTCCGCGAGTGTTTCTTCGGCGGACGCCTTGGCGGTCGGATTGACGATCGGTTCGTCAGCGACTGCATCCTTCTTGATGAGTTCGGTCCGCTCGTCGCCGCCATCGATATGGGCCGCGGCGACCAGTGCGGTCTGCGGCCGTGCAGATTCCGGTTCCTGCTTTGTCGGCAGAGGTACCTGCGCAGTCCCAGCAAGATTGTCCCTATGGATGCGAATTTCCGTCCGCTGTTCCTGGCGCGTCGGCGAGGCGTCGTTCTGGCCGTAGGAGCGAACCACGGCGCGGGCGGCGAGATCGCGATCCTTGTAGCGGATCGTTTCAAGACAGGTGGCGATGCGGGTAGCCTCCGGTCCAGCCGGGTTCCGGAGCGCCTCTGCAAGCAGGCGAAGCGGAACTGCGTGGCCTTGCATCGCAAGCTGTCGCTCGACTTTTTCGATCTTCGCCGGCGGCAGCTTCTCGATCGCAGCTGCCAGGCGGGAGGCAAAGGCTAGGTCGGTTTCGTCGTCCTCGCGCGGGGTCGCAAGCGCCTCGCTCGTGGCACTGAGCACATCGAGAAGGGCGTCGACCATCCGCGCCCGGACAGCTAGCAGAAGAATGCTGAGCTTGCCGGCAACAGAAGAATTGAGATCGGCGCCCTGAATCTGATGCACGGGAGCAACGGCGCTGGCCGCGCGCACCAGGCCATCGGTACTGACGGCCGCGGTCTGGCTCTGGGAGGAAAGGCTTCCATTTGACGCTGCACGAGCCGGAGACAACATGTCATGCTCCTTCTTTCGTAAAGTGCGGTGAAGGCAGGCTACAAGAAGGCCGCGCTCATCCGGCCCGTTGCATTCCCCGGCAGTTCGGTCTGCCCGACGCGGCGCTCCATCGCGCCGTTGAATGCATAAAAATTGGTAAATAATCTAACGAAGCGGCGTTAACGAATTACTAATGGCCGGTACGCGCATCGCCGCGCCCGGTTCCATACGTGCAAAATCCAGAAACGTCTTAGCTGTGGGCGAAAATGTCGGCTTCTTCCCAGCCGAGCAGATCGAGCTTGGCGCGCGTCGGAAGGAATTGGAAGCAGGCGTTGGCATGATCGATGCGGCCGTCTCGCACCAGCCGCTCGGTCAGCTTGTCGCGCAGCGCGTGCAGGTAAAGCACGTCAGAGGCCGCGTATTCCAGCTGCGCAGGGGACAAAGTTGCGGCAGCCCAGTCGGAGGATTGCTGCGTCTTGGAAATATCGACGTCAAGCATTTCCTTGAGATTGTCCTTCAGTCCATGCCGATCGGTATAGGTTCGGCAGAGACGTGAGGCGATCTTGGTGCAGAACACCGGCTGCATGGTGACGCCGAAGGTGTGGAACAAGACGGCAATGTCGAAGCGGCCATAGTGGAAGATCTTCTGTTGCCCATTGGCAAGCAGCGCCACGAGGTTCGGCGCTTCCTTCTGCCCGGCGGCGATGCGGATCACGTCGGCCGTGCCGTCGCCCGGTGAGAGTTGCACTACGCACAGCCGGTCGCGGCGCGGCACAAGGCCCAGCGTTTCGGTGTCGATGGCAATCGCTCCGGTATAGCGGGCGGCATCTGCCGCGGAAATATCACCTTCATGGTATCGTATGATGGCTGCCATCGATCTCATCTCACACTCGAACTGTCACTTGTGGCCTATAGCGCAAAGCCATGGCGGGCGATACCGCCAAGGCTCAGAATGTCGGCGGTGTATTGATCCAGATGAGGACGGTTTCGCCATCGTGACGGTTGCGCCAGGAGTGATAGCGACGGCTTTCGAAATAGAGCGAATCGCCGGGTCCGAGATCGAAGAACTGATCGGAATCGAGGACCAGCTCCAGCCTCCCGGAGAGTACGTGCATGAACTCCTCCCCTTCGTGTCGGTAGGCGCCTTCGCTCGCCGCACCGGGTGCGAGCACGAAACGGTGGCAATCCATCATCGTGCGGCCCTCGGCCAGAAGCTGCACCGTGACACCTGGCGTCGTTTCCGGCCATGTGCGCCAAGCGCCGGCGCGGACGACCTCGGGCATGTCGTCGCGCTCTTCCCCAGAAAGCCTGGAAACCGTGGTGCCATAATATGCCGCAAGGTCGTGCAACGTCTTGAAACTCACCCCCTGAGAGGTGCGTTCGAGCGTCGACAGTGTCGAGGCAGCAATGCCAACGTCACCGGCAACCTGATCCAGTGTCTTGCCGGCGCCGTGGCGCAGACTGCGCAGCCGCCGACCTAGATCCGAGGCGTCAGACGTATCCGAATTTTCAGATGGTTCCTCGCTTTCCAATGCCTCGCGAATGGCTGCCGGATTGAGTCCGCGCTCGGTTCGATACCAGGCTATCTTTTTTAACCGTGCGACGTCCTCGGCGCTGTATTGCCGGTGCCCGGTTTCCGACCGGTCCGGAACGACGAGGCCCTGGCTTTCCCAAAGGCGCAAGGTCGATGCGGAAACGCCTGCTGATTTTGCCGCCTCCGCCACTTTGTAGCGCACGGGCATATCGTTGTTCATAAGCCAAATATTCCCGGTTCGTTTGTCTTCTTGAGGTCTTGTTCGACCTAGTTTTTCTTCGACGACCATCGCTGAAAACGACGGCAGTTTGAAGCGGTAAATGCCGCTTGCATTCTTGCAGGAAAAATGTAGGAATTTTCTACATGTCTTGCCGAAGTTATGCAAGATAGTTCATCCATTCCAGAGCAGGAACGCACCGATGGCCGCGACCACCCTCACAGACCGAAAGAATGCCGCAATCTCGCGTGGCGTTGGCATGACGACGCAGATCTATGCAGATCGCGCAGAAAATGCCGAGATCTGGGACAAGGAGGGTCGACGCTATATCGACTTCGCGGCCGGCATTGCCGTCCTCAACACCGGTCACCGTCACCCGCGCGTGATCGCCGCCGTCAAGGATCAGCTCGATCATTTCACCCATACCTGCCACCAGGTGGTGCCTTACGAGAGCTACGTCCACTTGGCCGAACGTCTCAATGCGCTGACGCCCGGCAACTTCGAGAAGAAGACGATCTTCGTCACAACAGGTGCCGAAGCCGTCGAGAATGCGGTGAAGATCGCCCGTGCCGCGACCGGCCGCTCCGCCGTGATTGCCTTTGGCGGCGGTTTCCATGGCCGCACCTTCATGGGTATGGCGCTGACCGGCAAGGTCGTGCCCTACAAGGTCGGTTTCGGCGCAATGCCGGGCGATGTCTTCCATGTCCCGTTCCCGGTCGAGCTGCATGGCGTGACGCCGGCTCAGTCGCTGGCCGCGCTGAAGAAGCTGTTTGCCGCCGATGTTGATCCGGCGCGTGTTGCCGCCATCATTATCGAGCCAGTTCAGGGCGAGGGTGGTTTCTACCCGGCGCCGGTCGCCTTCATGAAGGCGCTGCGCGAACTCTGCGACCAACACGGCATCCTCCTGATCGCCGATGAGGTGCAGACCGGCTTTGCTCGTACCGGCAAGATGTTCGCGATGGATCATCACGAGGTCGCACCCGACCTGATGACGATGGCAAAGAGCCTCGCTGGCGGCTTCCCGCTGGCCGCCGTCACGGGTCGTGCCGAGATCATGGATGCGCCCGGACCGGGCGGTCTCGGCGGTACCTATGGCGGCAATCCGCTTGGCATCGCTGCGGCTCACGCAGTCCTCGACGTCATCAAGGACGAAGATCTCTGCGATCGCGCCAATCAGCTTGGCAACCGGTTGAAGCAGCGCCTGGAATCACTGCGCGAAAAGGTGCCTGAAATCGTCGATATCCGCGGTCCGGGTTTCATGAACGCTGTCGAGTTCAACGACAAGACGACGAAGCTGCCGAGCGCCGATTTCGCCAACAAGGTTCGCCTGATTGCGCTTGAGAAAGGCCTGATCCTGCTGACGTGCGGCGTGCATGGAAACGTCATCCGTTTCCTCGCCCCGATCACGATCCAGGATAGTGTCTTTGGCGAAGCGCTCGACATTTTGGAAGCCTCGATCCTCGAGGCAAGCGGTAAGTAGGGCCATCCCTTCTTTGCCTGGAGTTACATGACATGGCATTCACGACTGCATTGACAAAACACGTTCCCTTTTCCTCGCCGTTCCTGCGCGATGCCGGCTATATCAACGGTAGCTGGACGGCCGGCGGCGCGACCAAGACCTTTGACGTCCTCAATCCTGCCACCGGCGAGGTTCTCGCCTCGCTGCCCGACATGGGGGCTGCCGAGACGCGGGAAGCAATCGACGCCGCCTACGCTGCTCAGCCGGCCTGGGCCGCGCGGCCCGCAAAGGAGCGCGCCGGGATCCTGCGCAAATGGCATGACCTGATGGTCGCTCATGCCGATGAACTGGCCGCCATCCTGACCGCTGAAATGGGCAAGCCTTTCCCCGAGGCCCGCGGCGAGATCCTTTACGCTGCAGCCTATGTCGAATGGTATGCGGAAGAGGCCAAACGCATCTATGGCGAGACAATCCCTGCGCCGTCGAGCGACAAGCGCATGATCGTCATCAAGCAGCCGGTTGGCGTCGTCGGCACGATCACGCCTTGGAATTTTCCGGCCGCGATGATCACTCGCAAGATCGCCCCGGCGCTGGCTGTCGGCTGCGCGGTCGTCTCAAAGCCTGCCGAGCAGACGCCGCTGTCGGCGCTGGCACTTGCCGTTCTCGCCGAGCAGGCCGGTATTCCGGCCGGCGTCTTCAACGTCATCGTCGGAGAAGACGGCCCGGCAATCGGCAAGGAGCTTTGCGGCAACGACAAGGTGCGCAAGATCAGCTTCACCGGATCGACGGAGGTCGGCCGCATTCTGATGCGCCAGTGCGCCGATCAGATCAAGAAGATCAGCCTCGAGCTTGGGGGCAACGCGCCCTTCATCGTCTTTGACGATGCGGATCTGGACGCAGCGGTCGAGGGCGCTCTGGCGTCCAAGTATCGCAATGCCGGCCAGACCTGCGTCTGCGCAAACCGCCTTTATGTCCAGTCAGGAGTCTATGATGCCTTCGCCGCCAAACTTGCGGCCAAAGTCGAGACGATGGCCGTTGGTGACGGTTTCAAGGCAGGCGTGACGATCGGCCCGTTGATCGACGAGCAGGGCCTATCCAAGGTGGAGAGCCACGTTGCAGATGCTGTTTCGAGGGGAGCGAGGATTCTGACGGGCGGCAAGCGCGTCGAGGGTGCCGGCACCTTCTTCACACCGACCGTGCTCACCGGCGTCACCCGCGAGATGAAGGTCGCGCGCGAAGAAACGTTCGGTCCCGTCGCGCCGCTCTTCCGCTTCGATACGGTCGAGGATGTGATCGCCCAGGCCAACGACACCGAGTTCGGCCTCGCCGCCTACTTCTTCGCCGGCGACCTGAAAAAGGTCTGGCGTGTCGCAGAGGCGCTGGAATACGGCATGGTCGGCATCAATACCGGCCTGATGTCGACGGAAACGGCACCCTTCGGCGGCATCAAGCAGTCTGGCCTCGGCCGCGAAGGCTCGCGCCACGGTGCCGATGACTATCTGGAGATGAAGTATCTCTGCATGGGCAATGTCTGAGCGACACGTCGCTCACGACAGTTGAGGCATTGCAAACGGGATCGCCGGCCGCGGCGGTCCCGTCTTTTTCGGTTAGCTTTGCCGTGCTTGCCCTCCCAGCTGCCAATCCGGCAGCGGGAAGATGCGGTCATAGGCCCAGTTGAAGACGAACGCGTAGACCACGTAGAAAAGCGCGAAGGACACATCCATCGTCAGCGCCTGGATGACGCTGATGTCGAGGTACCAGGCGATCATCGGCAGCAGCGCGAGCAGCAATCCAATCTCAAACATGACCGCATGCAGGACGCGGACCGCAACATTCTTTTGCGTGCCGCCGGTGAGGTACTGCATCAGATGGTCGAAGCCGAGATTGTAGAGATAGTTCCAGGCTGTCGCGAGCGTCGCGCCGGCGACGCCGATCACGCCGATATCGGCCATAGGCATGCCGAAGGCCAGCGCGCCGAGCGGCGTGACAAGCGCAAGTCCGATAATTTCGAAGCTGATGGCGTGACGGACACGGTCTGCGGTTTTACGCATGGTCTACCCCTAGTGGGAATGTTCGGGTCGTCCCGAGTTGATGCCCATAGAGGGGGAGGTCGTCCTCACACCCTTTTAATAGGTATTCCGGCAGTCGAAAACAAGGGCAGGACCCTGCTCAGTAGTGCGGCGGCCGTGTAATCGCCGGCGCTTCCAGCGATTGCTCCTCAAGCGACAGAAACCGTTCCGTCAGCCTGTCCAGCTTGGCCCGCGTCTGCTCAACGACCTTCCATTGTTCGGCTAGCTGATCGGACAGTTCCTCGATCGTCTTTGCCTGATGGGCAACGATTTCCTCGAGCTTTGTAATGCGGTTCGTCTCTTCGGACATGGAACCTCCTCGCCGCAACCGGCCAATGTCATGCCATCTGAAAAGCGGAAATAGTCCGCGCGGTCAATCGTTTCGAGGGCGGTGACGTGCGATTTGCAAAAGTGAACCGTTTGGTTACTAAAAGCCCTTGCCGCGCCCCACGTTGTGGGGTAGGGCCATAGCCCTTCAGGGAGGAATTCTCATGGATCTTGGTAACGGCTTTCTTCATCCAGACCGGCTCTTTCCGGCCGATCCGGCAATCCGAACGGTCGCGCGGGACCTCTACGAGACGGTTCGGGCCCTGCCGATCGTAAGCCCGCACGGGCATACGGAACCGTCGTGGTTTGCCGACGACAAGCCGTTCGAGGATGCGTCCTCGCTGCTTGTCATTCCGGATCATTATCTCTTCCGCATGCTGCACAGCGTTGGCGTCAAGCTCGACGATCTCGGCGTGCCTCGCCTCGACGGCAAGCCGGTCGCCAAGGGCCGTGACATCTGGCGCGCTTTCGCCGCGCAATACCATCTCTTCCGCGGTACGCCCTCCAGCCTCTGGGTCGATCATGCGATGTCGGCCGTCCTCGGCTGTGAAGAGCCGCTGACGCCTGAAAATGCGGATGCGCTTTACGACCATATCAATGCGCAGCTGGCGCTGCCGGAGTTCCGCCCGCGCGCCCTGCACAAGCGCTTCGGTATCGAGACGATCGCCACGACCGAAGGCGCGCTCGACCCGCTGGTGCATCACCAGAAGATGGCGGAAGACGGCTGGATCGGCCGCGTCCGCACCACCTACCGGCCGGACAGCGTCACCGACCCGGATGCCGTCGGCTTCCGCGAAAACCTGGTTCGGCTTGGCGAACTGACCGATTGCGACGTGACAAAGTGGGATGGGCTGATCGATGCCCACCGCAAGCGCCGCGCCTATTTCCGCCAGTACGGCGCGACTGCCACCGACCATGGCGTGCCGACGGCCTTCACGGCGGACCTGCCGCTGGCTGACAAGCAGCGCTTGCTCGACAAGGCCCACAAGGGGATGCTGAGCGCCGAGGAAACGGAGCTTTACCGCGGCCAGATGCTGACCGAAATGGCCGGGCTTTCAGCCGAAGACGGCATGACGATGCAGATCCATGCCGGCTCGCGCCGCAACACCGATCGCGAACTGTTCCAGACCCGCGGCCCGAACATGGGCGCGGATATCCCGACGCCGACCGATTGGGTCGGCGGGCTTTCGGCGATGCTCGCAAAGTACGGCCATGCGCCGGGCCTGCGCGTCCTCCTCTTCACCCTCGACGAGACGACCTATGCCCGCGAGCTGGCGCCGATGGCCGGCCACTGGTCCTGCCTGATGATCGGCCCACCCTGGTGGTTCCATGACAGCCCGAACGGCATTCGCCGCTATCTCGACCAGGTGGTGGAGACGGCCGGTTTCGCCAACCTGGCGGGCTTCAACGACGATACGCGCGCGCTTCTGTCGATCCCGGCGCGCCACGATGTCTGGCGCCGCGAGGTCTGCCGCTTCCTGGCGCAGTTCGTGACCGAACACCGCATGTCCCGCAAGGAAGCCGAGATCGTTGCCGGCGAGCTCTCCTACGGAAATGCGAAGAAGGCATACAAGCTGTGACCGAACGTCTGACGAGCCTTTCCGACCTCGCGCCGACTGCCAAGCTTCCCGGCTATAATCGCAACGGGTTGAAGCCGGGTATCCTGCATCTCGGTCCCGGCGCATTCTTTCGCGCCCATTTCGCGCCGTTCACGGATGCCGCGATTGCGGTCGCCGGTGGCGATTGGGGCATCGAGGTCGCGAGCCTGCGGACAGCCGACGTTGCCGATCACCTGAATGAGCAGAACGGGCTCTATACAATGCTCGTGCGCGATACATCGGGTACGACGGCGAATATCATCGGTCCGATCCTGCGCGCTCATGTGGCGCCCCGCAATCCCGGCGATCTCCTTGCCCGGCTTGGGGATCCCGCGATCAAGATCGTCAGTCTGACGGTCACCGAGAAGGCTTACGGCTTCGATTCCGCGACCGGCGGCTTGGACTTGAAGCATCCCGACATTGCCGCCGACCTTGCCAACCGCCATGCGCCCCGTGGCGTCATCGGCTACATCGTCGAGGGGCTTGCACGCCGCCGCGCCAAGGGTATCGCGCCGTTCACGCCGCTCAGCTGCGATAACCTGCCGAGCAACGGCGCCGTCCTGAAGCGGCTCGTGCTCGAGTTCGCCGCTCGCATCGATCCGGAGCTTCGTGAGTGGATCGAAAAGAACGTGCCCTTCCCATCGACCATGGTCGATCGCATCACGCCGGCAAGCACGGATGCCACCTATCGCGATGCCGAAAGACACACGGGCAGGCAGGATCTGGTGGCGATCGAGACCGAACCCTTCACGCAATGGGTGATCGAGGATCACTTCGCCAACGGCCGCCCGGAATGGGAAAAGGCCGGCGCGCTGATGGTCGAGGAAGTCTCCGCTTACGAAAAGATGAAGCTGCGGATGCTGAACGGCGCGCACTCGCTGCTAGCCTATCTCGGTTACATAGGCGGCTATGAATTTATCCGCGACGTCATGGATGACGTCGGCCTTGCGGCGCTTGCGCGCCGCCACATGAACGCAGCCGCCGCCACGCTCGATCCCGTGCCCGGTATCGATCTTGAAGTCTATGCCGACGAGTTGATAGCGCGCTTTGCGAACAAGGCGATTGCCCATCGCACCTATCAGATCGCCATGGACGGCACGCAGAAGCTGCCGCAGCGCCTCCTCGAGCCGGCCGCCGAAGCCTTGGCGAACGGCAGCAAGGCGGAAACCTATGCGATCGCAGTGGCTGCCTGGATGCGCTATGCCCTTGGCGTTAACCGGGATGGCGAACGCTACGAATTGCGCGATCCCCGCGCGGGGGAAATTGCTGCTCTCCTGGCCGACGTGCCGCGCAATGGCGGCGCGGTGTCGAAAGCCCTGTTCGGACTATCGGGCCTTTTCCCGGCGGCGCTGACTGGCAATATCGGCTGGACCGAGGATGTGGCGAACAAGCTTGAGATCCTGATCCAGGACAACAAGCTGCCGCTGTTCTAAGGAAGGGTGCTGCGACGGTGCGGGCCGTCGCAGTATGGATTTTCGAGGCCCTTCCATCTGTGGCGAGGGCTGGGTTTTGGCGCGTTGCCCTCCCATGACCCGTCATCCCTGTGCTTGTCACAGGGATCCTGCGCCCAAGTCGTTGGGCGCAGGAGGTTCCTTTCCACGAGTTATGGTCATTCACCGCGCCCGGCCGGTGGCTGGATTCCTGTGACAAGCACAGGAACGACGCCTGGGCTCAGTGCCTATCCCTTCACGCGCGCCATATCGGGATCGTAAAGCGGTTTCAGCGAGACCTGACAGGGCACGCGCTCGCGCGCCACGTCGAGTTCGTAGCTGCCGGACAGCACGAAATCTTCGCTCACACCGCCCGGGTTGCGCACATAGCCGTAGCCGATCGGCTTCCCGATCGTGTAGCCGAAGCCGCCGCTGGAAAGCCAACCCACACGCTTGCCGTCGCGATAGATGGTCTCGCGGCCAAGCAGCACGATATCGGGATCCTCGGGCACGAAGCAGGCGAGCATCTTTTTGACGCCCGACGCGAGCTGCCGTTCGATCGCCTCGCGGCCGCGAAACGGCGTGTCCTTCCTCGTCTTCACGGCCCAGCCAAGCCCGGCTTCAACAGGTGTATGATCGGGACCGATGTCCGAGCCCCAGGCGCGATAGCCCTTCTCGAGGCGGCAGCTTTCGATGGCGCGGTAACCGGCATTGGTAAGCTGCAGCGGAGCGCCCGCTGCCATCAGCGCATCATAAACGGTCGTCGCATATTCAACCGGCACATGCAGTTCGTAGCCGAGCTCGCCGACATAGGTGATGCGCAGCGCCCGCACCGGGCAGCCGGCAATGCCGATCGTCTTGACGCGACCGAATGGGAACGCCGCATTGGAAACATCGCTGCTCGTCACCTTCTCCAGCACGGCGCGCGCATTCGGCCCCATCAGAGACAGCGCGGAGTAGGCTGAGGTGACATCGACAAGTTCCGCATGCATTCCGCTCGGAATACTGCGCGCTATCCAATCGAAATCGTGGGTCGCAAAGCCAGTGCCGGTGACGATGTAGTATTCGTCGTTGGCGATGCGCGCACAGGTCAGGTCGCATTCGATGCCGCCCTTGTCGTTCAGCATCTGCGTGTAAATCAGCGATCCGATCGGTTTGGCAACATCGTTGGAGGCGATCCACGACAGCGCCGCCTCGGCATCGCGCCCCTTCAGCACGAACTTGGCGAAGGAGGTCTGGTCGAAGATGACGGCGGCCTCGCGCACAGCCTCGTGCTCGCGGCCGACGGCATCGAACCAGTTCTGGCGGCCATAGGTGTAGACATCCTTCGGTTCCTCGTTGGCGAAGAGATCGGCAAACCAGTTTGGCCTTTCCCAGCCAAGCTTTTCGCCGAAGCAGGCGCCCTGTGCCTTGAGCCGGTCGTAGAGCGGCGATTTGCGGCACGGCCGGCCGCTCGAATACTCCTCGAAGGGGAAGGCCAGCGTGTAATGCTTGCCATAGGCCTCGAGCGTGCGGGTTCGCACCCAGTCGGTATCGAAATGCGGCCTGCCGAAGCGGCGGAGATCGACCGGCCAGAGATCGTAGGGCGGCTCGCCCTTGGCGACCCATTCGGCCAGCGCCATGCCGGCACCACCGCCGGATGCGATGCCAAAGGCATTGAAGCCGGCACCGACGAAGAAATTCTTCAGCTCCGGGGCCTCGCCGAGAATGAAGTTGCCATCAGGCGTAAAGCTCTCCGGTCCGTTCAGCAGCTGCTTGACACCGACAGACTCGAGCGCCGGAACGCGGCCAAGCGCCTGCTCCATGATCTGCTCGAAATGGTCGAAATTGCTGTCGAGCAGGGTGTAGTGGAAGCCCTCGGGAATGCCCTTCACCGCCCAGGGGATAGGGTTCGGCTCATATCCGCCCATGACGATGCCGCCGACTTCTTCCTTGTAATAGGTCAGCCGGTCCGGATCGCGCAGCGTCGGCAGGTTCGACGGAACGCCGAAGGACTCGGTGATGATGTATTGGTGCTCGACGGAGACGAGCGGCACGTTGACGCCGAAGCGCGCAGCAAAGGATCGCGTCCACTGGCCAGCGCAGACAACGACGCGCTCGCACTCGATCCGCCCGTGCTCGGTGATCACGGCGCGGATCCGGCCCTTGTCTATCTCGAGATCGAGAACCTCGGTATCCTCGAATGTCGAGACGCCCGACATGCGCGCGCCCTTGGCAAGCGCCTGCGTGATATCGGACGGATTGGCCTGGCCATCGGTCGGCAGGTAGGCGGCGCCGACGAGGTCGTCTATCGTCATCAGCGGCCAGAGGTCGAAAGCCTCTTGCGGTGTCAGCAGCTGCATATCGAGCCCAAAGGATTGCGCCGTCGTCGCCTGCCGTTTGACTTCGGTCCAGCGTTCCTCGTTGCAGGCAAGCCTGAGACCGCCATTCATTTTCCAGCCGGTGCCCAACCCCGTCTCGGCTTCCAGTTTCTTGTAGAGATCGACGGAATAGCCGAGCAGCTGGGTGATGTTGGCGCTGGTGCGCAGCTGGCCGACGAGGCCGGCTGCATGAAAGGTCGTGCCCGAGGTCAGCTTCTTGCGCTCGAGGAGAACCGTGTCCGTCCAGCCGAGCTTGCCGAGATGGTAGGCCGTCGAGCAGCCGATGATGCCGCCGCCGATGACGACCGCCTTGGCGGTCTTTGGCAATTCCTTCGTCATATTATCGGTCCTGTTCAAAAAGGTCGTAGGCGCGCTCGAAGCGCGCAAGATTCTCGGCCGTATAGCCGGCATAGTCGAAATCGATGGTGGAATGGATCTCGGAGACCATGCTCCACAGCGTCTCACGCAGCAGCGAAGCGCATTTCATCGCCGTGTAGCGGTACCAGAGATCGCTCGTCACTGCCTGACCGAAGTAGATCTCCAGCATTTGGTGTTCGTCCTCCTCGCCAAGCTGGTTGTTGGAGGCGAGCCCCCCGAGATCGAAGAGCGGTGTATTGAAGCCGGCATAGTCCCAATCGATCAGCCAGAGGCGCTTGCCGTCATCCAGGAAGTTTGCCGCAAGTAGATCGTTGTGGCCGAAGGCTATGTCAAAGGGACCGGCCGCCTTCTCGAGCCGCTCCGCTTTTTCAAGCGCGGCTGGCAGGCGCGCAACATAGGTGCTGCCGGTGGCAGCGAGATGCGCCGCATAGTCTCGAATGACGTGAAACACCCAGAAGATTGCGGCGGGGCCGCGGAAGTGTCGGGCGATCTCCCGATGACAAGCGTGCACGAGCGGCACCACGCGCTTGAGCATTGCGGGATTCTTTATGTCGTCGGGTGTCAGCGCCCTGGCTTCGATGAAATCAAGGACCAGTACGCCGGGCTGATGATGGATTACGGCCGGCGAAAGCCCGGCTGCGTGTGCGGCGTGGCTGGCGGCAAGCTCGTTCTGCCGGCTGATGTGATGAACGGGAATGTCTTCTCCGAGCCGAACGACACGGCGAACCGCGCGATCCCGCACCAGATAATTCCGGTTGGTGATGCCGCCGGTGATAGGCTCAATCTCGATCGGACCCTGCCAGATGCCGAGTGCATAAATCCGATCTTCAGGCGTCACGCTAGTCTCCCCTCGCGGCCTATCCTATTGAAATCATGGCCAGAGCGGGATCGGCTGTCAAGCGTGCTAGATGGTAGCACCCGAGGCGTCGAAGACGTGACACCGCGCCGGGTCGAACGAGGCCTTCACGTTCGTCCCCCGTTCGACCTTCTGCTGCCCGTCGAGCGCGATCGTCAGTTGCTGCCCATCCGGCGTCGTTGCATAGAGCATCGTCGCGCCGCCGAGGTTCTCGACAAGATCCACGTTGACGGTCGCGAGCGTGATACCGCTGTTTTCAAGCACGGAGAGATGCTCCGGGCGGATGCCGAAAGTGACGGTTTGTCCGGCCTCGGCCTTGAGCCTGCGCGGCAGGCGAACGGAATTGCCGCAGACGTTGATGGTCGTCTCGGCTTCGCCGACCTGCTCGACGCGCGCCTGCAGGAAGTTCATCTTCGGGCTGCCGATAAAGCCTGCCACGAAACGGTTGGCCGGATTGTTGTAGAGATCGAGCGGTGCGCCGACCTGCTCGATGCGGCCAGCGTTCAGCACGACGATCTTGTCGGCCATGGTCATGGCTTCCACCTGATCGTGGGTGACGTAGATCATCGTGTTGCCGAGGCTGCGGTGCAGCCGTGAAATCTCCACACGCATCTGCACGCGCAGTTCCGCGTCGAGGTTGGAGAGCGGTTCGTCGAATAGGAAGATGCGCGGCTCGCGTACGATCGCGCGGCCGATCGCCACGCGCTGGCGTTGGCCGCCGGAGAGTGCCTTCGGCTTGCGCTCCAACAGCTTTTCGATCTGCAGGATTTCGGCGGCGCGCTTCACCTTCGGCTGGATTTCGGCTTTCTTGTAGCCAGCAGTCTCCAATCCAAAGGCAAGGTTCTTGTAAACCGACATATGGGGATAGAGGGCATAGGACTGGAAGACCATCGCGATGCCGCGCTTGGCCGGCGCCACTTCATTCATCCGCTCGTTGTCGAGTAGAAGTGCGCCGCCGCTAATCTCCTCGAGCCCCGCGATCATGCGCAGCAGGGTGGACTTGCCACAGCCTGACGGGCCGACAAAGACCGCGAACTCGCCGGGATCGATCTTCAGGTCGATACCGTGAATGACGTCCAGGGAGCCGTACCGCTTCTCGACCTTCTGGAGAACGACGCTTGTTGCCATGATCTCAGGATCCTCCCTGGTCCATTATTTCGTGCGAGCACGCCAGTCGGCGTACTTCGGGCTGTCCGATCCGATTGGCAGGATGACTTCGCTGCCGGTATCGGACGATTGGTAGATGGCGGTCACGAGTTCCAGCGCGCGGCGCGCGTCCCCTGTTGTCACCGGCAGCGGTCCATTGCCGCTGAGAAAGGCGTGGAAATGCTCCATCTGCGTGGTAAAGCGCGGCGCGACCGGTCGCCAATGACCGATGATGGCATTGATGCGCGCCTGCACATCGTCATTCGCGGCGATGATCTTCCATGGATCTTTGCCTGGCGAGTAAGGTTCATGATTGCTTTCGAAGGTGACGTTTTCAAAGTGCAGCCGCAAACGGCTGATCTCCTCCTGGGAGCCCAGCGTGCAGGAGAGAGACACGAAGGCGCCGCTCTGCATCAATAGGCTTGCCGACGCACAGTCCTCGACCTCGATGTCGTTGACGCGAGTTGCAACGCGACCGAACACCTTCGATACCGGCCCCATCAGATGCAACAGCATATCGTGCAGGTGCAGCGCATGGGTTACCAACACGCCCCCAAGCTCTGTTGCCCATTTGCCGCGCCAGGGCACGGAGTAATATTCGGGCATTCGGCGCCAGAAAGTCTCCACCGAGCCCAGATAAGGCCTGCCCGCGATACCCGCCTCGATGATCCGCTTCGCCTTCTCGATGCCGTCGCCGTAGCGATACTGGAAGATCGGCATCAGCGTGCCCTTGGCCGTCTTCTCCGCCTCCATGATCGTGTCGACGCCGGAAAGCGATCCGGTTAGCGGCTTCTCGCAGATGACGTGCTTGCCGGCGGCGAGAGCTGCCACCACCTGCTCAAGGTGAATGCCGGGCGGAGTGCAGATATCGACGATGTCGACACTCGCGTCATCAAGCACATCGGCAAACGAGGTCGTGCGCTTGGCGATGTCGAATTCGTCGCCGATTTCCCGCAGGCGTTCCTCGTTCAGGTCGCAGATCGCCACGACCTTGAACTTGTCGGGATGCGGCAGGTAGCCTTCGACGATGTGTGAACGGCCGATACCGCAGCCGACGATGGCAACTCTCTTGATACTCATTGACCTATGTCCGTAATTGCATCAGCGCTTCATGCCGGTCGTGGCGATGCCCTCGATCAGCAGGCGCTGGAAGAACAGGAAGAAGAAGAACACCGGCACCAGCGTCAGCGTGGACATGGCGAACAGGCCGCCCCAATCCGATGCGCTGGTCGAGTCGACGAATGTGCGCAGACCGAGCTGGATCGTGTAGGTGTTCATATCGTTGAGGTAGATCAATGGCCCGAAGAAGTCGTCCCAGGTCCAGATGAAGGAGAAGATCGCGGCGGTCGCAAGCACCGGCAGCGACAGCGGCAGCATGATCTTCCAATAGATGCGCCAGGCGCTGCAGCCGTCCATCATGGCGGCCTCATCGAGCTCGCGCGGGATACCGCGGAAGAACTGAACCATCAGGAAGATGAAGAAGGCATCGCTTGCCAGGAACTTCGGCACGACAAGCGGCAGGATGGTGTTCACCCACCCGAGGTTGAGGAACAGCACATACTGCGGAATGAGCGTCACGTGATACGGGATCATCAGCGTGCCGAGCATGATCGCAAACCAGAAGTTCCGGCCGGCAAAGCGCAGGCGTGCAAAAGCATAGGCTGCCAGCGAGCAGGCAACGACATTGCCGATGACTGTCAAAATCGAGATGACGAGCGAGTTCCAGAAGAAGCGGCCGAAAGTGATGTCGAGCCCGATCCAGCCGCGCAGGTAGGACGAGAAGTCGATCGACGACGGAATAAGCGAGGTAGACGAGAAGATCTCGTTTTCTGGGCGGACTGAAGCGGACACCATCCACAGCAGCGGATAGAGCATCAGCAGCGAGCCAAGGATCAGCAGCGTGTGGATCGCGATTGACGTCGGAAAGGTGCGCTTGGTGATATCAGACGGCGGCGCCGTGACAGCAGTGGTGATCCCGTTAGTCATCGTAGTGCACCCAATAACGCGAGGTCAGGAAGGAGAAGGCAGTGAAGATCGCGATGATCAGCACGAGGATCCAGGCAAGCGCCGAGGCGTAGCCCATGCGGAAGTTTCCGAAAGCCTCCTGATAGAGATAGAGCGTGTAGAACAGCGTCGAATTGATCGGTCCGCCCGTCCCACCCGAGATGATGAAGGCCGGCGTGAAGGCCTTGAAGGCGTCGATCGTCTGGACGACGGCATTGAAGAAGATAACAGGCGTCAGGAGCGGCAGGGTGATCTTGTAGAACTGCCGGAACTTGGATGCTCCGTCGAGGCTGGCCGCCTCATACATGTCGGTCGGAATCTGCCGCAGACCAGCCAGGAAGATGATCATCGGAGAGCCGAACTGCCAGACGCTGAGTGCCACGAGCGTGTAGAGCGAGTAGCTCGGATGCGAGATCCAGCTCGGTCCCTGGATGCCCAAGTGGGCAAGTGCGGCATTGACCAGTCCGTCGCCGGCAAACAGTTGCCGCCAGAGGACGGCGATCGCCACGCTGCCGCCCAACAACGACGGCAGATAGAAGATCGCGCGGTAGAGCGGCAGGCCGCGAACGCCCTTGTTAAGGGCCATTGCGACCAATAGCGCGAAGGTCAGCTTGAAGGGTACCGACAGCACCACATAAGTCAGCGTGACCCGCATCGCTGCGGCAAATTTCGGGTCGGCGGTTGCGATGCGCACGTAGTTTGCCGCGCCCACCCACTCGGCCGACCGGATCATGTCGAAATCCGTGAACGAGAGGTAGAGCGAGATGACGGCCGGTCCGAGCGTCAGCCCGAAGAAGCCGATCAGCCACGGCAAAAGGAAGAGATAGCCTGGGGCATTGGCGGTCCAGAGGCGTTTGAAACGCCCCTGGGCTGCCGCCCCATATTCACTCTTGATACCCTCCGGGGCGGTCGTGCGCATCACATCACTCATCCGCGTCAGCCTTTGGCGAGAATGCGGCTGAGTTCGTCGACCAACTGCTTGCCACCGTCGCTCGGCGAAAGCTGGCCGAAGGCAATTTGCTCGGCGATCGTGCGAAGCACGACCTGGCCTTCACCGGCACCGGAGGGCGGCGGCGGCGGCAACTTGCCGGCAAGGTCACCAAGGCCGCTGACATAGTCGAGCGCGATCTTGCCTGTTGCATCAAGCTTGGCAGCCACGACGTCGCGCATCGCCTTCGATTCCGGAATACCGCGTTCGACGTCGAGCGCGAGAGCGGCATCGGGGTTGGTGACGAAGAAGTTGACGTAGTCGACAGCTTGGTCGATCACCTTCGACTGCGAGGATACGGAGAAGAACATCGACGGCTTGCGGTAGTGGCCGCCCTTCGAATCCGACTTGATGCGCGGATAGTTGTTCAGCGCAAGCTTGTCCTTGCTGACGGCCTGGAAGCCGACGAACTGGTTACTGTGCGCGTAGTCGGCAGCAGCCTTGCCGAGCGTGACCGGGCTAGTGTCGATCGTATCCTTGTAGAGCGCCTGGACATCAGGTGGCACGCAGGCGTTCGCTTCGCGGAACTTGCTCCACATGTCGAACCATTCAGAAGCGTCCTCTGCGCCGAACGCGACCTTGGAATCGGCCGTGTAGAGTGCCTTGCCGCGCTGTCTGAGATAGTTTTCCAGGAGCGGTTCGTTGCCACTGCCGTCGGCAAAGCCGAAGAAGCCCTTGCGCTTGCCGGCCTTGGTAATCTCGGCACCGATCTTGCCAAACTCTTCCCAGGTGGTTGCCTGCGTCGGCAGATCGACGCCAGCTTCCTGGAACGCGGTGGTGTTCAGAACGGTCGCTGCGGCGTTGGCGCCGAGGCTGACGCCGTAGAAGTGCCCGTCAACGCTGCCGCCCTCGATCTGCGCCGGGTCGAAATCGCCAAGATTGAGCTTCGACGGCATGTAGGACTCGAGCGGGGCGAGCGCGCCGCGCCGTGCATATTCAACGATATAGCGGTAGTCCATCTGGATGACGTCGGGCGCATTGCGGCCGGCGACCTGCGTCGCCAGGCGTGGCCAATAGTCGCCCCATCCGAGGAATTCACCGGTGATGGACGTTCCCGCATTCTTTGTCTGATAGAGTTGCGAGACCTTGTTGGTGCGATCGGCGCGGGGCTGCGAACCCCACCATAGAAGCCGCAAGCGGGTGTCGGCGGCAAAAGCCTTGGATCCCAGTGCGGACAGTGAAAGAAGCGTTGCTCCCCCCGCCATGAAGTTACGTCTGCTTACGCGTAGTGTCATCTGTTCTCCTCCTCCCTTGGGGAGCGCCTCCACACGCTCCTTGCTGGTTTCTCTTGCAACAAATAACTAATTGGTTACAAGCTATGGAGAAGCGTTGAGGCTGTCAAGCGCTGATGTGATAGCCCTCCTCTCGCTTCTCGTTTTTACAATCTGTTCTCAACGTATTATGAGCGCAATGGGGAAATTAGAAAGGTGAACCGATGGAAGGCGCTGGCGGAAATGGGGAAAAGAAGAGAGTAAGGCGGCAATCGCCCGAGCGTGTACTGCAACGCGATCCGGAACGGACTCGTGCAGCAATCCTCGAGGCCGCGACCAAGGAATTCGCCGAGAACGGCATGGGCGGGGCTCGTGTCGATGCCATCGCCGAGCGTGCCGGGACAAACAAGCGGATGCTCTACCATTACTTCGGCGACAAGGAGCAGCTGTATCTCAGGGTGCTCGAGGAGGCCTATGTTGGTATCCGCACCGCCGAGCGCGAGCTGCATATCGGCGACAGGACGCCGCAGGAAGGCATTGGCGAACTGGCGCTGTTTACCTGGCGGTATTTTCTGAAGCATCCCGAATTCCTCAGCCTGCTCGGGACCGAGAACCTTCACCGCGCGCGCTGGCTGCGCCAATCCGTCCGGCTCAAGGAGTTGCATTCGCATCTGATTGGAGAACTCTCCGACGTGCTGGAGCGCGGCAAGAAGGCCGGTGTCTTCATCGCAAACGCCGATCCGCTCAATGTCTATCTGACGATTGCCTCGCTTGGATATTTCTACCTGTCCAATCAGTACACGCTTTCGACGATTTTCGGCCGCGACCTGGTCGAGCCCGGCAATCTCGATGCCTGGGAACGCCACATCGTCCACGTGACCCTCGCATCGATTTCTGCCTGATCCGCGAAATTCGAGATCGGCTATTGACAGGAAACCATCTCTGCCGTCAGGTAACCGTTTAGTTACAGCCTTGCCATGAGCCGCGAGTAGCGGGCGCGGTTTTTGTCGGCCAGGCGTCAGGACGCTGTTCGTTTCATACGCATGAGGAGGATCATTCGATGGAGAAACGTCGCTTTGCCTTGATTGGAACGGGAAACCGCGGCACGACCATGTGGGGCAAGGAACTGCTTGCCGGCTGGCGCGAGCATGTGGATCTCGTCGCGATCGTGGATACCAACTCGCTGCGGGCCGAGCGAGCCCGCACGATGATCGGCAGCAATGCGCCGATCTACGAAAACATCGATGCCATGCTCGCCGAGCAGCAGGTCGATCTCGTCATCGTCTGCACGCCCGACTATACGCATGACGATATCGTCGTGCGCGCGCTGGAAGCGGGCATCGACGTCATCACCGAAAAGCCGATGACCACAGCGGTCGACAAAATCCGCCGTATCCTCGATGCGGAGAAGCGCAGCGGCAAGCGGGTGGATGTCTCGTTCAATTATCGCTATTCGCCGACGGCCGCCAGGATCAAGGAACTGCTGAACGCCGGCGAGATCGGCCGCGTCACTTCGGTCGACTTCCACTGGTACCTCGACACCAAGCACGGTGCGGACTACTTCCGCCGCTGGCACGCCTACACGGAAAATTCCGGCAGCCTCTTCGTGCACAAGGCGACCCACCACTTCGACCTTTTGAACTGGTATCTGGATAGCGATCCGGATGCCGTCACCTCCTTTGCCGACCTGCAGAACTACGGGCGCAAGGGCCCCTTCCGTGGTCCACGCTGCAAGCTCTGTCCGCATTCGGGTGAGTGCGACTACTTCCTCGACCTCGAGGCCGATCCCTTCCTCGACACGCTCTACGAGGATCCGTCGAAGATTGACGGCTACTTCCGAGACGGCTGCGTCTATCGCGAGGATATCGACATCCCCGACACCATGGTCGTCAGCATCCGCTACAAGAACGACGTCCACGTTTCCTATTCGCTGAACACCTTCCAGCCGATCGAAGGCCACCACATCGCCTTCAACGGCACGCATGGGCGTATCGAACTCAGGCAATACGAGAAACAGCCATGGGAGACGCCTGACGAGGACACGATCCTGCTCGTCCGCAATTTCCCGAAGGACAAGCCGGCCGTCGAACGCATCGTCGTGCCGCATTCTTCGGGCGGCCACTACGGCGGCGACGACCGGATGCGCAACATGATCTTCAAGCAGGGCATGGAAGACAAGCTTGGTCAGCGTGCCGGGACGCGGGCCGGCGCAATGTCCGTGCTGTGCGGCATTGCTGCTCTGACGAGCTCGCGCAGCGGCAAGGTTGTCAAGATCGCCGACCTGATGCCCGAGATCGTCCCGGGCGGCGCTTCGACGAATCTGAAAGCCGGCTAAGCAATTAGGGCGAGGTCGCGACGCAGGATCTGATAGAGGAGCGGTTCGCCTTTGGTGAACCGCTCTATTTCATCGACTGCCATATCCCCGAGCCGCCCGCGCTCCAGCCCTACCGCGCCGGCGATATGCGGCGTCAGGAACACATTCGGCAGGTCATAGAAGGCCGATGCCGTCTCCGGGACTTCAGGATCCGTTACGTCGATGATCGCGTCGATCCGCCCGGTGCTGAGCGTCTCCAGCAGCGCGGCTTCGTCGATCAAGGCGCCACGCGCCGTATTGATCAGCGCCGCTCCTTCTTTCATCAGCGACAGCTCCCGGGCTCCGATCATATGGCGCGTCGATGGCAGCGACGGTGCGTGCACGGAGACGATGTCGGACTGCATCATCAGTGTCGGCAGATCTGCCTTCTCGGTTCCGAGGCTGACTGCCTCGATCGCATCGACGGTGGGGTCGAAAAGAAGGACGCGATATTCGAACGGTCGCAAGAGCTCGATCACTCTTCGGCCGATGCGTGAGGCGCCGATGATGCCGACCGTGCGATGATAGTTGCCGATCGCCAACCGTTGCATCGGGTGCGTCCGGTCGCGATTGCGATCCGCCAGATAGAGGTCGCGGAAGCGAAATACCTGCTTGCCGGCGAAGATGATTGCCGCAAGCGTGAACTCCGCAACGGGAACCGAATTTGCCTCGGCGGCGTGCGTCACGGCTATGCCGGCATCGAAGATCTGCTCGTCGACAATTCCCTTAACTGTTCCGGCCGCATGGGCGATCAGCCGCAGCCGTGGGGCCGCCGCAACTACCTCGCGCCCGACATAGGGCGATCCCCAACCCGTGATGAGAATGTCAGTCTCGGCGAGAATGCGCCGGGCGCGATCGTCGCTAAAACTCCGGAGCGGTTGAGGATCGAGAAGTTGGCCGATCTCGGCAAGCCGGTGCAGGGCCTCCGCGGTGAGGACATGCTCCGTTCGCGAAGGCTGCATCGCAAGTGCGATGGAGGGGCGCCTCATGGCATCTGCCCTGGCGCCTCGATGGCGCTGACCCTTATGCCCGCGCTCGCAACAAGCGCTTCAAGCTCCGCAACATCAGGAGCCTTTGGGGGAGTGGTCCAAGCGCCAGTTACAGTGCCCGCGTCGTTGGCGGCAAGGACGGCGGTCATCAGGATCGTTTGGCCTGCCGGAATTTCACCACGCAGTTGCGGCACCAGCGTTTTCGCAACGATCATGTTGGTATTCGGCGGAGCCTTCTGCGTGAGACCGGCGCGCGGCGTCAGGGAGCCGATATCGGTGATCCCGCTAAAATCGGCTTCGCCGATCGCATAGGCGCTTGAGCCATTCGCGACCAGCGTATCGAGCTCGAAATCCCGGCGTGCGATCGCAAAGCCACCCTCCGCCGTCTGCAGCGGCCGGGGCGTGTTGATGCGGTGGACGCGGATGTGCCATGGTGCCGCCGGCACCAGCCAGGTTTCGACATCCACATCCCGGAATGGCGACCACTTGGAATAAAGAACATCACCCGCAAGCTTGGCTTCGCGGTTGGTCTCGCGAACGCGGTAGTGCAGGCCATCATCACTGAAGGCGAGGGCGGAATCGAAGGCCGCGCCGGCGAAGTTGCGCTCGTCGGATTCGACGCTGAAACCGTAGCGGCTGGAATAGGCGAACTTCGCGTATTTCTCCGTGCCGAACCGCATCTGCAGGTTCTCCTGGCCAGAGGACAGCGCGACGACGTCGCCGCCATTGCGCATGAGCACCATACCGGGATGGCGTTGCGGCAGGACGCTTACAGTTTCCAAGGGCGGCGTTTCCTCAGCCGTCCAGAAAGGGTGATCTTCGGCCAGGGCCAGCGGCAGGAACGCCTTGAACGCCCAGTAGGGCGAACCAGCCGAATTGTAGTTTTCCGACATCAGCAGGTTGGGATAGCCGAAGCCGATCGACAGAATGCCGTCGCGGTTGGTCATCGGCTTGTCCTTCCACCAGCGCAGGTGCTGCAGGCAAAGGCTCTTGATTTCGCCCCAGGGCAGCGCTTCAAGATTGGCTAAGGCGAGGGCCGACCAGAAGCCGGAGCAGGCGAAACGGTAAGTCAGGCTGCGGCCGAAGGGAATCGTCGCGCCATCCGAGCCGAACCAATGCTTGAAGTCGTTTGCAAAGAGGAGGGCGCGTTCGCGGTAACGCTGTGCGTAGTCGTCATCGACGAGCTTGGAATAGATCAGCCCATAGAAGTGCATGGCGAACGGAATGTAATGGTCGATCCGGCGAACATTGCCGTCGCGGTACCAGCCGTCGCCGAGATAGAAGCCCTCAAGCTCCTCGAGATACTGCTTGGTCAGGCTCCGGTCGAAATTGGCGCCGACGCAGTCGAGCGCGATGTCGACGAAGATGCGGAAGAATTTCCAGTTGTTATCGGCGTAGTCGAATTGCCGGGCATGCTTGAGATAGGCGACCACGTTGTCGCGCGCCCGGCCGCCAAGCGGCTCCCAGACCTTCTCCGGCACAAGCGCCAAGGCAAATCCGAGCGCCGCAAGCTCGACCATGCGCTGGTCTCGACCGTTGACCGTGCCCCAATATTCCGGATGCTTTGGGTCCGTACCGTTGGCGATACCCTCGGCAATACGATGCCATTCGGCAAAGTCGCCGCCACCGGCGCCAAACGGCGCCAATCCCCAGAGCGGCCGCGCAAAGCCTTCGAGATCCGCTGCTGCGCGGTCGAAATGCGCAGCTGCGCCGTCAAGGCGTACGCGGGCATTGCCGGCCGAGAAATAGGGGAGCAGCGGATCGAAGAGGTCGCGAAGCGCGCGCGACATGTCCTCGCGCGTCTTCAGCGGATTGTTGGCAAGCGGATTTGAACTGGCGGGATCATAGGTCATCGGCATTGCTCATGTCAGGGGTTCGGAACGGTGCCGCCGGCAATCGGAACGACACCATGGCAAATCTGGCGGACGGGGGCGTTGCGGTCCCTGAATCGCGCCACGATGAGACTGACCGCCTCCCGGCCAAGCGCCACGCGATCGACACGCATGGTCGATAGCGGCGGGTTGGTCATCAGCGCGCAGGGAAGATCGTCGAAGCCGACGATGGCGAAATCCTCCGGCACCCGAAGCCCGGCTTCGGTGACGGCTTCGAGAACGCCGACGGCGATGAAGTCGTTCATGCAGAAGGCGGCGGTAAAGCCGGCCTTCTCCGCGAGTACTGCGGACGTCAGTTCGTGCGCCTCATGAATTGCGCTGCCTTGGAAGCTCATCGACACAAGGCGCCCTTCCGCACCGTCCGCGTCGGTGATCGCGGCCTTGAAGCCGCGCACACGCTCGCGGATGGTGTTTCGATGCGATCCCGTCAGATGCAGGATCTTGCGGTGGCCGGCATCCAGCAGTCGGGTCGTCGCTTCATATGCGCCGAAGAAGTTGGAGGGTGACGCGCCGTCGAGCCTGAGCTTCGGATCGGTGCCATTGACCAGCACCGTCGGGATTGCCGCGTCCTCTAACCAGGCGCGCAACTCGGCGCTTGGATCGATCCCGACCAGGAACAAGCCGCCGGCGCCGGCCGTCTGCATGTACTCGTGGACCACATCAGGCGTGGCCCTGTTCTCGCGGATCAGCCGCACCTCGAAGGGGACACCGGCATCGAGCGCCCCGGCGCGCAAGCCTTCGACGATCCCTTCGTAGAAGACGCTAAGCCCGCCCGTCACCCCGTCGCTCGCAATCAGGGCGAGGGTGCCACGAAGCGCGCCGGTTGCGGTGCGCGCCGAGTAGCCGTTTTCGGCCGCCACCTTGAGAATGTGCTGGCGGACGCTTTCGCTGATGCCGGGCTCATTGGCGAGCACGCGGGAAACGGTGGATACGGAAACCCCCGCCATGGTGGCAATGTCGGCCTGTCGCAGTCTCTTGGTCTTGATCTCGTTCATACGGCGAAGATTATGCAAATAATGC
Source organism: Rhizobium sp. IBUN (assembly GCF_000510625.1). Lineage (NCBI taxonomy): Bacteria > Pseudomonadati > Pseudomonadota > Alphaproteobacteria > Hyphomicrobiales > Rhizobiaceae > Rhizobium > Rhizobium sp. IBUN. Next base: position 95,613 of record NZ_AZNV01000010.1, read on the forward strand.
AAATTTGCAAGCAAAAGATAATTTGTTGCATCGATGAATTTTTTGCGTAATCTACGCCGCATAAGCCCGTAGAGCTGTTGGAGGATGGCGGGGCAATGAAAGAGGAGGATGAAACATGCAGGTCAATCGCCGTTCATTTCTGATGGGTTCGGCAGGCGTCGCTGCCGGGCTGGCCTTTGGTGCCACAAGCTCAATTCCGGCCTTTGCGGAAGATGCCAAGCTTCGCGCCATGTGGTGGGGATCGAACGATCGCGCCAAACGCACGCTTGATGTCGCCAGGCTCTATGAAAGCGAGAACCCCGGCGTATCGATCGTTGGCGAATCGCTTGACGGCAACGGCTACTGGACAAAGCTCGCCACCCAGATGGCCGGCCGCGCTGTGCCCGACGTCTTCCAGCTCGAACCGAGCACGATCTCCGACTATTCGAAGCGCGGCGCATGCCTGCCGCTCGACGAATTCGTGCCTTCGACGCTGAAGGTCGACTCGTTCGGCAAGGATATGTTGAAGCTGACGACGGTCGACGGCAAGCTCTACGGCATCGGCCTCGGCCTCAACTCCTTCGCGCTGTTCTTCGACCAGACGGCCTTTGAAAAGGCAGGCATTCCGGTACCGACGGCGGATTTGACCTGGGACGAGTACGCCAAGATCGCAGTCGAGCTGACGAAGGCCGGCGGCAAGAACAACTACTGGGGCGGCCCTTATGGCGCGCGCTACACCTACGTCTTCGATGCCTGGCTGCGCCAGCGCGGCAAGAGCCTCTATGCCGACGGCAAGCTCGGCTTCAATGCCGACGATGCAACGGCGTGGTACACGTTCTGGGAAGATCTGCGCAAGAAGGGCGGCACGGTCGCTGCCGACGTTCAGACGCTCGACCAGAACACCATCGACACGAACGCACTCGCGCTCGGCAAGTCGGCGATGGGCATGGCCTATTCCAATCAGCTCGTCGGCTACCAGTTGATTTCCAAGAACAAGCTTGCGATCACGCTCCTGCCGCGCGAAAAGAAGGGTGGTCCTTCCGGCCACTACTATCGCCCGGCGTTGATCTGGAGCGTCGGCGGAGCCACGAAGAACGGTGAGGCTGCCGCCAAGTTCATCGATTTCTTTGTCAATAACGTCGAGGCCGGCAAGATCCTTGGCGTGGAGCGCGGCGTGCCTATGTCGCCTACCGTGCGCGAGGCGATTCTTCCGCAACTCAATCCAGCCGAACAGGCTACCGTGCAGTATGTAAACCTGCTGAAGGATCAGGTGGGCGAGTACCCTGCTCCTGCGCCGCTCGGTTCGACGCAATTCGACCAGCGCGTCTTCCGCCCGATTGCCGATGAGCTTGCATTCGAGCGGACGACGCCTGCCGAAGCGGCCGCCCGTCTGCTGGAAGAAGGCAAGGAGACGATCAAAGGCTGATCGAAGCTCACATCGCTCAAGTTTTGGATCGCGGCGGGCATTGGCCTGCCGCGATTTTCGTTATTCGCGGCCGCTCCTGAGGCGCTGATGGCAATTGTATGATTTTTGCTTGAGAAAACCTTTTCTCACTTGACGCTTCGGTTGGGAAAAGCTTTTCTCATCTGCAAATGGGGAGAAGCGCGGTGAACGTCGCGGGAGGAAAAAGAGGCCGGATTACCATCCACGACGTCGCGGCGGCGGCGGGGGTCAGTATTTCCACCGCCTCGAAGGCGCTGAACGAAACCGGTCGGATGAGCGTCGAAACCCGGGAGCGGGTAAAGCGCATTGCCGGCGAGGTCGGTTTCCGCCCGAATGCGCTCGCCCGGGGCCTCTTGAGCAAGCGCAGTTTCACTATCGGGCTGCTGACCAACGATACCTACGGCCGCTTCACGCTGCCGGTCATGGCCGGTATTTCCGAAGCGCTCGTCGATCACGGCGTTTCGGTTTTTCTCTGCGCCATCGAAGACGATCCGGCGCTCGGTCAGACCCATGTCGATGCCATGCTGGAAAAGCAGGTGGATGGCATTATCGCCACCGGCAAGCGATTGGACCGGCAGCTTCCGGTCGATCTGTCGAACCTGCATGTCCCCGTGGTCTACGCCTTCACCGAAGGGACGCCGACGAGCGTCACCTTCCGCTCCGACGACGCGCAGGGTGCGCGATTGGCGGTGGAGTGGCTGGTGAAGATGGGCCGTCGACGGATCGCGCATATCACGGGGCCGGAGGATTTCTTCTCGGTTCGTGAGCGCGCGGGTGCCTACCGCAATGTTATCGGCGGGGAGGGGATCGTCATGTTCGGCCGGTGGGCGGAAGCCTGGGGCCACGAGGCCGTCGCGCAGATATGGAGCCGTCAGGACGAAAAGCCGGACGCGATCTTCTGCGGAAACGATCAGATCGCGCGTGGTGCTGTCGATGCGCTGCGCGAGCGCGGTATTCGGGTGCCGGAAGATGTTTCCGTAGTCGGATTCGACAATTGGGAGATTGTCGCCGGCCAGACGCGGCCACCGCTCACTTCCGTCGACATGGAGTTGAAGGAGCTGGGGCGCCAGGCCGGATTGACGATTCTGGCGCTGGCCGAGGGACGCCCAGTGGAGCCGGGCGTCAGGAAATTGCCGTGCCGCCTCGTGGTGCGGCAGTCATGCGGGGCCCAAAGCCCCAGGAGATGAGGAACCGGCGCGGAGGAGTGCGCCAATTTGGGAGGAGTGCCATGATTAAGCGTCTGTTGGCTGCGACAAGCGTTGCCACCCTATGCCTGGTGTCCGGAGCATCGGCCGCCGAGAAAGTCGAAATGTGGGTTCGTTCCGGTATCGGCGAATCCTTCAAAAAGGTTGTCGAAGCCTACAACTCCAGTCACGAGAACCAGGTCGTCGCGACCGAGGTGCCGTTCTCGGAGCTTGTCCAGAAATACGCCACCTCCATCGCTGGCGGCCAGGCGCCGGATGCGTTGTCGATGGACCTCATCTATAACCCTGCCTTTGCTGCTGCGGGGCAGCTGGAAGACCTGACAGACTGGGCAAAGAAGCTGCCTTATTTCAATTCGCTGTCGCCGTCGCACGTCCGCCTCGGCACCTATCAGGACCGCGTCTACGGCCTGCCGCTGTCGGTCGAAACCTCGGTCTTCGCCTGGAACAAGGACCTCTACAAGAAGGCGGGACTTGATCCTGAAAAGGCGCCCGCGACCTGGGAGGAAATCACCGCCAACGCCGAGAAGATCCGCAGGGTCGGTGACGATACCTACGGTTTCTATTTCTCCGGCGGCGGCTGCGGCGGCTGCATGATCTTCACGTTCACGCCGCTCACCTGGGGTGCAGGTGCCGATATCCTGTCGGCCGACGGCAAGACGGCGACGCTCGACACCCCGCAGATGCGCAAGGCGGTCGATTATTATCGCGACATGGTGAAGAAGGACCTCGTCCCGGCAAGTGCCGCCAGCGACAACGGTGCCAACTTCCTGAGCTTCACCAACGGCAAGATTGGCCAGCAGAGCCTTGGCGCCTTCGCGATCGGCACACTGGTGACCGAGCATCCCGACATCAACTTCGGCGTGACGCTCATCCCGGGCGTTGACGGCAATCCGTCCTCCTTTGCCGGCGGTGACAACTTCGTCATCACCAAGGGCACCAAGAAGATCGACGCAGTGAAGGAATTCCTCGAATATATCTATTCGATGGACGGCCAGAAGATCATGGCGAAGTACGGTAGCCTGCCGACCCGTGGTGATATCGCCGACAAGGTGCTCGAGGGCCTCGATCCGAGGTTGCAGGTCGGCCTGAAGGCCATCTCGGTCGCCAAGACACCTTACACGCTGCAGTTCAACGATCTGATCAACAGCGCCAACGGTCCGTGGGCGACCTTTACCAATGCGGCCATCTTCGGTGACGACGTGGACGGCGCCTTCAAGAATGCACAGTCGGAGATGCAGTCGATCATCGACAGCGGCCAATAATCTCCCAGAGGCCGTGGCCGGAGGGTGTGGCAGTCCTCCGGCCGATTTTACTAGGAATGATGCGGAGTGTTTCGATGACCGTGACGGGTCGAAAGCAGACAGCATGCGTGCGCAGACGTGCCCCACGACCGGAATGGACGGGCCTCCTCTATATCGCTCCGGCGATGCTTCTGGTGATCATGTTCTTCGTGCTGCCGGTCGGATTTACCGCCTGGATGAGCCTTCACAACTGGCCGCTGATGGGCGCCCAGCGGTGGATCGGCTTCAACAACTACTTCCGCATGTTCAATGACGGCCGCTTCGTCGCGGCGCTGAACTTCACCGCCTACTATACGGTCATCGTGACGATCCTTATCTTCGCGGTCGCCTTTCCGCTTGCTCTTTTCGTCGAGCGACAGCGAGCCTTCGTCAGCACCTATCGCACCGTCATCTTCCTGCCCGTCGTCGTCGGTCTGGCCTCTGCATCGCTGCTTTGGGTGTGGCTGGCCAATGTTGACAGCGGTTTCATCGGTCCTGCCTTGAAGGCGCTCGGACTTGTCGAGAAGAGCCCCAATCTGCTTGCCACCTTCGACAGCGCATTCCTGACGATCTGCGTCATGGTCGTGTGGAAGATAGCCGGCTTTACAATGATCATCCTGCTGACCGGGCTGCAGGCGATCCCGACCGATCTGACGGAGGCCGCCGTCGTCGATGGCGCCAATTGGTGGCAGCGCTTCCGCTTTCTGACGCTGCCGTTGATGCGCAGGACGATCGCGCTCGCGCTGATCATCTCCGTGACCGGCTCGATCCTCGCCTTCGATCAGTTCTACATCATGACCTCAGGCGGGCCGCAAAACCGAATGATCTCTGTCGTCTACTATATCTTCAACCAGTCCTTCGTGTCCTTCAATCTCGGGTACGGCGCGGCGCTGTCGATTGCGCTTCTGGCCATTCTCGTGGTCATCAGCGTCGTGCAGCTTTGGCTGCTGCGTGTCGGGGAGGAGCGCTGATGAGCCTCGTCACCGGTCGCAAGAAAAGCCGTGTAATCCGCGGGCAGGCCGCCTATCACGGCACCGGTATTGCCATCACCATCTTCTTTCTCGCTCCCTTTGTCATCACACTGCTGGCCTCACTCCGGCATGGCACGGAGGCGCGGCTGCCACCGCTGCCGCCATGGCCGACGAACGGTATCAGCTTCGATTCCTATCGCTCGCTCGACAGTTTCGGTGCCGGCATCTGGCAGCACACGCTCAATTCGCTCATCGTGTCGGTTGCGACCGTGGTGCTGACCGTGGTGATCAGCCTGCTCGCCGGTTACGGTTTCTCGCGCTATCGCTTTCCGATGAAGAATGTCTTCTTCATCCTGATCATCGCGACGCTGATGATCCCCTTCCAGTCGATCCTGACGCCACTCTTCATCATCCTCGCCAGGCTCGGGCTCAACAACTCGCTCTTCGGCCTGACGCTGGTCTACGTGACGCTGCAGCTGCCGTTCTCGGTGTTCATGATGCGCAACGCCTTTGACGCGGTGCCGAAGGAGATCGAGGAGGCCGCGCGTATCGACGGCGCCCATGACCTGAAGATGCTCGTGCTGGTTCTGCTGCCGCTTGTGCTGCCGGGCGTCGCGACCGTGGCGATCTTTGCCTTCCTCAATGCCTGGAACGAATTTCTGGCCGCGCTCGTGCTGCTCTCCAGCAACGAGAAATACACGCTGCCCGTCCTGATGATGGCCGTGCGCGCCGGCCGTCTCGGGGCGATCAACTGGGGCGCCGTGCAGGCAGGTGTCGCCGTCATGACGATCCCCTGCCTCATCGTTTTCCTGCTTCTGCAACGCTACTACATGCGCGGGCTGATGGCCGGCGCGGTGAAATGACTTCTGAAGAAAGATGGATCAAGCCATGAACAAGTTGAAAAGAGACCGCCAGTTTCGCCCGCTTCCCGTGCCGGATGTCGATGTGCACGGGCTGTTCGGGGAGCGCCAGGACGCGATCTGCGACAGCACCGCTGAAACGCTGCTCGACCGTTGCGTCACGGCGGGTATGCTGCAGGCGATCGACGTCACCAAGCCGAGCCCCGGCGTCGTGATCCCCATCGGTCCCTGGGGCGGCTCGACGCAGATGTTCTGGGATAGCGACCTCGGCAAATCGATCGAGACGGTGGCCTATTCGCTCTATCGCCGGGCCAATCCGGAGCTCGAAGCCCGGGTCGACGCCATCGTCGACATGTATGAGAAACTGCAGGACAAGGACGGCTATGTGAATGCCTGGTTCCAGCGGGTTCAGCCCGAGCGTCGCTGGACCAACCTGCGTGACCACCACGAACTCTATTGCGCCGGCCACTTGATGGAAGGCGCCGTCGCCTACTATCAGGCCACCGGCAAGCGCAAGATGCTCGATATCATGTGCCGCTTTGCCGATTACATGATTACGGTCTTCGGTCATGGCCCGGGCAAGATTCCTGGCTATTGCGGCCACGAGGAAGTCGAGCTGGCACTGGTCAAGCTTGCCCGCGCGACCGGCGAGAAGAAGTATCTGGACCTTGCCAAGTTCTTCGTCGATGAGCGCGGAACCGAGCCGCACTTCTTCACCGACGAGGCGAACCGCGACGGCCGCAGTGCAGCGGACTTTCACCAGAAGACCTATGAGTACGGCCAAGCTCATCAGCCGGTTCGCGAACAGAAAAAGGTCGTCGGCCACGCCGTTCGTGCCATGTACCTCTATTCCGGCATGGCCGACATCGCGGCGGAATATAACGACGACAGCCTGACCGGCGCCCTAGAAACCTTGTGGGACGATCTGACGACCAAGCAGATGTATGTCACCGGCGGCATCGGGCCGGCGGCCGCCAATGAGGGCTTCACCGACTATTATGACCTGCCGAACGAAAGCGCCTATGCCGAGACCTGCGCTTCCGTCGGTCTGGTGTTCTGGGCAAACCGCATGCTCGGCCGCGGCCCGAACCGGCGCTATGCGGATATCATGGAGCAGGCACTCTACAACGGCGCGATGGCCGGGCTCTCGCTCGACGGCAAGACGTTCTTCTACGAGAACCCGCTGGAAAGTGTCGGCAAGCATCATCGCTGGGTCTGGCACCATTGCCCCTGCTGCCCACCGAACATTGCCCGCCTGCTCGCCTCTATCGGGTCCTACATGTATGGCGTCGCGGATGACGAGATCGCCGTCCACCTCTATGGCGAAGGACGCGCGCGGTTCAAGATCGCGGATGCCAATGTCGAGATGACGCAAAAGACCCGCTATCCGTGGCACGGGGCCGTCCACTTCGACATCAAGACGAGCAAGCAGGCACGCTTTGCGGTTTCGCTGCGCATCCCGGAATGGGCAAAGGGGACGACACTTGCCGTCAACGGTGAGACAATCGATCTCGGCTCGGTCGAACTCGATGGTTACGCCCGCATCGAACGCGAATGGCGCGATGGCGACAAGATCGACCTGAACATTCCACTCGAAACACGCGCTCTCTGGGCAAACCCGCTGGTGCGGCAGGATGCCGGACGGACTGCCCTGATGCGTGGCCCGCTCGTCTATTGCGTCGAGGCGACGGATAACGGCGCAGGCCTAAACGGAATCAGGCTCGGCGAGGATATATCCGCGAAGACGGCTGAGATCGCCGAACTCGGTGGTGCGGTGGCTCTCGATATCGCTGTGACCAAGGATGAGTCGGATTGGGGTGCGACGCTCTATCGGACCAAGCCGCCGGCAGCTGGAACGGGTACGGCCCGCTTTGTGCCTTACCATCTGTGGGACAACCGCGCGCCCGGCGAAATGCTCGTCTGGATCCGCTCCGCCACCTAAGCCGGCTAGGGATGTCAGGTCGCCGGCTTAAGCGCCGGCGACCATGGGCTGTGATCGGACTTCCGCTCGGATCATGCGCACCCAATTGCGGCCGATGGCAAGGCCGGTAGCATCTGATGCCGCGGCGTGCGCGGAGGCAAGAGCCGCGTAGCGTTCATGCCAGCCCGGCTCCATCTGTTCGATCGATTCCGCAAACTCGCCCTTCCAGCTCTCGATGACAGATGCGCTGGCCTCGAAATGGAACTGAGTGCCGTAGGCCGCGCGCCCGATACGAAACGCCTGGTTCTGAGTAAGCTCGCTGACGGCAAGACGGGTCGCACCCTGCGGCAGCGTGAAGGTGTCGCTGTGCCACTGGAATGTCGTGAAATCCGCCTCGAGGCCGGAGAGCAACGGATCCGCGTGCCCATCCTCGGACTTGCTGATCGAGTGCCAGCCAAACTCCAGTCCGGCATTCAGCTGGTTCTCCGCACCGTAGGCGCGCGCCAGGATCTGCGCCCCAAGACAGATGCCGAGCACCGCCTTGTCGCCCTCGGCGAAGTCGCGCATGAGCTGTGCAAGTCCTGGCAGGTAGGGATAGTTCGCGTCGTCGATCGCATTCTGCTCGCCGCCGAGCACCACCAGAGCGTCATGATCGGCAATGCCTGCCGGTAGCTTGCCGTCGATCCAGGGGTAGAAGTGCTCGATCTCGGCCTTGGCTTCCGCCAGCGCCAGCCCCAGCGAGCCGAGCGGCGTGCTTTTCATGTTTTCGATGACGGCGACCCGCATCAGCATCTCCAGTACGATTTCTGGCTCCGAGAGGAACACCAAGCGCCCGGTGATTGCAATACGGATTGTGCCACGCCACGGCAGTTCTTAAATCGGAGTGACGAAAGGAAACCCCTGATATGAGCGACAAGAAAGCCCGCGTGACGATCCTCTACTGCACCCAATGCAACTGGCTGCTGCGCGCCGGCTGGATGGCGCAGGAACTTCTGCAGACCTTCACCGACAGTCTCGGCGAAGTGGCGCTCGTTCCCGGCACCGGCGGCAATTTCGAAATCCGGGTCGATGGCGACCTGATCTGGGAGCGCAAGCGCGATGGCGGCTTTCCCGGTCCGAAGGAGTTGAAGCAGCGCGTGCGCGACATCATCGAACCCGGCCGGGATCTCGGCCATGTCGATCGCACTTCGCTGGAAAGCTGAGCCTAGTCGTAAGGCGAGTTGCAGGTCTTGTAGATACCCTCATAGGTCAGGAACCGATCAGTCTTCGGATTGTAGGTCCGGTACTGGTTACGGCACCAATCCACATGGAACTGTTGTCCCTGTGCCTTCGGCTGCACCGTGCGCACGGGCGGGGGATCGTAATAGAGCGGTCCGCGACCTCGCGCAGCCGGCCGATAGTAGGTCGGACCGGTGGCCGTCGGCGGCCGATAGTTCGGCTGCACATAGGACGGGCGGAACGATTGGACCGGCCCGAAAGTGAAGCAGCCGCGCGCGTCACACATCGTCGACCCAACACGGATGATGTCCGATGCGCCGGCGGCGGGCGGAGACACGCCGAGCGGCATCGCAAACGCCGTGTAGGGCAGCAGGGAGAAGAGCGCGATCAGGCAAAAATTACGAGAGCCGGCCATCAGACGATCCTTTCTGCTGTGTATATAGGACGCCTTTGCAGCAATCGCTATCGCGGCCGCCTCAGATTGCAACCGCGCTGGCGAAGAGTGGCATCAACGACTTTTTTGCTGCCTGTCAGGAAAACTTCAAAAACCCTGTTGACAGCAAGGGGCCGCCCCCGTACATGGCTCTCCGTCGCCCAGATGGCGGAATTGGTAGACGCGCAGGTTTCAGGTACCTGTGCCGCGAGGCGTGGAGGTTCGAGTCCTCTTCTGGGCACCATTCCCTTTTTGTCAACATTGATATTGTTGACTTTTTCATCGAAAATTGCCCCACATTTTTGCACCCTCCGGGGTGTGGGACAACGTTTGTGCTACTTTTGTGCCGGTATCAGTTTGTGTATAGCCGCCGCCGCGAGTTTTTTCCTGTCGGCTTGCTTCGTATAAAGCGTCGTCTGCTTTTTCGTCGTCCAACCATAGATCGCCATCAACTCGTCGTCGGTTGCGCCGTTTTCGGCAGCAATGGTTGCACCGGCTTTTCGAAGTCCATGGGTCGAACAATGCGCAAGGCCTGCCTGATCGCACCAATCCCGCATCTTATTGCCTAGCCCGTTCGTGCTGAAAGGCTTGCCCCCCTCCGTGCACATGAACGTCATTTGCGTAGCTGGAAGTTGATCCAAGTGATCTTGCAGGATTGTCAGCACAGGAATGTCGATGATCGCGCCGCTGGATTTCCTCGTTTTGCCGGGCCGGATAACAAGTTGCCCGTTTTGGACGTGCTGCCGTCCCAGAATTGCCAACTCTTGAAGGCGGAGACCGGTGAAGAGTGCAAGATGCATAAAAAGGTTTGCTTTTGTACCGGAAGGATGGCGCGTCTCGAATTGCCGAACCTCTTCGACTGTCCATGTGTGAAAACCGTCTCCAGAATAAAGCTTTTTGATCCGGAGCGCGGGATTTTTCTCCGCGATGCCAACCTCCATCGCCCAACCGAACATTGCAGAAAGCGTCTTGATTAGGTTGTTCTGCGCGCCGGGCGTAGATTTGATCTCGTCTCGAATTTCGATGACATGACGCTTTTCCATTGCGGCAAATGGAAGATCACCACGCTTCACGCTCCCGTGCATGCTCTCGCATATCTCTTCGAGGAGGCGAGCGCGACGTGCAAGCTGGTCGGGTGCAAGGAGATTTTTTGCCCGCCGCTTGTATTCGCGCACCAGCCACAGCAATGAGCCCGCTTTTGCTTGTCTAGCTTCTTCTAGCGTTGGTGCCACATGTGTCCGGTCTTTCGGAAGATAGGCAACGCCGAGCCTCGCGCAAGCGACCTCTTCTTCAAACGCTGTAGTGCCGGGGATTTCCCGCAACCGAACCTTCGGGCGGCCAGTTGATCGAAAATAGTACCGGGGCTTACCGTTGCGAAAGTCCCGGTCTACGGAGACCCCCTTAGGAAGCTTATTATTGGATTTTTGCGGCATCCCAAGGGTTCTCATGTTGCATAGTGACAACCGATACGTTGAGATCAGTTTCGCCATCTTTGTGGGGTAGTTTTCGGAACGCAGCGGTTAGCTCGGCAACATCCCAGAGGCACCTCCCACCGAGAATGCGAGGGGATGGCATGATGCCTGCTGCCACGCTCCTGTCGAAAGTGGTCGCACTGACACCGATGAGTGCTGCGGCCTGTTCTCGGTTGATCCCCAAAGGAGGAAGCGACAAAGGTAGAATGTCGGCTCGTTGTGAAGACAAGCTGGACATGATGGTAATCTCTGAAAAGTCCGAGAGCTACGGGGATTGCATGCGGTATTTGCCCCTATAGATCGCAGAAGCCATCTAAACGCTGACATACGTCAGACTTGACGACCATGCCTGATGCTCACCGGGAACGCAAGCCGGGATGTCCCGTTAAGTATATGTTTCTGCTGCAACAAATGCCACCTACACATGTAGGTTACATCGCGATCTCACACCATATCGACCCGTGCAACTGTTGCATCCGGTGACGACCGGCTCGGGGCATTGCCAAGCGGCTCGTCACAGCCCTATATGGATGACATGAGGGCTTTGAACTATCGGGATTACGCTGAGCGTTATCCGCTCCTAGTCGCTGACGTGGAGCGTGCAGGCGCGCGGGCAAGAGAAATTGAAAGGCGCTTGGGCAATGCCCGAGACCGTAACGCAAGACGTCTCTTCATTGACAAGTTCCTGAAGTCGCCAGATGCGAAGCTGTACTATCTGTTCCGAGGCATCGTGCGCTGCAAAATGCTACACCGGTATCCGCCTGACCTTGTTATCAGCCAAGCCTCCACTTTGGATTTGTTCAACCGCGAACCTGAGGCGGTCGGACACTATGAGAAACCTGCCACTACTCTGCAAAGTGCACGTCTCATCACAATATTCGGCCCGAGAAAAAAAGCGCGTCAAAACATGGTTCGCGCCGTGCTCAAAGCCGTACACGAACCACGCCCTGATCAATACACGATTAAGGGGGTGCCCGAGGCTCTTAAAGCCTTGGAGCAAGACTTCCGGGATGGATTTACCTATGCGGTGGAACGAGACATAAGACGGTTCTATCAGCAAATCCGCTTGGAAGGGCTTGTGAATATACTGCGCCCTCTGCCCAGAGGGGTCGTAGAGAATGTCGTTTGGGATGGTCGGTCTGATGATCGGACAAACATAGACGATTTATCTACCGCAGTAGCCAGTACCGGCCTTCTTCCCCTCAGAGGTCTGCCGCAAGGTTCCGCTTGCTCACCAATTGCCGCCGAGATGGTCGTCGCTAATCTGCTCGCAGGTTTGAGCGCCGATATTCGTCTTCGGGCTTATGCCGACAACGTTATTATTCTTGGCAGGACTTATCATGCGGTGGCAGCGGCAAGCGAACAGCTTGAAAGCCTTGCAAATGCGCATAGCGCTGGACCTCTGAGGCTGAAGCCAAATGACAACATCATCAACCTGAACTCCGATAGTTTTTGCTTCTTGGGTTACGAAGGGAGTTATTTCGCTTCAGCGCGTCCGCCTCATATCGATTGGCAGCCTCGCCACGAACGGCTGTCGCCGATAGAGACTATAATTCAAAAACGCGACGTCTCCTCCCGAGAATTGATTGACGCGCTCAAGTGGTGTCAAGCAGTGGTAAACACTTATCCTCTTTGGCGAGGCGGCGCGCTGTGGGCGGCAGAGGCACAATGTGCGATCCATGCCCGGCTCGCATATCGCAAGCTCGACAATATCTCGCGGTACCCGCACTGCCATATTATTTTTAACTACTGGCGTGATGCGACCGAAATGCCGCAAGAACTACAAATTCTTCTACCGGAGGCACATGACTACGAAGAGAAGGGCCGACAAGCGGTTCTTGATATTGTGGCCCCGTGGGTAGAGCAGCATTACCCCGCTCTACACGTAAATCGTACTCATCCGACTGACTTCAGCCAGAATATTCAATAGCTAGCCCGCTGCTGCGGGCACTTGTATACGCCGGTCAGTTTAGACTTGTTGCAACAAGTTTCACGCACGCCGGCCCCGCACTGATTGCGCATGTCGACACGCTGCCGTTTCAGAAACTAGTCAAATTATACCGCGATCACGGCAGACTTTTAGAATTGCCTCGCTCTCCGTCTTCACGCCGCCGAGACCCGCTACGGCAAATCCAACTCTCGGGCCGTTTCCAACAAGCATGCCGAAATACGGCTGATGACCGATGTAGCCTCCGAAGCTGTTTTTTGCATTGACCGAGCCGCACACATAGACAAAACCCTCCTTATCGCGGGCAGCGGCCATACCGCCAAATATCGCGCTCACAGGGTCCTTCAGTGCCCGGCGCACCCCGGTTTGCACTGCTAGTTGCTCGGTCCCTGACAGCCGATACTTGCCAGCGGAAGCCGATGGAGCTTGTGGAGGCGTGCGCTCAGCAGATGCCTCCTGCCGCATCCCACATCCCGCGTCTGGGCTTCCGTCACCGGGACGGAAGCCGCACTCTAAGATCATGGCCCGGATATCTTCGGCGTTGGGCTCTGAGGGGGACGCGACAAGTTTCTTCGCTTTTTCGCGGCAGGTTTTCTCCGCCGTTTCCAATGACGTCGCTATCGACATCTTTTTGGGGGTGTTGCTGACCACACCTTCCAAGCAAACAATATAGTCGAGGACGGTCCGGCTCTTCGAAGAAGTAACATAGGTTGCGTCCCTCCGGTCATATGCCAGAGCCGGATTGATGGAAATGACCATGGCGGCAGCAGCGATGATTGCAGTCGTGCGTGCTGATTTTTCTTCCGAGCTTTTCATTCAATATTCCTTCGATAAATCTGAGAACGGGGAATAGTGACGCCTTCCGGGATTGGAGCGCGAGCGAAGATGTCGGCAATTTCCGGTCCATGTTTGGCCCGTAGCTCGCCTGCAAGGTCTATTGGGACCAGAGACAGCCGGGCGAACCATTCCTCGCCTGTGAGTGAATATCGGCTGACAATCCTGCGCCAAGCGTCTGGATGCTTAAAGCGCCGATGAAGGGCAAGATGAACCGACTGACAAAGCGGATACGGTGCGAGGCGAGAATAATCTTCGGAATGCCGGGAGACACGCTCACTGCTGCCGGAAATGCAACAAGTTGCAGCCGGGCTCAGCCAGCCGTTGTCCTCGAACCAACGAACAAGCTGCCAGCCGCGAACGCGCTCGTCATGCTCGAACCCGTTGTAGCGCGGGAGAACACCCCACTTCCATTGTCGGAGGGGTTTGACCATGCTCATTGGGTTGACTGCGCCGATGCCTTTAGCTTTTGCTGGTACTCCTCCCAGAGAAGGTCGCGGATGAACCAGTCGCACTCTGGACGGTGCGCCAACAGCGCATCCTTGACCCCCCTAACATCAAAGACAGCCGCAATTGGAAGCTCATTATAGGGTGTAGTCTGGACAACAAAGCGTTCGGCTTCTCGCACCCTTGTTATTAGGCGCTCGACGCTGGGAATGCGCGTGGTGGTTCCGTCATCGAGAACCTGCCAGTCTTCGGCAAACGGTTGCCCCTTGTCGATACGCAGCGTCATCTCTTTCGTAGTAAATTCGCCGATTTTTTCACCGCCAAGAAACCGATGCTGCCACGCGATGCCTGCTGCGCCGTTTTCCTTGCTGCACTGAAGGATGAGCGTAACGGGGTCCAGATCGATTGCGTCAACGTCTTCGGCAACGAGTGTCATTGTCACAATCTTTTGATCCGTCATCGGATCGACGTTTGCTCGGACCTGCCACTTCCCAAAATCCTGCGTGGCGGTCTCGGCCGCACACGTCCCGGATAAAGCGACCAGCGACAACGCAGCGACAACTATAGGCTTGAGCCCCATCAAAACTGCTCCCCGGCGGGCGGTCATCGCGGGTGCGTCCCCCGCGAAAGTGCCCTTCGATCCTCTGGTGATCGGGGAGTTAGTAACCGCATAGCACGGCCTCACGGCCTTTGGTTCAGAGAACTTGGACATACGCCGCAAGCTCCCCGACCATAGGTCGAAGAGTGATGCCATGTCGCGGCATCTACCTAGCTATGATGGGGTTACTACGCCCCGAAGCGGCACGTACCGCTCTGCGTTCTATTTCGCGCGGATAGTTGTGTTTGTCAAAGGTAGCAGATGGCTCAATTTCAATCAGCAAGCGCACGATAAACCGAGGCGCGGCCAATCCCGAGTTGCCGAGCGATGGCGCTTGCCCCCAACCCAGCTTTCTTTAGCTCCCGGATTTCTACTTCCTTCATCCGGGCAGTGGGCTTACGGCCTTTATATTTGCCCGCCTCCTTTGCCGCGAGAATGCCTTCCCGTTGCCGCTGCAACATCACCTCGCGCTCAAATTGGGCCATGGCCGCAAAGACGGTCAGCAGCATTCTTCCGGATGGCGATTTCGTATCCACCTCGCCGCCGCCGAAATCGAGAATGCGGAGCGCTACCCCCTTCCAGTCCAGTTGCTCGACAAGCGACAGGAGATGCGACGTGGACCGGGCGAGGCGGTCGAGCTTCGTCACGACCAGTGTGTCGCCTTCGCGAACGAAGTCGAGCGCCGCACTCAGTTGCAACCGCTGCCCCACCGACGAGACCTGCTCGCTGAAGAGCTTCTCACATCCGACGATGGTCTCAAGGTCTCTGATCTGGGCTTGCAGACCTGCTGCCTGCTCGGCGGTGGAGGTTCGGGCGTATCCAACCAGCATTTCGTTCCCCGTGTCTCAATAGCATCCTGGACATAATGCAACATGTTGCACCAAAAGCTAGAGATAACTCTATTGAGACAACTACTAAATGATTGGGCGATGTCTCGCTGGGGCAAGCGCTTGCGAGACAGCAGAGAAAAAATGGTGGCTACGGTCGGAAGGCGATCAAATTGAAGCACTACGTTGTGGATTAATTCGGCCACGCTACGGAAGTCGATCTTGCAACCCGTTGTTAATGTTTAAAATTGCAACCTAGCGATACTCGTGGAGGCTGCGTGAGTTGCCGGACGGTGTTGTATCCCAGTAGCGACGGCGCAGTAATTCATATAAGCATTCTCGTTATCCGAGAATGGTCTGCCTTAAAACCGGGCTAAGTGAAACAGCCTCAATTTGAGAGAATGCGATGAAAGCTGACTATAAGGGCTTCGCCTTTGCAAGTCGTCTCAGCGAGGACTATCAAGTGAAATCGAAATTTGCATCGGTGGAGGAGGACAGAACCATACGCCCACCAATGTTGAAGAAGCCCGCTCAAGCCAAGTCGCCAAAACCAAGCGCCAAGTTTCAGGCCGTCCCACGGACCAACAGTAATGGTGCAGATTTATTCCAATTTATCGAGCCGCAGCATCAGGCTTCAGACATAGTCCTTGATACCGAGAACTTCAGGCTGCTTTCAGAAGTGGTGGAGGAGTTTCGTCGCGGGGACGATCTCCGTCGTCATGGCCTTTCCCCGAGATCAAAGTTGCTTTTCTGCGGACCCCCCGGTTGCGGCAAAACACTCTGCGCGGAAGTGATCGCCTACGAATTACACCTGCCGCTGTTTGTTGCTCGTCTGGATGGCATCATAACGACGTATCTTGGTGAAACTGCAAGCAATCTGAGGCAGCTTTTCGAAGCGGCAATGAATACGCCCAGCGTGCTTTTTCTCGATGAATTTGATGCCTTAGCCCGCACAAGAACGGATAACTCCGAGCACAATGAAATTCGGCGAGTTGTTAACAGCCTCCTGAAAATGATTGAAGCTTATAGGGGGCGTGGGCTGCTCATCGCGGCGACAAACTTGCAGTCCTCCATAGATGATGCTGCTTGGAGGCGCTTCGATGAAGTGTTGTTATTTAAGCCGCCGACACGGCATCAGATTAGAAAGCTGTTGCGCGTCAAGACGCGAAATTTCCGTGCCGAAATTGATTTTGAAGAGTTTTTGGAGGCGCTCGAGGGCATGTCATTTGCCGAAATCGAGCGAATTTGTATGTCTGCAATAAAGCGGGAAATTATCAATAGAAAATCAACTTTGAGTAGATACAGCTTTATGGCCGCCATGAAAGATGAAAAGAGGCGGATTGCAATTAGGAGCAATGTTCAAGCTCCGGAATAATTGATTTTGCCGGGGAACTTATGGCGACATATGCGCATCTTCCACTAAAGCGCCTTGAGGGAGAACTTGTCAGAAGAAAGAACAGTGGGTTTCCGGGTGGCTTAAAGCGAGAACCTGTTGGTCACGGTGGTCGCCTCAAATCGGAGATCGCCACCACTCAATCAGAGTTTGAGAAGCTCCCGCCGGTAGCTGGGGTCGACCCATCGTTGATCCTGAAGATCAAAGTTGCAGGGCTCGTTACCGAAGACGATTGGCGCAAACTCGGTCTAAGTGTGCTGTCAATCGACGGCGACAAGACTACTGTACTCTTCGCCGACGACAAATCCTTGCAAGCCTTCCACCAAAAGGTAGATGCCTATCGCGGCGGGATACCCGATGGGCAGAAAGGCCCCCAGTTTGCGCAGTTGATTGGTTCTATCGAAGCCGTATCGCTCGTCGAGCCAGCGGATCGAATTGGCAGAGTGCTTCGTGCAGCAGGTTTCGATAGCGTCGACACGTTTGATGCGAGCACCGACTACATACTTGATTTCGAATTGCATAGACCAAGTTCAGATGAAGATGCCGCACTATTCATCTATCGATTTGAAAACACGATAGGCCCCATGGGGGGCGAAATTATTAGTACCTACAACGGCAAGAGCATTTTGCTGGTAAGGGCAATATGTAACGGAGATGCCCTTAGAGGTGCGTTGAACTTGCCTGAACTTTCGGTGATGGACTTGCCACCTCAACCTGATTTAGGTCCCACCGATATCAGTGACGTTCAGTCCGGCCAAATAGATGCTGGCACTCCCCCAGCAGACGACGCTGTTGTGGTCGGCATAGTGGATAGCGGAGTAAATTTTGGACACAAATTACTAGCTCCGACGGAAGCAGGATCATTCACCGTGGTGAGCACGTTTGGCTCCGACGATGAGGGCGGACACGGCACGTCAGTGGCATCAGTGGCCGCATTTGGTGACATTGAAGCGCGATTGAAAGCCGGGAACTTCGACGCTCAGTTCAGGATCGCAAGCGCCAGAGTAACGACCAACACGGGAAAATTTCCCTCCGAAATGTCGGTGCCGGAACTGATGGAGAAGTCAATACGGCGTCTACACGACGAGTACGGATGCCGAATAATTAACATTTCGCTGGGCGATGCGGACAGAGTGTACGACGGTTCGCGTGTTGATACGTGGACTGCTACTCTGGACAGTCTCGCGCGTGAACTCGATATTCTAATTGTGGTTTCAGCGGGCAATAGAGGTAATCTGACAGCTACCTACGGCGATCAAATTCTGAAGGCATATCCAAAGCTGCTTCTAGATAAGGCATCTAGGGTTATATCGCCTGCTTTTGGTGCAAATCTGATCTCCGTCGGGGCAATAGCAAACTCAAATGGCCTCGCTGATGAGGATAAGGATTTGGTTGGAGTGCAACCAGTCTGTGGCAAGGAGGAGCCAGCACCGTTCACTCGTTGCGGACCCGGTGTCCGTAACATGGTAAAGCCTGATTTTGTCGACTTTGGTGGGAACGCCGTATGGGACGGGCCTACCCAATCTCTTGTTAGCGGCAACCATAAGCCCTCAGCGGGGATTTGGGCTTTCCATCACAAGCCTCTTGAGCGACTGTTCAGGGCTCGGTCGGGGACATCGTTCTCTGCTCCACAGCTTTCATATAAAGCGGCACTACTTCTCTCGCAGTTTCCGCTTGCGTCAGCAAATTTGCTCCGTGCGCTGTTGGCTATTTCTGCCCGCGTACCAACTGCACCCTCTCTCCGGCCTGAGCCTCTGAATGAGCAGGAACTACTTTCGACTTGCGGGTATGGTGTCGCAAATCCAACTGACGCGGCGACATCTGACGACACCCGGGTCGTGTTGTTTACCGAGGACAAACTGAAGTTGGATCATTTCGCCGTTTATGAGGTTCCTATTCCTTCCGACTTTCAAACTATGAAAGGAGAAAAGGAGATACGGGTTTGTCTGGCATTCGACCCTCCAACAAGACACACGAGAGCAGAGTATCTGGGCGTCACCATGGGATGGCGGCTGTTGCGCGGGACTAGTGCAGATGATGTTTTCCACCGATTTCGCAAGTGGGAGGCAGATGAGGGCGAGCCGCCAAAGTTTGAAAGTAAGTATGTTTGCAACAGCGACATAGGCCCAAATCTGAGGGAAAAGGGCACGTTACAGCTTGGAACATATTCAGGAAAAAAAGATATCAGCGGCTATGGGGATCGATACTTTGTTGCTGTGTGGTGCTCAAGGAGATGGGCTCCCGCCGATATCGAGGAGCAAAACTTCGCCGTCTGTGTCCAATTGCGCCATGAGAACGTAAATACTCTCTATCAGTCGCTGACTGTGCCAATTAAGGTTAAGGTATAGAAGTGAGGTAGCAGAAAGCCGGTGCGGTGGCCACGACTGTGGGACAAGCGATCCAAAAAGCATAACAATCCATAGCGATGGTTCAATGTCCCACATATCACTATCATATTGATAATGCTGGATTGAGTGACACCTCTTCTGGGCACCATTTCCCTAAGAAATGCAAAGTGAAGGCCGATATAAGGTCTTCCCATTTCTTCCCCCAAAGACATTAGCAGCGCAGGTAAAGACGTCGGATCAGGCTGCTGATTGCGGTTGCGATCAGGACTTGGGCGCGCTGTCGCCAGCGAGCTGTCGTTCGGACAATGCTGGGCGTAAAATCCGGCTGCACGGGCTCCCGGACACTCATAATGCGCAGTAGGGGCGACCGCCTGGGCAGCCCAACGGGTCAGCGGACCGGCTGATAGTGCCCGCGCAGCGGCACCTGCGTGCCGACACTTTCCACGCCGTCACGATCGCAGACGTAGACGAGGGTTGGCAGCCCGCCGGTCCGGAAGATTTTGTCATATCCGCGGCGCAGCGGCCGCGTCTCCGTCCGGCAGCTATACTGTTCCTCGTCCTTTGGATCCGGCTGCGCCTTGACGCCCGGCAGGTTTGCATAGGGATAGATCCACTGGACCTGCGGCTCGCCGGCTCGCCGCCAATCCGCGGCAAAGCTCGCGCCGGGCGCCAAACTTGCGCCGGTTGCTGCCAAGGCTATCAACCACACTCTTGCGAACCGCATATCGCCGGATCCGTCGTATTACATCTTTATTGTCGATGTAGGCGCGGCGTCGGCTTCCATCAAGCGAGCGCTTCGCTCGGTTGGCCGTCATCTCGAAAACGTGACTTCGTCGAAGGGGTCGCGTAAGTGCGGCCCACGGCGGGGATACGCGTCTTGACGACGCAAGCGGAACGGAGTTTTGCACGCTCTGCCGTAAGTTGATCGCGACGGGGAGGCGCCAGGAACCTGAAAGCTTCTGATGGCGTCTCTTGCAAATAGTTGCACGAATGAAGGCGCGGTGCTCTATCCGTGACTTTCGCTTTGATCTAAGCAGCCGGCCGACAGGCGGCGCGAGAAGGACGGAAACAGATGACGAGCTATGTATTGACGGTGACGTGCAAGTCGACGCGCGGGATCGTGGCGGCGATCGCGAACTACCTGGCCGATCAGGGCTGCAACATCGTCGATTCGTCGCAGTTCGACGATCTCGATACCGGCAAGTTCTTCACCCGTGTCAGCTTCATTTCAGAAGAAGGCGTCGGTCTTGCGGCACTCAAGGAAGGCTTCAAGCCGGTCGCAGAGAAATTCGACATGGAAGCCGAAATCCATGATGGCGCCAGCCGCATGAAGGTGCTTTTGATGGTGTCGCGCTTCGGCCACTGTTTGAACGACTTGCTCTACCGCTGGAAGATCGGTGCGCTGCCGATCGATATCGTCGGCGTGGTCTCCAATCACTTCGATTATCAGAAGGTCGTGGTGAACCACGATATTCCGTTCCACCACATCAAGGTGACGAAGGAAAACAAGCCGCAGGCCGAGGCTCAGCTCCTCGATCTCGTGGACCAGACCGGCACCGAACTGATTGTGCTCGCCCGCTACATGCAGGTCCTTTCCGATGCCATGTGCCGCAAGATGTCCGGCAAGATCATCAACATCCATCACTCCTTCCTGCCGAGCTTCAAGGGCGCCAACCCCTACAAGCAGGCCTATGAGCGCGGCGTGAAGCTCATTGGCGCCACGGCGCATTATGTGACGGCTGATCTCGATGAGGGGCCAATCATCGAGCAGGATACCGCCCGCATCACCCACGCTCAGAGCGCCGACGATTACGTCTCCATCGGCCGCGACGTGGAGAGCCAGGTTCTGGCACGCGCCATCCATGCGCATATCCATCGCCGCGTCTTCCTGAACGGCAACCGCACGATCGTATTTCCCGCAAGTCCGGGCAGCTACGCATCGGAACGCATGGGCTGATCGCCGCGGCGGCTTTGCCGTCGATCGACCGCGATCTCCTCGCTTGCCGGTGGCAAGGATTCGATTATCTGCGTAGTCTGCGAAATCGAATCATGCCGCGGGGGATGCCATGACTGACGAGACGCTTGCCGATCGCGCGACGTTGCCACGCCCTGACGTGACCGCTGCGGAAGCCGGCGACATCCTTCAGTCGCGTTATGGCTTGTCAGGAGCGATCACCGAGCTCGGCAGCCAGCAGGATCGCAACTATCGCCTCGATACCGGCGAACGAAGCTACGTGCTCAAGATATGCCATGTGACCTATGAGACGGTGGAGCTCGAGGCGCAGAACGCAGCCATCCGCCACATCGGCACGAAAGAGGATGCGCCGCGCGTTCCTCACGTCATCCCATCGACGGACGGGCAGGACATCGTCGCTGTCACCGTGCGCGACCAGACCTTTCAGGTTCGACTGCTGGAGTATCTTGAAGGCGAGGGGCTGACACACCGCAAGCACCTACCGAAAGAGTCGGTGGCGGCACTGGGAGCTCTCTGCGCCCGCCTGGCGCAGTCGCTGGCCGACTTCACGCATCCTGGTCTCGACCGCAGCCTGCAATGGGACCTGCGCCGCGCCGGTCCGGTCGCGGTCCAGTTGTTGTCGGCGATCACCGACAGCGCCGCACGTGATCGCATCGCCAAGACGATGGTGTCAGCCGTGAGGCGAATCCAACCCCTGGCGCCGTCCTTGCGGCTACAGGCCGTGCACCATGACGTGACCGGCGACAACGTTGTCAGCCGTCGTGATGAGCGGGGCCATCTGGTCCCTGACGGCGTCATCGATTTCGGCGACATCATTCGCGGCTGGCTGATCGGCGATCTGGCGGTCACCTGCGCCTCGCTGCTACATCAGGCTGATGGCGATCCGCAGTACATTCTTCCTGCAGTGAAGGCATATCACGAGGTCTATCCGCTCACCGAGGAGGAGCTGCGCGCGCTCTGGCCGCTCGTCGTTGCCCGCGCGGTCATTCTGGTCGCCAGCAGCGAGCAGCAGATCTCGATCGATCCCGAGAACGACTATGTTCGCGGCAATCTCGAGCTCGAACGCCGCATATTCGATATGGCGGTATCCGTTCCATTCGAACTCATGGAAGTCGCGGTCCTGAAGGCGGTGGGCATCGAAACGGCCGCGGTTTCGATGGAGGACTGGCGTCCATTGTTGCCCGACATCGACCCGGCGACCATATCCTTCGTCGATCTCGGTGTCCAAAGCCCGCATTTCGCTGCGGGAAACTGGGCGCAGTCCGACATGGATTGGCGCCTGCTCGCGCGCGCGGCAGCCGAGACGGGCACTGCGGCCACGCGTTACGGCGAATACCGATTGTCGCGCTCGAAGCCTCGGAGCGCCACCCCATCCGCAACCTTCACGCTGCATTCCGACGTCTGTCTTGCGGGCGGCAGCACGGTTGCTGCTCCATTCGCGGGGAAGGTCATTCGGAAGGATCACCATTTCGTTCTGGCAGGCGAGGGTGTCAGCCTTCATCTCGACGGGATTGAGCCGTCGCTTGAAAACGAAGCCGAGGTCGAGCCGGGGCAACCGCTCGGGACCATATCCGGTGAGAGCGGATCTCTCGGCGGGCTGCGCGTACAACTCTCCACCTTGCCAGGCGTCGAACCGCCGCTGTTCTGCACTCCGCAGGAGGCCATGGCCTGGTCGGAACTATGTCCATCGCCGGCTGCCCTTCTGGGCGTTGGCGTCAATGCGCCGAAGCTGGCGTCGGCAGCGTTGTTCGCGCTCAGGCAGGCCCATCTCGCAAGGCCGCAGAAGAACTACTACGAAATACCGCCGCAAATGGAGCGCGGCTGGCAGGAGCATATGTTCGATGTCGAGGGCCGTGCCTATCTCGACATGCTGAACAACGTCACCATTCTGGGGCATGGCCACCCGCGCCTGGCGGAGGCGGTCAGCGAACAGTGGCTGCGGCTGAACACCAATTCACGCTTTCACTATGGCGCCATTGCGGAATTTTCCGAGCGCCTGACCTCCCTGGCGCCGGAAGGGCTGGATGCGGTGTTCCTCGTCAACAGCGGATCGGAAGCCAACGACCTCGCCCTGCGACTAGCTTGGGCGCACACGGGCGCCAAGCATATGCTCAGCCTTCTCGAAGCCTACCACGGCTGGTCGGTTGCGAGCGATGCGGTGTCCACCTCGATCGCCGACAATCCGGAGGCTTTGACGACGCGGCCCGACTGGGTGCACGCCGTCCTCTCGCCCAATACCTATCGTGGTGCGTTCCGCGGTTCGGAATCGACGATCGGCTACGTGGAGGCCGTCGTCGACGCCCTTGAAGCCGTCGATGCACGGGGCGAGGGGTTGGCCGGCTTCATCGCCGAGCCGGTCTACGGGAATGCCGGCGGAATATCGCTGCCGGACGGATACCTTGCCGCAGTCTACAGGCAGGTGCGGGCCCGCGGCGGCGTCTGCATCGCCGACGAAGTACAGGTGGGCTACGGTCGGCTTGGGCACCATTTCTGGGGCTTCGAGCAACAGGGCGTCGTCCCCGACATCATCACGGTAGCGAAAGGCATGGGCAATGGACATCCGCTCGGCGCTGTGATCACGACCAGGGCCATTGCCGATTCGCTGGAGAAGGAAGGTTATTTCTTCTCGTCCGCTGGCGGCAGTCCGGTCAGTTCTGTGGTGGGTATGACCGTCCTCGATATCATGGCCGATGAAGAACTGCAGGCGAATGCGCGCGATGTTGGCGATCATCTCAAGAGCCGTCTGGTCGCGCTGATCGACCGCTATCCGATCGTCGGCGCGGTGCACGGCATGGGACTTTACCTCGGGCTCGAACTCGTCCGCGACAGAACGACGCTGGAACCCGCGAGCGAAGAGACAGCGGCAATCTGCGGCCGCCTGCTCGATCTCGGGGTCTTGATGCAGCCGACCGGCGATCACCTCAATGTGTTGAAGATCAAGCCTCCCCTTTGCCTGACAGTGGAGAGCGCCGATTTCTTCGTCGACATGCTGGAAAAGGTGCTCTCCGAGGGGTGGTAGCCTGTTTTTTGCCCGCGTTAACCATTTCGGTCATTTCGAGGCTTTCCCGTTTTTTCATCAGATGCCCATTGCCGGAATCAGCGGGACTTCCTATCTCTGCGCCGTGATCGAAAGAGACCGTCGGACTGTCACGCGAATTGCACAAAGACTTGATAGAGTTCTTTCAGCCAATTCGAACTTAATGGAATGAAATTTTCCGAATGGTCGATATTTTGACACGTTTCGGAATATGTTTCTTGTAGGCTGCTAGCTATAGTCTACCAACAAAGTAGATTAATAGCGCGGCCGTCGCCGGTCTTGGAACACCAGGGCCTCAAACAAGCGCAACGCCAGAGAAAGGAACGAGACATGACTGACATCGACACTCTCGCCAATTTCCCTGGGCGATCTGTGCTTGGCAATGACCGTCCGGGCGCTCTCTCCCGCCCGAACTGTCGAATGTGACCTTCGTCCACCCTTAACGGAATCAGACAAGTCAATTCGCCATCGCCAGCGCATACCGCGCGGCAGGAGTTCTACGCATGAAAAAAGAAGTAATCGAATACGCAGGCGTTCCCGTCGGGATCGTCATCCCGGATGAGAACCGGTTGAAGTTCATCGCAGTGAAATTTCACGTTCACGATCTGGACGAGCAGCATTTCAGCTCGCCGGCTGAGGTGAAGCTCGCGATCCATGATCTGATGACCCGCCGTCACCCGAAGCCTATCCATGCCTGAGGGCATGAAGCACGGCCCAACCAGCCCTGACAGATTTCAGACCGGTCTTGCCAAAGGTGAGGCCGGTCTTGTGTTTTGACCGCCATTGCGGTCCTATCGCGCTCTTGCTCAACAAGGGTGGCGCGCTTGCTCAATCTGATTACCGACATTGATGGCGTCTCGGTCGGAAATGCGACGGATCTGAGGCTCGGCTCAGGTGTGACCGCGATCGTCTTCGACGAACCGGCAACGGCCTCCGCTGTGGTTCTCGGAGGCGCGCCCGGCGGTCGTGACACGGCGCTTCTCGATCCGTCGATGACGGTCGGCGCAGTCGATGCCTTCGTGCTGTCAGGTGGCTCGGCCTTCGGCCTTGACGCGGCTGGCGGCGTTCAGGCGGGACTTCGGGAAGCCGGGCGAGGTTTTCCCGTCGGCGACGTGAAGGTGCCGATCGTTCCGCAGGCGATCCTGATGGACCTGCTGAACGGCGGCGACAAGGATTGGGGGCTGCAGTCGCCCTATCGCGACATGGGCTATCAAGCCTTCAAGACATCGGCGAAAGGGCCGTTTACCCTCGGTTCCGTCGGTGCGGGAGCCGGTGCCACAACCGCGACCGTCAAAGGTGGGCTCGGTTCGGCAAGTGGCGAGACCAGAACCGGCCTGCGGATTGGAGCGATCGTCGCCGTCAATGCGCTTGGCTCGGCGACAGTGGGCGAGGGGCCGCATTTCTGGTCGGCGCCGTTCGAGCAGGGCCGGGAGTTTGGCGGCCTCGGCTTGCCCGCGCCGATCTCACAAGCCGACATCCGCATGCGGCTAAAGGGCATGAACACGATAGCGACAACGATTGGCGCCATCGTTACCGACGCCGAATTGACCAAGCAGGAGGCGCACCGTCTCGCGATCATGGCCCATGACGGTTTCGCCCGCGCCCTGCTGCCGGCGCACCTGCCTTTCGACGGCGACACTGTCTTTGCTGCCTCGACGGGCAGGAGGCCCCGACCGGATTTGCCCGCCTTTTTCGAACTCTGCCATCTCGCCACGATGGTCATGGCACGCGCCATTGCGCGGGGAGTCTTTGAGGCCACCGCACTGCCAGTCGCCGGCGCCCAGCAGGCTTGGCGAGACCGCTACCCTGATCGCGCAAGTTCGTCTAAACAAGGCGCCTAAATCGACGGAGTGACAAGTTGGCTCAGAAAGGTCATCGCCACGGCGGCGGGCAGACAGGGGAATAAATTGATGAAGGTTTCGCGTGCGCCGTCGGCGCTGTTGGCTCGGCGAATTTATCTCGGTGCGGCGGTTTCAGTTGGCCTCGTGCTGTTGGGGCAGACCCCCGCGGAAGCCGCCAAGACCACGCTGACCCTTGGCATGACGGTGGAGCCAACCGGCCTTGATCCGACGATCGCAGCCCCTGTCGCGATCGGCCAGGTCACCTGGCAGAACGTTTTCGAAGGCCTTGTAACGATTGACGAGACCGGGAAGATCCAGCCACAGCTCGCCAAGAGCTGGGAGGTTTCCCCGGACGGTCTAACCTATACGTTCAAGCTGCAGAGCGGCGTCAAATTCCATGATGGCGAGGCTTTCGATTCCGCTGCAGCGAAATTTGCGCTCGATCGCGCGCGCGGTGCTGACTCGGTAAACCCGCAAAAGCGCTTCTTCGCCTCGATCACTTCCATAGAGACACCGGACCCGGAAACGCTCGTCCTGCATCTCTCGGCTCCAACAGGCAGTCTCCTCTACTGGCTCGGCTGGCCGGCCTCGGTGATGGTCGGCCCGAAGTCTGCCGCCGGGGATAAGACGACGCCCGTTGGCACCGGCCCGTTCAAGTTCGTGAATTGGGCAAAGGGCGACAAGGTCGAGCTCGCAAGGAACGCCGACTATTGGAGCAAGGACGCCACGGCAAAGCTCGACAAGGTGACCTTCCGCTTCATCGCCGATCCGCAGGCCCAGGCCGCGGCCTTGAAGTCGGGCGATGTCGACGCCATTCCGGAATTCGCGGCGCCTGAGCAAATGAGTTCGTTTGACGGCGATGCGAAGCTTACGACCAAGATCGGCAATACCGAGCTGAAGGTTGTCGCCGGCATGAACAACGCGAAGAAGCCTTTCGACGACAAACGCGTCCGTCAGGCGTTGATGATGGCGATCGACCGGAAGACGGTCATTGACGGCGCCTGGTCGGGGCTAGGTACGGCGATCGGCAGCCACTACACGCCGAACGACCCTGGCTACGTCGATCTCACCGGCGCCCTGCCCTATGATCCCGAAAAGGCGAAGGCGCTGCTTGCCGAAGCCGGCTATCCTGATGGTTTCACCTTCACGATCAAGTCGCCGCAAATGGCTTATGCGCCACGTAGCGCGCAGGTCATGCAGGCGATGCTGGCTGAAATCGGCGTAACCATGAACATCGAACCGACGGAATTCCCGGCCAAGTGGGTGCAGGATGTCATGAAGGACCGCGCCTACGAAATGACGATCGTAGCGCACGCCGAACCGCTCGACATCGACATCTACGCCCGTGATCCGTACTACTTCAACTACAAGAATCCCGCGTTCAACGACCTGATGAAGAAGGTGCAGGAGACCTCGGATCCTGTAGCGCAAGCGAAGATCTTCGGCGACGCCCAGAAGATTCTGGCCGAGGATGTGCCGGCGCTCTATCTCTTCGTCATGCCCAAGCTGGGCGTCTGGGACAAGAAGCTGAAGGGTCTCTGGGAGAATGAACCCATTCCCTCGAACGTCCTTACGAACGTCTCCTGGGAAGACTGATTACGGGCTGATGATATGGTGAGGCGGCGGATCGTACCGGACGTGAAATGATAACGCTTCTGTCTCGTCGCCTTGTCGGTCTGATTGTCACGCTCGCTGTCGTCTCGCTGCTAATTTTTGCGGTGATGGATCTGCTGCCGGGCGATCAGGCCTCCATCATGCTGGGCACGTCAGCCGCACCGGAAACGCTCGCAAGCCTGCGTCACGAGCTTGGGCTCGATCAGCCGCTCCTGTGGCGCTATGGAGAATGGCTCGCTGGCGTATTCCGTGGAAACCTCGGCCAATCCTACACCTACGGTGTGCCGGTTGCCGGCCTGATTCTTGAGAGACTGGCGGTTACGCTTCCGCTGGCGCTGATGGCGATCATGCTTTCCGTCGCCATCGCGATCCCTCTCGGTGCCCTTGCGGCGGCGCATCGAGGCGGATTGCCTGACGCTGTCGCTTCGATATTTTCGCAGATGGGCATCGCCGTTCCGGGCTTCTGGGTGGCTCTACTGCTGATCATGCTGTTTTCGACGGCGCTCGGCTGGATGCCGGCCGGAGGTTTCCCGGGTTGGAACGCCGGCTTCCTGCCAGCCCTCAAAGCGCTACTTATGCCCGCGGTGGCGCTCGCATTACCGCAAGCGGCGGTCCTGACACGCGTCACGCGTTCTGCCGTTCTGGAAACCCTGCATGAGGATTTCACGAGGACAGCCCTTGCCAAGGGATTGTCGAAGCGGCGCGTCCTGTGGCGGCACTCGGTGCCGAACGCCCTCGTTCCCGTTCTGACGATCCTCGGCCTGCAGTTCACCTTCCTGGTTGCTGGCGCGGTTTTGGTCGAGAATGTCTTCAACCTTCCGGGCCTCGGTCGCCTTGCCTATCAGGCGCTGTCGCAGCGCGACATCATCGTCATGCAGGATGTCGTCCTGCTCTTTGCTGGGCTCGTTATCGTCATGAACTTCATCGTCGATCTCTCCTATCTGGCGATCGACCCGCGCCTGCGGAAAGGCATTTGACATGGCGCCGATCGCCTCCAATCCAATAGGCCTCAAGCGCCGGCGATTTGACATTAGCCGGAGAATGAATTTGGTCGTCGGCGGCGGTGTCATCACCCTTCTTGTCGCCGTCGCGGTGCTGTCGCTGGTCTGGACGCCGCTGCCGCCAGCGAAGATGCAGATCATTCACAAGCTGCAGCCCCCTTTCGCATTCGGCGTTCTCGGCACGGACCAATTCGGCCGAGATGTCCTCTCGATGCTGATGGTCGGCTGCTGGAATTCCCTTTCCATCGCCGTTGCCGCCGTGGCGATCGGCGGGACGCTCGGTTCGATCGCCGGTATCTCGGCCGCTGCCGTGCGGGGCGTGTTCGAAACGTTGCTGATGCGCGCCTGCGACGTCGTTTTCGCGCTGCCGCCGATTCTTTCGGTGATGATGCTGGGCGCCTTTCTCGGTCCGGGCCGGCTTACTGCGATCGTTGCCATTGCAACGTTCATGATTCCCGTCTTTGCCCGCGTTACGCTTGCCACGGCCCTCCAAGCCTGGAGCCGGGACTACGTGCTCGCTGCCCGCGCAATCGGAAACAGCCGCTTCGCGATCTCCGTCCGCCACGTACTCCCGAACATCATGAGCCAGATCATTGTCCAAGTGACGATCCAGTTGGGCTTGGCCGTGCTGACGGAGGCCGGGCTCAGCTTCCTTGGCCTCGGGATCGCACCACCCGCCCCGACCTGGGGCCGTATGCTGGCCGACGCGCAAACCTACCTGGCGCTCGCGCCATGGCTGGCCATCCTGCCCGGCCTTGCCATCGCACTCTGCGTCTTCGGCTTCAACATGCTTGGCGATGGGCTGCGCGACATGCTCGACCCGCGCGAGACGAGTGCCGTCAGTGTTCGAAACCACAGGTCCGGATGAGAGTGCCATGTCCGAAACCGACTTGACGATCCGCGAATTGAGGCGGCGCTTCGCCGATCGAAGCCTGTCTCCGCTTGAATATTGGCTGGCGCTGGAACGACACATTGAAGCGTGGGAGCCTGCCATCTGCGCGCTCTACGCCTATGACCCGGAGGCGGCGCGCAAGCAGGCGCAAGCGTCAAGCGACCGATGGATGAGGGGAGCAACGCTTGGGCTCCTCGATGGCATCCCGGCGACGCTGAAGGAACTGATCGCTACCAAGGGACAGCCGGTGCCGCTCGGGACCAAGGCGGTCGAACTGCAGCCTGCGACCGAGGATGCGCCGGCCGCGGCCAGGTTGCGCGAGGACGGCGCGGTGCTCTTTGCGAAGACGACCTGCCCCGATTACGGGATGCTTTCCTCGGGTCTTTCCAGCTTCCACCCCCTAAGCCGCAATCCTTGGGATACCACGCAGAATCCCGGAGGATCGAGCGCCGGGGCGTCCGCTGCGGACGCTGCGGGCTATGGGCCCCTGCACATCGGTACCGACATCGGTGGTTCGGTGCGCTTGCCGGCAGGCTGGACAGGGATCTTCGGCTTCAAGCCGAGCCACGGTCGCATCCCGATCGATCCGTTCTATGTCGGCCGTTGCGCCGGACCGATGACACGTACCGTCGAAGACGCGGCCCACGCGATGGCGACGCTCTCGCGTCCGGACTGGCGCGATGGCACCAGCCTGCCTCCAGCGGATCTCGATTGGATGGATCTTGAGATCGATGTTCGCGGATTGAAGATTGGGCTGATGCTTGATGCCGGCTGTGGCCTCGCGGTCGAGGACGAGGTGCGGGCGGCCGTTGAGGCTGCCGGCCGACGTTTTGAGGAGGCCGGCGCGATTGTCATCCCTGTTCAGCCTGTTCTGACGCGGGAGATGCTGGACGGGTTGGATAGCTTCTGGCGTGCGCGCTTCTGGGGCGAAATCGAGAAGCTAAGCCGTGAGCGCAGAAACAGCATCCTCCCCTACATTTACGCCTGGGCCGAGGGCGGCGCTTCCGTCAGCGGCGTGGACGCCGTCAGGGGCTTCAATCAGACGATCGAGATGCGCAGGAGTTGCGGTAGACTGTTCACGAAGGTCGACGCCGTGATTTCGCCAACCAACCCTATCGTCTCCTATCCGGCCGAATGGGCTTCGCCGACGAACGATCCCGCGCGTCCCTTCGAGCACATCTGCTTCACGGTGCCGTGGAACTTGTCCGAGCAGCCCGCCGCCTCGATCAATTGCGGCTTTTCGCGATCAGGGATGCCGATCGGGCTGCAGATCGTCGGCCCCCGCTTCGATGACATGTTTGTCTTGAAGCTGTCGAAGGCTTTCGAAACGTGGACGGGCGGGATCAGGTCATGGCCGAAGCCGCCGGTCAGATGACCGGGCGGCGATGGCCTGTCGGTTGCTCGTAGAGCCAGCCGATGCGTTTGATGGCATCCTGGAGGTTTTCGCGAGCCACGGTCATTGTATGGCCGTTGGCGTGGATGATCGTTTCCGGATCTTCCAGGATGGCAACGTGCCCCTTCCAGAAGACCAGATCGCCGCGGCGCAGGTCGGCCCGGTCGATCGGCTCGCCAAGGCCCGCCGCCTGCATGTCGGTGTCGCGCGGCACGCTTCGTCCCGTCATCAGCATCGAGAGCTGAACGAGGCCCGAACAGTCGATGCCAAGTCCGGAGCGACCCCCCCAGAGGTAGGGGGTCTCAAGAAACCGGCTTGCGACGTCGACATAGTCGCCACCTTGAGCTTCGCCGATCGGCCGCACGTGCTTTGCGAAGATCGCCGTGCCGTCTTCCAGCATCACATAGTGGTTGCCGCGTGTTTCTGCCTCACCGACAATCCGGACCCGGCTGCCCATGGATAGGATGGATTGGTACGGTTTGCGCAGCTCCGCCTCTTGATAGAGGAAAGTCCGCTGGACCGTGACGACATGTGTCGGCGCAACAAGCACGTCCGAAAGGGCGGTCTCCGGCAGATAGCCGACATAGTTGTCGCCGCTGGCCTTGACCCAGCACCATCCGTCGGCGCGATCGTAGACGGTGACCTCCTCTCCGAGGAGCAGTTCCGTATCGATTCCCTTGGCGAGATCGGGCACTGGCCGCAAACCGATGACCGGCACGGCTACCCGGGCCGGTGTGCCGTCAACGAAGCGTAGGGCTTCCACACGTCCTTCCAGCCCCGCCTCGGCGAGATCCGGTCGGTAGGCATGCAAGCGGCGATCAAGCATCGTCATTGTATCCCTTTCACGGCGTCAGGCGGCGACCTTGGTCGCGCACGAGATCGCCAAGCTTTTCCAGATAGAGCGCCCCTCCGACGGTACGCTTTATCACGACATTTCGGCGGTCGCGTTCGTCGCGCACACGGTCGACCAGACCCATTTCCCCCATCGTATCCAATGCCCGGGTGATGACAGGCTTGGTCACGTTGAGCGTCGCAGCTAGGCCGCGCACGGTATGCGGCGGCGGCACGAGATAGATATGCAGCAGGATCGCCATCTGGCGCAACGTCAAATCGCGATCATCGAGTCTGACCTGATCGAGCGTCACACCATGCCACAGGCCCAATGCCTGCGAAGCCGTCAGTACGATCGGCATGGCTCCTCCGGAAACTCGTTACGCCCCGCGTTCCATTTTCCGGCACGTGGTCGCGCAACGCAATGGGGCGGCAAATCTGCCGCCCCAAAGGGTGAATAAAATTTTAACGATCGCGTTAACGCACACTTTGCCGGATGTGGTGATAGAGCGCACGAATGGCCTGCGCCTCGCCGCCGCCGGGGGAGTGGGGTCGTTCTGATGGCGCCCAGCCGTAGATATCGAAATGCGCCCAGCTCGTGGCGCTGGAAACGAAGCGCTTGAGGAACAGGGCGGCGGTGATTGCACCGGCCATGCCGCCCGCCGGCGCGTTGGTGATGTCGGCAAATTTGGTGCGGATATCCTTTTCATAGCCGGCATAGAGCGGTAGTCGCCACAGGGGATCGTCCGTCTCAAGGCTTGCTTCGGTCAGGTCCTGGGCGAGTTCGGCATCATCGGTAAAGAAGGGCGGCAGGTCAGGGCCGAGAGCCACGCGCGCCGCACCCGTCAGCGTCGCCATGTCGATCAGGAGGTCGGGCGCTTCCTCATCAGCGTAGGCAAGCGCATCCGCGAGGATCAACCGGCCCTCGGCATCGGTATTGTCGATCTGCACCGTCAGTCCCTTACGGCTCCGGTAGATGTCACCCGGGCGGAAGGCGTTGGAGGAGATCGAGTTTTCGACGACGGGAATGATAACCCTGAGATCGACCTTGAGCTTGGCGTCCATGATCATCAGCGCCAGCCCCATGACATTTGCCGCGCCGCCCATGTCTTTCTTCATCAGCAGCATCGAAGAGGCCGGCTTGATGTCGAGACCGCCGGTGTCGAAGCAGACACCCTTGCCGACGAGCGTGATCTTGCGGTGACCCTTCTTGCCCCAGCGCATTTCGAGCAGGCGCGGCGCATCGGCGCTCGCGCGGCCGACCGTATGGACCAGAGGGAAGTTCTGCCGCAGATCGTCACCGCTGACGACATTGATTTCCGCCTTGTAATGGGCGGCAAGCCCGCGGAAGGCGGCTTCCAGTTCGTTCGGTCCCATGTCGTTAGTCGGCGTGTTGATCAGGTCGCGCGCCAGGAAGACGCCGGCAAGCTGTCGCTTGATATCCGCTCCGTCAGCATCGCGCGGGATCATCAGCGTTGGAGCGGACGCCTTTTCCGACTTGTACCGATCGAAGCGATAGCTGCCGAGGCCGAAGCCAAGCGAGAGACGGTTGGCCGTTAGCGGTGCTGTTTCGATGTGCCAGTCGCCGGCCGGCAGCGTGCGCGCAAGCTTACCGGTAATGTAAGGTTGCTCGGACGGATTGGTGCCGAGCCCAAACAACGCGCCCCCGAGATGACCGTCCGCTGTTGGAATGAGCAGCAGTGAGCCGCTTTCGGCCTTGTATCCCGCCTTCTTGGCCCAATCGAGCGCGATCGGGTCGATCGTGCCGGTTTCAATATGTGCCGGTGTAACGGCAAAGATCGGCAGGGTCGAGCCACCCTTGGTGTTGAACGGGGTCGGTCTCTCGATGAACTGATAGGGTGCCATGTGTTTCCTTCGGGGCAAGTCCGGGAATCGCGTCTTAACGGTATGTTAGGGTTAACAGACTATTGCTGGAGTGAAGATTGCGTCAAAGCCTTTCCCTGTTCCGCTTTGAGGTCAGACGCCGATTCGGATCTCAGGGACACATGATGCCTGCTTCGGCCAATACTTCGCTCAAAACCCGAGTTTTTCAGGGCGCTGCGACCGCGCTCGTCGCGCTGGCACTCGCCGGCTGCACGACAACCAAGGATCGGATGACGACGGGATCTGTGCCGACCCTCGCCAAGCCGGTCGAAGCGATGAACGAAGCCGAGTTGCGCAGCTCGTCCGAGCGTGTCGGACAGGCCTACGAAAAGAACCCGCGCGATGCCGTCAACGGCGTGAACTATGCCAACCTCTTGCGCATGCAGGGCCGCGACGCCCAGGCGCTGGCCGTCATGCAGCAGGTTGCCATTGCCAACCCGACTGATCGAACCGTGCTCGCGGCCTACGGAAAGGCCCAGGCTGCCGCCGGTCAACTACAGCAGGCGCTTGATACGATCGGTCGCGCTCAGACGCCGGATCGTCCAGACTGGAAGCTCACATCGGCGGAGGGCGCGATCCTCGATCAGCTCGGCCGCTCTGCCGAAGCGCGCCAGCGCTATCGCGAAGCGCTCGACACCCAGCCGAACGAAGCATCGATCCTGTCGAACCTCGGTATGTCTTATGTGCTGACCGGTGACCTCCGAACGGCCGAGACCTATCTGCGTCAGGCCGCAGGCCAGCCCACCGCCGATAGTCGGGTCCGTCAGAATCTGGCGCTCGTCATTGGCCTTCAAGGCCGGTTCCCGGAAGCTGAAAAGATTGCGCGTGGCGAGCTTTCGCAAGAACAGGCTGACGCCAATGTCGCCTATCTGCGCTCTATGCTGTCACAGCAGAATTCCTGGCAAAAGCTTGCGGCCAAGGATAGCGGTAGCGGTCCCACCGCCACGAACTGACGTTAGCGGCCGGCTAGCCCCGAGGTGACAAGCTGCACGCCGAGGCCGGCCATGACCGTCCCTGCCAGGCGATCGATCCACGTCTTCGCAGCGAGGTAAAGCCGCCTCGGATGGCTGGCCGAGAATGCGAGCGCGACGATCGTGTACCAGCCGGCTTCGACGGCAAACACGCCGATCGGCAGCGAAAAAATCAGTCCAAGCGGAACCGTCTTCGGCAACAAGGCTGCGAAGATACTGGCGTAGACGACGATCGCCTTTGGGTTGCTGAGCTGTGTCAGCAGAGCGGTGATGAAGCTGCGGGCGAGTGAGCGATGGTCGCTTGCCGCGTCGCCGATATGGATCGGCTCGCGCGCGCCACGCCAGATCTTGAGGGCGATGTAGACGAGATAGGCGCCACCCGCCACCTTCAGCGCCAGATAAAGCCACTCGAATTGCGCAAGCAGTGCCGTCAGCCCCGCCAGCGCTAACGCGCTGAAGGCAACGCCGCCAATGCCCATGCCGAGTGCTGCCGCAAGCCCGTCCAGACGTGAACGCGACATTGCAATGCGTGAAACGAGGACAAAGCTCGGACCGGGGCTCATCGCCCCTATCGAAAGCCGGCAATGATACTCAGGAAGATGCTTACAGACGACATCGCGGGCTCCAGCTGACTCGGAAAACGCCCGACCCTATGCCCAATGCGTGTAGATCGCCAGCCTCGTCGAAATACTAGAAGCGATCCGCGACCTGGATGCCAGCTGGCCCGAGGATGACGGCGACGAGAACCGGCAGGAAGAACAGGATCATCGGCACCGTGAGCTTCGGGGGAAGTGCCGCAGCCTTCTTCTCTGCCTCGTTCATGCGCTCGTCGCGGCCTTCCTGTGCGAGGACGCGCAGCGCCTGGGAAACCGGCGTGCCGTAGCGATCCGCCTGGATCAGGGCCTGGGTGACGGACTGCACCAGTGGGATCTGCGTGCGCAGGCCGAGGTTCTCAAGCGCAACCCGCCGATCGGGAAGGAAGGAAAGCTCGGCGGTCGTCAGAATCATCTCTTCCGCCAGCGCCGGCGAGGCCTCGCCGAGTTCTTCGGATACACGACGCATGGCGGCCTCGATCGAAATACCCGACTCGACGCAGATTAGCATCAGGTCGAGCGCGTCGGGCCAGGCACGCTTGATCGAGTGCTGGCGCTTTGACATGCGATTGGAGATGAAAATGTTCGGTGCATAGAAGCCCACATAGGCGATGCCGAGCGTCACCAGGAAGCGCATCGTCGTTGGCTTGTCGGCCAGATGATCGAGACCAAAGACCCAGAAAACTGCAAGGCCGAAGAACAGGAACGGCAACAGGAAACGCGCGACAAGGAACATGTTCAAGGCATTTTCGGAACGAAACCCGGCTGCCCGGAGCTTGTTCATGGTGTTCTCGTCGACCAGTGCCTCGCGAAGGTTGAACTTCTCCACGATCTGTCGCACTGAGCGGTTGTTCTGGGTGCGAAGGGAAGCTTTCCCGGCGGAATCGGTGTTCATGCGCGCGCGCTCGCGAGCGCGAATCTGCTCGCGCTCCGTCGATACGGCCTTCATGCGCTTGTTGAGGTCGCCGCGCTCGAAGAACGGGACAGCGATTGTATACAGGCTGGCGAAGACAGCGATCGCCACGAACACTGCGATCAGCATGGAGGGGTCTGTCAGTTTGGTCGCGAGGTCAGATGACACGCCCGTTCTCCACTAGATGTCGAAATTGACCATGTTGCGCATGACGAAAATGCCAATCGACATCCAGACCGCCGATATACCCATGATCAGGTGGCCGCGAGGGTCGGTGAAGAGGATCAGCATGTATTCCGGCGATGTCAGATAGACGAGGGTTGCAACGATGAACGGCAGCGCGCCAATGATGACGGCCGACGCCTTTGCTTCCATCGACAGTGCCTTGACCTTCGCCTTCATCTTCTTTCTGTCGCGCAGGACCTTTGCGAGGTTGCCGATGGCTTCAGAAAGGTTGCCGCCTGCCTGCGACTGGATCGCGATAACGATTGCAAAGAAGCTGACCTCCTGCAGAGGCATGAAATTGCTCATACGTGCACAGGCATCCGGTACGCTGAGGCCTACCTGCTGTGATTCGACGACGCGGCGAAATTCGCTCTTCACGGGATCCTTGCCCTCATTGGCGATGAGCCGGATGGCATCGTTCAAGGGCAGGCCTGATTTGATCGAGCGTACGATGACGTCGAGAGCGTTGGGAAACTCATCGAGAAACTTGTTCTGGCGCCGCTTGATCAGGAAGCCCAGTACCCAGCGCGGCATGCCAAGTCCCGCAATGATGGGCAGACCGAGCACGACCATGACAGGCGCATCGGCAAGGAAGGCAACGAACATCAAGACAAGGCCAACAATGGCGCTGAACATGTAAAACCGTCCCGGCGTGGTCTTGAGGCCGGCCTGGGTCAGCCGCGACTTCAGCGACAGCTTCCTCTTGGTGTTTTCCTGCTGGCGCTTCTCAAGGTCCTTCAGGTTGTCCTGCACCGATTTCCGGCGCTTCGACATTTCCTGGACGCGGTCGCGGGCTGCCTTGACGCCGGCCTTGTCAGCCTCCGCCGAAGCGACGCGGTTGACGCGATTGGCCGACTTCTTTTCGGTTTCCATCCGCGTGAAGAGAAGGCCATAGCAAACGGCGCCAGCCGCAATGGCGGCAAGCGCGACAATGGCCAACACAACAGGATCGAACCCGAACATCTCACTAATCCTTGGATTTCGCTTCCATTTCGTCGAGTGCCGCGGCAAGGCGCTTTTCTTCGTTGAAGTAGCGTGCGCGATCCCAGAAATGCGGCTTACCGATACCGGTCGACTTGTGCCTGCCGATCAGCTTACCCGACGCATCCTCGCCGTCGATTTCGTAGCGCATCAGGTCCTGGGTGATGATGACGTCGCCTTCCATCCCGATCACCTCGGTAATCTGCGTGATGCGACGAGAGCCGTCTCGCAGGCGGGCCGCCTGGACGATAATATCGATCGAACCGGAGATGATCTCGCGTACGGTCTTTGCCGGCAAAGTGAAACCGCCCATTGCGATCATCGACTCGATACGGCTGAGGCATTCGCGCGGCGAGTTCGAGTGGATCGTGCCCATCGAGCCGTCGTGACCGGTGTTCATTGCCTGCAACAGGTCAAAAACCTCCGGTCCGCGCACTTCGCCGACGATGATCCGCTCCGGACGCATACGCAGGCAGTTCTTGACGAGATCGCGCATGGTGATCTCGCCTTCACCTTCGATGTTCGGTGGCCGGGTTTCGAGGCGTACCACGTGCGGCTGCTGCAGCTGCAGTTCTGCCGTGTCTTCGCAGGTGATGACGCGCTCGTCCACGTCGATGTAGCGGGTGAGGCAGTTGAGCAGCGTCGTCTTGCCCGAACCGGTACCGCCCGAAATGACGACGTTGCAGCGGACGCGGCCGATGATCTGGAGAAGCGTCGCTCCCTCAGGCGTGATGGCGCCGAAGCGAACGAGCTGTTCGAGGTTCAGCTTGTCCTTCTTGAACTTGCGGATGGTGAGTGCCGGCCCGTCGATCGCGAGCGGAGGCGCAATGACGTTGACACGCGAGCCGTCGGGCAGACGGGCGTCGCAGATCGGACTTGATTCATCAACACGGCGGCCGACCTGGCTAACGATGCGCTGGCAGATCGACAGCAGCTGCGAATTGTCGCGGAAGCGGATTTCGGATTCGATGGTCTTGCCGCCGACTTCGATGAAGGTCTGGCCGGCGCCGTTGACCATGATGTCGGCGATATCGTCGCGAGCGAGCAGCGGCTCGAGCGGACCGTAACCGAGAACGTCGTTGCAGATGTCTTCGAGCAGTTCTTCCTGCTCGGAAATCGACATCGCGAAGTTCTTGATCGTGATGATGTCGTTGACGATGTCGCGGATTTCTTCGCGCGCGCTTTCTCCGTCGAGCTTGGCAAGCTGCGACAGATCGATCGTATCGATCAGCGCCGAGAAGACCTGCGCTTTCGTGTCGTAATATTCATCCGTGCGGGTCGGGCGCTTGCGCTGCGGCGTCTGCATCGGCGGCGGCGGAACCTGCTGGCGCGGGGGCTCGCGCTGCGGCTCGACCAGAATCGCAGGGGCAGACGGGGAGGGCTGTGGAACCGGCGGAGGCGGCGCGATGGTGCCGCCCGCCTTGCCAAAACCCTCGTTTCCGCGTTTTCCGAACATGCCTTATTCCAATCCGATCTTGGCGGGCGTCATTTGCGCTTCAGCAGGCCGAGCAATCCGCCCTTGCGTGCTTTCTTGATGGCAATCCGCCCGGTCACGATGTGCGATATCTGCGAGAATGTTTCCGCCGTCGGTGACTTTGCATCCATCTCCGAAATCATCCGGCCACTGTTGGCCGCGTTGCCGAAGAGGTTGGCATCGAAGGGGATGATTGCGATCGGATCGGTTTCCAGCGGACCGCAGAAATCGGCCGGACTGATCTCCGGCCGCTTCGGCATCCCGACCTGATTGAGGATCAAATGCGGCATCTTGTCGTTGGGCCGCATCTTGCGCAGCGCATCCATCATGTTCTTGGTGTTGCGCAGGTTGGCAAGATCGGGAGAGGCGCAGATGACGACCTCGTCCACGCTGGCCAGCACCGAGCGTGTCCATTCCGACCAGGCATGCGGTACGTCGAGCACGGTGATGGGGGCGTTGCGCTGCAGGACCTCAAGCACGGGCTGGAACGCCTGTCCTTCGAAATCATAGGCGCGGTCGAGGAGGGAGGGGGCCGCAAGCAGCGACAGATGCTCGGAGCACTTCGTCAGCAGGCGATCGAGAAACACCTCGTCCAGGCGTTCCGGCGCATAGACCGCTTCCGCGATGCCCTGCGTCGGGTCCTGGTCGAAATCGATATTGGCCGTGCCGTAGGGCAGGTCGAGGTCGGCCAGGATCGTTTCGGTCGAAAACAGATTGGAGATGCCGAAGGCGCAATTATGGGCGATCGTTGAGGAACCGACGCCGCCCTTGGCGCCGATGAAGGCGATGCTGCGGCCGAGCGGCTCGGCATCAGGGTCGACAAAGATCGTCGCCATCGCCATCATGATATCGGGCATGGCGACCGGCTGGACCATATACTCGGAAATGCCGTTGCGCACGAGTTCGCGATAGAGCGCGATGTCGTTGTGATAGCCGACAATGATGACCTTGGTGGACGGGTCGCAGACGGCGGCAAGCGGCGCCAGCTCGTTCAGCACACTTGCAGATACCGTCCTGGTTTCGAGAATGATCAGATTGGGCGTTGGCGCCGTGGCGAACATGTTCGCGGCCGCCGCAATGCCGCCGCTGGTGATGCGCAGGCTGACCTTCGACATGCGGCGGTCATGGCTGCAACGCTCCATGACACGCTGCAGTTCTTCGCTTTCGCAGAAGGCGTGGACCGATATGCGGGGCAAGGGCCGCATGTTCTCGAGCTCGGCCATACGAACGGCGTCTTCTGCGTTGCGCAGCTCCGTCGTATTCTTGATCTCGTATTCGACTGTACTCATCGTTCGGTCCTAAACTGATCAGAAGCTGTTGGAGCTGCTGGTGACGTCTTCAATCGTGCTTGTCGTTTCGCGATACTCTTTGATCGCAGCGTTGCGACGGGCCGCATCAATCGGGGTCATGCCGCGAGGCGCGATCAGGTCTTCCGGGTTTGCCACTTGTGCAGCCAGGTTGTTCTGCGTTGCACAACCGAAATTGTAATAATTCTGGTTGGTGAAATCGTTGATGATGTCTCTCGGCCATTGACCGCACTGCGACGTCATTGCTGTCGTGCCGACGAAAGTCAGGCGAATGGGCGCTGCGTCACCCGCGCCGGCCGCTCCGTAGGAACTGTTGACGATCTTGGAACTTGCGATGCCGCGGGCGGAAAGCTCAGCGCGTACCTGACCCCGCAGCTGCCGTGCTGCCGCCGCATTCGGCGATCCCTCGGGCGTCAGCAGATAGACCGGCCCGGTTGCCCGCGACGTGTAATTCTGCGCGAAGCCGCGGATCATGTCGCGCTGGGCGATGGTGAGGCGGCGGTCCGTCGACGCGACCGGGATATCGACCGATTGCTCGGCTTCGGCAACCACGATCGGGTGTCGCTGGCGATAGTCGTCGGGAATGCCACCGGTCGTCAGTTGGTCATGGGAGGCGCAGCCGGAAAGCAGGGCGGCAGCCACCGCGATAAATGTCAGCAGCGATTTCGAACGGCGGGAATCATGTGGGGTGTTCTGCATGTGGGCCATCGGCTGATCTCTGTGTTGTGCCATTGCTGATCCTGCCGCGCTCATTTGTAGATGAACCCGATGGAGCCATGGAATTGCGCGTCGGCGACGGGCGTTTCACGGCCGCCGTAAACCTTGTTGACGCGATTGAGCAGGAAGGTCGCCGCGTCGTTTTCCGGGCTGAAGTTGTCGTCCGGGCGGCTGAGCTGATCGCGAGCAACCGGGCGAACGAGATAGGGCGTTGCAATGATGACAAGTTCGGTCTCGTCACGCTCGACAGTGCGCTGCCGGAACAATGTGCCAAGCAGAGGGATCTTGTTGACGCCCGGCGTTCCGTTCGAGGTCTGCAATACGTTGTCGCGGATCAGCCCAGCAAGCGCGATGGAGCCACCCGAGGGAAGCTCGACGGAGGTCTCGGCCGAGCGGCGCTGGTAGGTTGGCGTTGAGCCGGAAACGGAAGGGGCGGGCTCCGATACGTTCGTCTTGATTTCCAGGCTAATACGACCGGAGGAGAGAACGACCGGCTTGAAGGCGAGATTAATGCCGTAGTTGTAAGGAACGATCGTGACGTTGCCGTCATTGTCCGTCGTCGAATACAGCACCTGGCCGCCGGAATTGAAGGTTGCTGCCTGGCCGGAAATCGCCGTCAGTGTCGGCTCGGCCAGCGTCTTCACGACCTTCGCTTGTTCAAGCGCGTTGAGATAGGTCGAGATATCGTATTTTCCGATCGAGCTCTTGAAGAGGGCCGCTAGGCCGCCGCCAACGATCGCGGCGGCGCTGTCGGAGTTCGGGGAGCC
Source organism: Rhizobium sp. IBUN (assembly GCF_000510625.1). Lineage (NCBI taxonomy): Bacteria > Pseudomonadati > Pseudomonadota > Alphaproteobacteria > Hyphomicrobiales > Rhizobiaceae > Rhizobium > Rhizobium sp. IBUN. The sequence continues at coordinate 137,207 of NZ_AZNV01000010.1, forward strand.
GAGCTGGGCAACCGAGAGACCCTTGGAATTGGAAACGAGATTGTCGAAGCCAAGCTGCTTCAGTACCTCTCTGCGAACTTCCGCGATGGTGACCTTCAGCGTGACCTGGTCTTCGCCCTGGATCTGCAGCAGATTGACGACCTGTGAGGTCTGGCGGCCTTCGGCGAAAAGGGCCACCGAACCGTCTCCGCCAGAAGCGCTGGCTGTTTCCGTACGCGTTGTTGCTTCGCCACCTTTCAGGAAGGCTTGCGCGAGGTCTGCGGCTTGTGCCGCGTCCTGTGGCGTGCGAACTGTGCCGGTTAGCACGATATTGTCGGACACGATCTCGATTTTGATGCAGGAGTCGGGGATGAAGCGCCGGAGATTAGCCTCCAGGCCCGCGACGTCGCGTTCGATCGCTATATCGAGACTGACGATCTGCTGCCCATCGGCGCCGAAAATGAATATGTTCGTCTGGCCTACGGTTTTGCCGAAAAGATAGATACGACGGGAGCTACGCGTGACCGCGTCGGCCATGGAGGGGTCCGAGACGAGGATGTCATGTGCATCGACCGGAAGGTCAACGACAATCGCCTTCTTCAAACCGAGCTTCAAGCTGCGGTGTGCGCCAGGACCAGCCTGGGTGATGTTAACGATCCCATCGGAAACCGCGTACGCAGCTCTTGCACCGAGAACAGGAGCGAGAACGCCCGGAGCGGCGCCCGTGAATGCGATCGCAAAGGACAAGCAACCTGCCATCAAGGGCTTTGTGTAGCGCTTCAAATTGCCCATTCCCACTTCCTTTACTCGGCCTTCGGCGCGCTGCTGCTGTCTGTGACGATTGAGCCTGATTTGATGACTTGCACGATGGCGCTGCCATTATCGCCGCTGAGGAGGTAGTCAGCAGCGCTGGTATCCTGTTCCTGGGCGTCGGCAACGGAACGCAATGCCAGCGACAGCCGGTCGGCCATCTGCTGCGCAACGGCCAGTACCTTGGTCTGGTCGGGGGTTAGCTCGAGCGTTGCCGTGGTACCAACGACGGCTTTGGAGCCGTCTTCCTTTTCCTGGATCTGCTGGTCGATCGCGAGTACGCGCACATTGCTGAGCACAGTCTCGGTTAGATACTTGTCGGCTTCCTTCGACTTGCGGACCATAATCACGTCGACGCGGTCATTCGGCAGGATGAACCCGCCGGCACCTGTCGAAACCGAAATCTCGGTTGCGACGGCACGTTTTCCGGAGGGCAAGAGGGAGGACAGGATGCGGCTGTTCGAATCCGCGATCTTTTCCGCGCGGATGGGCTCGCCCTCGAAAATCGGCAGGCGAACGACAGCGCCCTGCAGGTCTTTCAGGGCATCTGGCTTGTCGGTTTCGGTAATGAAGCCCTGGACGACGCCGCTCTGCGGCCAGGCCATCCAGTGAACGGCTTTATCATCCAATCGTGCGCCGACCGGGAGGTTGGCACCGGAGACCAGTATTTTGACGGTCGGCTCTTTCTCGACGACTGATTTGACCTGGGTGACAACGGAGCCACGACCCGCGAGGCTCATCGCCAGCACGCCGGCAAGGCCGGCCGCAACGACAGCGACTCCTAGTATCAAAAGGCGGGCGGGCTTCATTAATCGTTCCTCGGGGATTCGCGATACCCGAAGAATGGCCTGCAATTGGTATAATTATAGTTAATGAAAGCCTTCGATCTTAAGTTAACGGAGGATTAACTTGCCGTTACTTCAGGCCCTCAAGTGCCGCAAGAAAGAGCGGTGAAGAGGGAAAGGCCACGAAACCGCCAATCGCGATCGCGATGCCATAGGGAATCTTCTTAGCGACGAGGAGCGAATCCGGCACCCGTAACCCGATCGCCGTAATCATGTCGTTCTGCATTCGCAACAGGAGGATGACGGCGGCCAGGAGACCACCGGTGACACCTACGTAGCCGATGAATTCTACCAGCGGATCTCCGAAACCGACCCAAACGGCGGCGGTGGTTAGCAGCTTGGCGTCTCCCCCGCCCATGATGTTCAGCGCGAAGAAAACAAAGCAGGCAGCGAAGACGACAGCGCCGCCGAGTAGATGATAGCCAAATGTCGGCCAATCCATGCCGACGAAGGGGGCTAGCGCAAAGAAAGATGCCAATAGAATTGCCGAGATTCGGTTCGGGATGGTCATGGTTAAAGTATCCATTACCGCCGCGAATGTTAGGCACATCGGAAAGATGGTAATGATGACGCTGGCAGTCATGATCCGATTTACCCCATGAGGCCGAACAAAAATGCAAAGCCGCCCTGAGGTATCAGGACGGCTTCTCTTCTCAAAGGCGACGTGGCATCAGCAACCGGTGACACCGCCGGTCGTGCAGGCGTCACCCATCTTGCCGGAAATGCCGTTGAAGAGATTGTTCAGTTTGCTGCCCAGCGCGGTTGCTCCGGTGATCAGCGCAACAGAGATAAGCGCTGCGATCAGGCCATATTCAATTGCGGTCGCACCGGATTCGTCCTTGAGAAAACGGCTAACAAGCTTGGTCATGGTAACTCCTAACTCCAGTTGATGTTCAGCAGTCCGCCAACTGTTGCCGTTGATCGGATTGCATCAATTTAGCGTGACCCTGTTTCTATCAACTTAAAGAGTTAGGTTACCGTCCGGTAAATTCTGGCCGATGCCTAAGGATGGTAAGTATTCCCTATCGCAATTGTTTAGAATTTTATAGAAAAGTCCCGCGCGCCGGGTAGTAAAGGCATTCGCTGCTAGTGAATGTCCTCGTGCCGATATTCAATGGCGGTGAACAGGATAATACCCTCGAAGCCCCTGTCGCAATATGGCGCATATAACTGGCGTCTTCGATAAACCATAATAGGCTTAAGACTTCATTCACCAATTTTTCTCATGCTGTTTTGCAAAAATCGCCGTAACCCGAGAGAGAATCAAATGTCGCCGAGTGGCAAGAGGATCATCCTGGCCAGCTTTTTTACCGCCCTCGGCCTTGGCGGATCCGCGCTCGCGCAACAGGACATTCTGCGGGTCTACATGGATCAAGCCCGCGTTTTGAAACTCGATCGGCCGGTGAGCAAGGTCATCGTCGGAAACGCCAAGGTTGCCGACGCAACCGTGGCGGATTCCAAGACGATCGTCCTGACCGGGCGCAGTTTCGGAACGACCAATCTTGTGCTGCTCGATGCGGATGGCAACGCAATACTGGATGAAAGCATCCTCGTGTCGATTGATGAGGCCAACACTGTTCGCGTCTTTCGCCAAACGGAGCGCTCTGTTCTTTCTTGTACTCCGAATTGCGAACAGCATAGCCAACAAGGCACAGAGACCGCAACGGCAAGCCAGCAATAGCTGCTGAGTATCTCTGCGAATTCCGTTAGACTTCTGATCCGGCTCAACGCACCCAACTTGCTGCCGAACGGCAGCACGATCACGATCAGCCACAGTCATTTCTTTCTACCCCGCGGGAGCACCACGATAGCGTGCGGCGATTGCTGACGCGTCAGCCTCGTTTGCCAAGTCCGCTCGGCCGTTATAAGGCTTGAGAAGTGGCCCGCGATGCGCGGGACGTCAATTTCCTGTCGCTAGGTGGTGCATGGCGCGAGCCTTTCTTTTTGTTCTGGATTCCTTTGGCGTCGGCGGCGCGCCGGATGCGGCAGCCTATGGCGACGAAGGCGCTGACACGCTGGGGCATATCGCGGAATTCTGCGCTGCCGGTGCGGGCGATCGCGAGGGATTGCGCTCAGGCCCGCTTCAGCTTCCGAATATGTCGGCTCTTGGCCTCGTCCATCTCGCCAAGGCGGCGTCTGGCAGGTTTCCGGCCGGAATGCCGGTGCCGGAGAAGGTGTACGCGATGTACGGTTCCGCCAGCGAGGTCTCGCGTGGCAAGGACACTCCGTCCGGTCATTGGGAAATCGCCGGGACGCCGGTAACGTTTGACTGGGGTTACTTTCCGACAGAAGGCGATGCCTTTCCACCGCAGCTTGTCGAGGCGCTCTGCAGGGCGGCCGACATTCCCGGGATACTCGGCAACTGCCACGCCTCTGGTACCGACATCATTGCCCGCCACGGCGAAGAGCATATCCGGACCGGAAAGCCGATCTGCTACACCTCGTCCGACTCTGTCTTCCAGGTTGCCGCGCATGAGACGCATTTCGGCCTCGACCGGCTCATGACCTTCTGCACGATCGCCCGGGCGCTGCTCGATCATTACAATATCGGCCGCGTCATCGCACGACCATTCGTCGGCGAAACCGCTTCCAAGTTTCAGCGCACCGGAAACCGTCGCGACTTTTCGGTGCCGCCGCCGGAACCGACGCTTCTCGACCGGCTGGTCAAGGAAGGGCGCAAGGTCCATGCCATCGGCAAGATCGGCGACATCTTCGCGCATAAGGGCGTCTCGCGGGTGATCAAGGCCAATGGCAATGAGGCTTTGATGGACGCCAGCCTTGCGGCGATGGATTCCGCCGAGGATGGCGAACTGGTTTTCACCAATTTCGTCGATTTCGACATGGTCTACGGCCATCGCCGGGATGTCGCCGGCTATGCCGCAGCGCTTGAAGCCTTTGATGGCAGGCTTCCCGAAGTGGGTGGCAAGTTGAAGCCCGGCGACCTCGTCATCCTGACCGCCGACCACGGCTGCGATCCGACGTGGCGTGGCACGGATCACACGCGCGAGCGCGTGCCGATCATTGCCTACGGGCCGGGACTGCGTTCTCGCGATATTGGCATTCGTACCACTTATGCGGATATCGGCGAGACGATTGCCCGCCATCTGCGCATTCCGGCGGGCGCGCACGGGAGAAGCTTTCTATGACGTCGCATTTGAAGAAAGTCGAGCTGCACTGCCATCTGGAAGGAGCGGCGCCGCCGACGCTGACCTTGGCGCAGGCTCGCAAGTATAACATCGACATCAGCCCCTACCTCGCTGACGGCACCTATGTCTGGCATGATTTCGCGAGCTTTCTGGAGTGTTACGACAAGGTCTCGGAGGTCTACAAGACCGAGGAAGACTACGCACTGCTGACGGAAACCTATCTCGATGAGCTTGCCGCGATCGGAACGATCTACAGCGAGCTGATCGTCTCCCCCGATCACGGCAAGCGGATCGGGCTTGGAGCGGATGCCTACATCGAGGGCGTGTGCGAAGGCGTGCGTCGTGCAAAGGCGAAAAGCGACATCGAGGCACGCCTGATTGTCACCGGAGAGCGTCATTTCGGCCCGGAGAGCGTCATCGGCGCCGCCGAATATGCTGCCAAAGCGAAGAATCCGCTTATCACTGGCTTCAATCTTGCAGGTGAGGAACGGATGGGTCGGGTTGCCGACTATGCGCGTGCCTTCGACATCGCGCGCGATGCAGGCCTCGGCCTCACTATTCACGCCGGCGAGGTGTGCGGTGCGTTCAGCGTCGCCGATGCGCTCGACGTTGTCAGGCCTTCCAGGATCGGCCATGGCGTCCGGGCGATCGAGGACCTTGATCTCGTCAAGCGGCTCGCCGATCTCGGAACGGTGCTGGAGGTATGCCCCGGCTCCAATATTGCACTAAACGTCTTTCCGGATTTCGCTTCTCATCCGTTGCGAAAGCTCAAGGCGTCAGGTGTTCGCGTGACGATCAGTTCGGACGACCCGCCCTTCTTCCATACTTCGCTGAAGCGCGAGTACGAATTGGCCGCCGACGCCTTCGGTTTCAGCGATGCTGCGATCAACGAGATGACCCGCACGGGAATTGAGGCAGCTTTCGTCGACGAGCCGACGCGACAGGCGCTCTTCGCCCGGATGTAATCCGGCTAGCCCTGGGGATCGATGCTGCAAAATTGCCTCCGCTCTTGCGGTGAGGGCAATTTCCATGGAAGAAACATCCGATAAGAACAACGATAGGAAGGCTCGGCCATGGACGGCGTAACGGTCATCGATCACCCGCTTGTGCAGCACAAACTCACGATCATGCGGCGTAAGGAGACATCGACCGGGAGTTTCCGTCGGCTCCTGCGCGAAATCTCCACCTTGCTCTGCTACGAAGTGACCCGTGATCTCGAACTCACCATGGAGACCATCGAGACGCCCCTGCAGACGATGGAGTCGCCGATCCTGGAAGGCAAGAAGCTCGTCTTTGCTTCGATCCTCCGTGCCGGCAACGGCCTTCTCGAAGGCATGCTCGACCTTGTGCCGTCGGCGCGCGTTTCGCATATCGGCGTCTACCGTGACCATGAAACGCTGCAGCCGGTCGAGTATTACTTCAAGGCTCCCGAGGATATCTCCGAACGCTTGATCATCGTCGTCGACCCGATGCTCGCCACCGGCAACTCGTCGATCGCGGCGATCGACAAGCTCAAGGAGCGCGGCGCCCATAACATTCGCTTCCTCTGCCTTCTCGCCGCGCCCGAGGGCATCAAGAATTTCCGCGAGGCGCATCCAGATGTGCCCGTCTTCACCGCCTCGATCGATAGCCATCTGAACGAGAAGGGCTACATCATGCCTGGTCTCGGCGATGCCGGCGATCGCATGTACGGCACGAAGTAATTCGTCATCTGTTTACCATTCGGATGCAGTCGAAGGTCCGGACACGCGTGCCGGACCATTTGCTTTACCGGCATTAGCAACTTGTCAGCGATTAGGGCGTAGGACGTGTAAGCATGGCCACGCATGACGCGGGGTTTATACAGGAAGGATTTCTGTCCCGATGCTCGTGCGTACCGTCATTTTTGCAAGCGTGGCTGCGGTGCTTGCAACACAGATACCGACCCTCGTGGGAAAACGCAGCGGCGAAGTGGTCGCCTCGGCCAATTTCGTAACCGGCAATGCAGAACAGGGGCGAGCCGCGGCAAGTGGCGGCACAATGCGACTGCGGGCTGATGCTCAAGGCCACTATTCCGGCGATTTCAGAATCAATGGTCGTCAGGTGCAGGGCCTGATCGATACCGGCGCGACCTACGTCGCTCTGAATGAGAGCTTCGCTCGACGCCTGGGTTATACGGGCAACCAGCTTGATTTCCGCTACTCGGTCGACACAGCCAACGGGAAGACGAAGGCAGCGCACGTGACATTGGATCGGGTGGAGATTGGCGGCATCCGCGTGCGTGATGTGGAGGCCTTTGTGCTGAAGGATGGCGCCCTGTCCTCCACGCTCGTCGGCATGAGCTTCCTGCGCAAGCTCGCTTCCTATTCCGTTGCCGATGGATCGCTCAGTTTGAAGCAATAGGCGTCAGGGCGTCGATGGCCGGTTTCTTGCCTCGTCGGCCGTCAGCGCGCTCTCCCGGGTGCCGGAGACAATTATCTCCAGGACCTCGTGCTCGTCGGTGTTCTTGACGTAGCGGTCACCGACATATTCACCGCGCTTGAGGACCATGACGCGATCGCCGACGGCGAAAATGTCGACGAGGCGGTGTGAGATGATGATCTGGGCAACGCCTTGTTTCTTCAGTTCCAGCATGGTTTCGAGCAGCCGCTCGGTCGCCATGACCGAAAGATTGGCGGTCGGCTCGTCGAGAATGACGACGCGCGGCTCGAAGGAGATCGCGCGGGCGATCGCCACGGACTGCTGGCGGCCGCCCGACAGGCTCTCGACCTTCTGATAGACGGAATTCACGTCGACCTTGAGGCGCTTCAACACGTTGTCCGCCTCGGCATACATCTTCCTCCGATCGACGAAGAGGCCTCTGAGGGGCCAGCGGCCGAGAAAAATGTTCTGGCCGACATCCATGTTCCCGCAGAGCGCGAAGTCCTGATAGATCATCTCGATCCCTGCGTCGCGGCTCTCGTGCGGGCTTTTGAAAGAGACCGGCTGCCCCGCCACCAGGATTTCGCCGGAGTCGCGCTGATAGGCGCCTGTGAGGATCTTCATCAGCGTCGACTTGCCGGCAGAGTTGTCCCCGACCAGGCCAAGAATCTCCCCGGGATAGAGCACGAGATCGACTTTGCGGAGCGCTTGCACGGCTCCGAAGGCCTTTTCGATGCCCCGCATTTCCACAATCGGCCGCGAAGGCGTCACGTCAGCCATGGATGGCTTCTCCCGTTCGTGCTGCTGTCGTGAAACGGCCGCGCAGGCGCGCAAAGATATTGGCCTGCCGCACCCATATGTCGATCAGCACTGCCACAATGAGGATGACCCCGATGAAGACATTGATCCAGTGCTGGGGCATGCTGAAGCCTTGGACATTGAGTTGCAGGAGCGCGCGGACAAGCGTTATTACAGCCGCGCCTGCAAGCGAGCCGATCATCGTGCCGTAGCCGCCGAAGATTGATCCGCCGCCGATGATCACGGAGGCGATGGCGTCAAGCTCGCGGAACTGGCCGGCAACCGGGTTGAAGCTGCGGAAATAAGCGACGTTGATGATCCCGGCCATGGTTGCGCAGAACGCGGACAGTACAAGTGCAATGAAGCGAACACGGTTGGTATTGATGCCGGCATAGGCGGCAGCGCGGACATTGCCGCCCGCTGCACAGACCTTCAGCCCAAATGGAGTGTAGGCAAGCACGATGCCGGCGATGAGGGCGACGAAAAACATGAAGATCGTCTGGATGCTGACGACCTCGGCTACCGTACGGATCATCCCCGGGGGCAGCGAAACACCGAAATGCAGGAAAACGTCGTTCACCTTGCGGCCAAGCAGGTTGTAGCCTTCCCGCCAGCCGGTCAGCTGCTGGCCGGCGACAAACCAAGCGGCAAGACCTCGGGCAATGTAGAACATGCCGAGCGTGACAATGAAGGCGGGCAGCTTGAAGCCGACGGTGATGACGGCATTGACAAGGCCGGCAGCCGTCCCCGCAAGCAGACCCATCGCCACGGCAGTGATTGGATCGGCGCCCAGCACCTTGAGGAAATAGGCGGCCGTGCTGCCGGCGAGAGCAAGCACCGAGCCAACGGAGAGATCGATATCGCCGGCCGCAATGACATAGGTGAGCCCGACGGTAACGAGCGCCAGCTCTGTGTAGTTGAGCAGGATCGCGAAGGTGTTGGGCAGGTTCCACCAGTAGTCCGGCCTTAGCGCCAGGCCGGTCAGCCAGAGCAGCACCGTCAGGATGATGGCGAGTGCGTCGCGCCGTGCAAGGAACTTGCCGAGCCCCGTGGCCGAGAGCGCCATGTCGGCCGCCATCGCCCCTTTGGTCTGCACGCCTTCCAGAGCGACGCCGCCGGTTTCGTAGGCCGGCGGCGGTGGCCGACCGCGGAGCCAGGCCCAGAACCGGGCCGCGATCTGGCGTCGAATGAGGAAGGGCTCGATCAGCACGGCCACGACCAGAAGCAGCCCCAGGAAGACCATGACGGCACCGGCTGGCAAGGTGAACCTGGCGCCGACGGCAACGCTCTCTCCATCGATGATGACGGTCCGTGTGATCGGCCAACCTTCGCGCAGCACCTTGTCGATCAGCACAACGACTGTCGCGCCAAGGCAGGACCCGAGCACGCGCCCGCGCCCGCCAAGGATCGACGCACCGCCGATGACGACAGATGCGATCACGGTAAGCTCCCAGCCGACGCCGTAAAGAGGGGTGACGCCCTTGTCCTGCGCCGCTGCCAGAAGACCGGAAAGGGTCGCGCAGAGCGACGAGATCAGGTAGGCGCGAATTCGCACCCACTGGGTGTTGATGCCGGCATAGGCTGCGGCCTGCTCGTTGCCGCCGGTCGCGAAGGTCTCATAGCCCCAGCTGGTCTTGGCAAGCACATAGGCGCCGATGACAGCTACGAGGAGGAAGATCGCGATCTGGTTATTGAAGCCGAGAGCGTTGATCTCTCCGAGATGAAAGAAGAGCGGATAGTCTGCCGCCTTGCCGGAGTAGTAGATCGCTTGGCCATGCGTGAGCGCAAGAACGAAGCCTCGACCGATAAAGAGCATCGTCAGCGTTGCAATGAACGCGGGCACTTTCAGCATCGTCACGAGGACGCCGTTGACGAGGCCAATCACCGTGCCGAGCAGCACACAGAAGATCACCGACTCGATGACGCCGAAGTCGAGAACATCAGACGCAAAGAGCCTCGCAAAAACGACAGCGATCAGGCCGTAGGTCGAGCCGACCGAAAGATCCAGGTCCTTGTTGGCGATGACAAAGGTCATTCCGACCGCGATTATCCCGACACGGGACGTGTCGCGAAGTAGCGCCAACAGGGCCTCCGTTGATCCAAAGAAGGCCGGATTGACGATAGCGCCGCCGAGGTAGAGCAAGGCGAGGAAGATCAGCAGCCCAGCCTCCCAGCCGCCGACGAGCTGGGGCGGCGCACGGCCTAGCGATGTCGTCGTGGGCGCCATGGTGTCTGCCGATCAATCTCGCCGTCGCGATACGGGAGGCTTGCACCTCCCGCGTCGATTTCAGGCGTTTCGGAGCGTTAGTTTTCGAAGCGCTTGCCAACCTTTGCGACGTTCTCCTTCGTCACCAACTGGGCACGCGTGTCCAGGTTGGCGGCGGAAATGCCGCGATCGATCTGCAGGTAAAGCTGCATGACAGGCCAGAAGCCCTGCAGGAAGGGTTGCTGTCCCAGCGAACCGGTCAGGTTTCCGGCGGCGATTCCCTCCTGCTGTGCCGGGCCGAGGTCGAACCCGAATGCGCAGAGCTTGCCGGTCTTGCCCATCTGTGCGACGGCCTTGACGAGCGGTGGCGTGAAGACGTTGTTGGCGGTGAAGGCACCGACCACGTCACCACGGGATTCGAAGAGCGAAACAAGCGCGTTGACCGGATCGTTGGGGTTCGTGTCGATGCCGACGTTCTCCGGTCCAGCGTCAACCTTGAAAGCGTCAAGCTTGCCGGCCTCCTTCAATGTTTTGACGATGGCGTTGAAAGCGGAGGTGACCCGGTTGTTGACCTCGATGTTGCCCATCGCAGTTGACGACGGCAACAGAATCGAGCCGCTGGTTGCGCCGCTCGCAATCACACAATTGGCAAGAGCCTCACCGCCGATTGCCGCGGCCGATGCGTCCTGACCAGTATGGCTGATGGCACTGCGATGCAGGATGGTTGCATCGAATGAGTTGGTTGTGGCGATCGGTATGCCGGCCGCCTCGGCAGCTTTGACGATGTCGTTGTAGGCGCCGACCTGCGGCGTCGTCATAATGATGCCGTCGATCGTCGGATCCTGGACGATCTGGTTGAGGATCTCGATAGCGCGCGCCGGATCGTCAACTGGCGATTCCGAGCCGAGCAGCAGGATCTTGGCGCCGATCATGTTGCCGGCGACGGTTGCGCCGACATAGACGGGATCAAAAAAGCCATTGCCTGCCGTATGAGTCACGATCGCGAAGGTCAAATGACCGTCCGCCGAATGGAAGTTCTTCGTGTTGGGATCTTCCTTGGCAGCTTCGGCAAAATTATAGCCGCCAACTGCTTTCTCGACGCTGCCCGACTGCGCAAATGCATGCGAGACGCCGAGCGATAGTAGCGCGGCTGACACCGCGTACAGCAAAGTCCGCCTCATGATTAGTCCTCCCTTGAGTCAAGGAAGGAAAGCCGTTCGAGCGCAATTTACAGAGAGTGAGGGCCGAAGGCTTCCTCCCATACGCTAATATTCTGCGCAATTCCGATGCAAGTAAACGGCGAACTCATCGTAAGGGCGAAATTGTTTGCCTTCCAAACATCCCCTGGTTGTTTTTGATGACAAATAGCCGTTGAGGTCGTGGTTACTGGCTCTCAGGGGATGGATGCGCTTCCCTGGCGAAGCCTGCCTCCTTTTCGGAACGCGATCCTTAGCTTGCTGAAAGAGCCACGATGCGCTCGTAAATGACGGCGGGGGTGGCAGGCTGGTGTTCGTCGATCCGGTAATGTTTGGCGAGGGCGGCAACCGCCGCATCTGCTGAATCCGCGCTTGAGGCATGCACAAGCGCGATGGGGTCGCCTTTCACTACACGCGTGCCAAGCGGCAGAATGTCGGATATCCCGACGCGATGATCGATCCTGTCGGCGGGATGACGCCGTCCGCCGCCGAGGTCGACGACGGTCATGCCGATCTCCCGTACGTCGCAGCCGGAAAGCCAACCGGACCGAGGTGCGGGGACAGGTTTCGTCAGCGGCGCCTCGACGAGGTACTTGTCCGGCGCCTCCAACAGATCCGAGGGGCCGCCGAGGCGGCTGACCATGCGGGCAAAGCTTTCGGCGGCCTTGCCCGTAGAAAGCGCGTCCACGGCTTTTGCCTCACCGTCCTGAAGTGACGACACCACACCTGACTTCGCCAGCATCTCGGCTGCGAAGGCCAGCACGGCAGCCTCCAAGCGGGTGTTCTTCTTTTTGCCCGCTAGAAAATCCAGACAGTTTCGGATCTCGACGGCGTTTCCGGCAGCATCCGCCAGCGGCTGGTTCATGTCGGTAATCAGGGCCGATGTCCTGACGCCTGCACTGTTGGCGACATCGACAAGGGCTCGGGCCAGCATCTCGGCATCGTCAGGCTCGGCCATGAACGCGCCCGTGCCGACCTTGACGTCGAGCACCAGCGTCTGCAGTCCGGCCGCAAGCTTCTTCGAAAGGATCGAGGCGGTGATGAGGGGAATCGAGTCAACGGTCGCCGTCACATCCCGGACAGCGTAAAGCTTGCCGTCGGCTGGAGCGAGGGAGCCGGTTTGGCCGATGATGGCGCAGCCGACATCCTTCACGACCTTGCGGAAAACTGTTGCGTCAGGGGTGATGGTATAGCCAGGAATGGCTTCGAGCTTATCCAGCGTCCCGCCGGTATGGCCGAGACCACGCCCTGATATCATCGGAACGGCGAGGCCGCACGCTGCCGCGATCGGTGCGAGCATCAGGGAAACATTGTCCCCGACGCCGCCTGTCGAGTGCTTGTCGGCAATAGGTCTGTCTATGTCTGCCCAGCTCAGTGTGTCGCCCGAGCGGGCCATTGCCAGCGTCAGCGCCACGACCTCGTCGCGCGACATACCCTTGAACCAGACCGCCATGGCGAAGGCGCCGATCTGCCCCTCGGAGAGCTGACCGGCCACAAGTGCGGCAATGAACGATTGGATATCCTCTTCGGAAAGCGTTCCGCCATTTCGCTTCTGGCGGATGATCTCCTGGGGGATCATCTCAATAGCTCGATGCAGCGGCGGGCGCTGATTGCGTGCCGCTGAGCACGGCAAGAATGTCGTCGAGCAATCCGGATGCGCCGAAGCGGAACGTGGATGGCATTGGCCAGTCCGGCGCCATGATCGTTTCTGCAAGGCTCAGGTAAAGCGCTGCGTCTGCCACCGAACCGATGCCACCCGCCGGCTTGAAGCCGACCTTGCGGCCGCTCTGGCGAATGACCCGCAGCATGATGTCGGCAGCTTCCAGGGTCGCATTGACGGCGACCTTGCCGGTGGAGGTCTTGATGAAGTCGGCACCCGCCTCGATGGCGAGTTCGGAGGCACGACGGATCAGCGCCGCATCCTTTATCTCGCCGGTCTCGAGAATGACCTTCAGCAGGATCGGGTCCTTGCACTCGGCTCGGACCGCCGCAACCATGTCGGTGACAGCCTTGCCGCTCCCGGTCATGAATTTGCGATAGGGGATGACGAGGTCGATTTCGTCGGCGCCGTCGGCGATCGCCTCGCGTGTTTCGGCGGCAACGTCGGCCACTTCCATATCGCCCGACGGGAAATTGACCACAGTTGCAATCCGCACCGGATGACCCGTGCCGAGAACTGCGCGAGCGCGGGCAACGAAGCGCGGCCAGATGCAGATCGCCGCCGTGTTGCCATAGGGGGTTTGGGCGCACGCACACAGCGCGTCGATCTGCGCCTCGGTGCAGTCATCCTTGAGGTTGGTAAGATCGAGGAGGGAGAGGGCGACGGCGGCCGTTTCCTTGCTGGAATGGTTGGTCATTATTCGCGTTCTCCTGCAATCATTTCCTTCAGTATGGCGGCGAGGCGCGCACCGCCGATCGGAGCCATATCCTTGGTCTCCTCATGGCTCAGTTCGCCGCCGGTCATGCCGGCTCCATAGTTGGTGATTACAGACGCCGCCGCAACCCTTAAGCCAAGCATTCGCGCGATAATCACTTCCGGCACGGTCGACATGCCGACGGCATCGGCGCCGAGGATACGGGCCATGCGGATTTCGGCGGGTGTTTCGAAGCTTGGGCCCGAGAACCACATGTAGACGCCTTGCGACAAGGCGATACCGAGCTTCTCCGCAGCATTGCGCATCCTGTCGGCGAGAGCTGCATCATAAGCACTCGTCATGCCGACAAAACGACGATCGCTTTCCTCGCCGATCAGCGGATTCATGCCGGAATAGTTAATGTGATCGCTAATCTGCATCACCGAGCCAGGAGGCATGTCGTCTCGGAGCGACCCTGCGGAATTGGTCAGGACTAGCGTCTCGACGCCTAGACCTTTGAGCACCTCGATCGGCAGCCGCATCGCGCTGGCATCGCCCTTCTCGTAGAAATGGACGCGACCGGACAGCATGATGACGGGCACACCGCCAAGCAAACCCGCGACGACTTCTCCGGCGTGGCCCGAAACCGCGCTAACAGGAAAGCCCGGCAAGTCGTGATAAGGGATGCGATGCGCATCAGTCATCTCGCCGACCAGCGAGCCGAGACCGGAACCAAGCACGATGCCGTAGCGCGGCGAAAGGCCGCCGAGCCTTCCGGCAAGCACGTCGAGAGCGGCACTCATCCGAGTTCGGTCTCGAAGCTGAACGGCAGCAACTCTTCCATGGTCATCGTCTTCTTCACGCCGACCTCATCGCAGAGGTAGATCTTCGTGTCCTTGGAGGCGAACTCCGAGATCTTCTGCCGGCAGCCGCCGCAGGGCGGGCAGAGCGGCAGCTTTTCGGCGATCACGGCCATTTCAACGATCTTCTTGGCGCCGGCCATGATCATGGCGCTGATGGCGGTTGGCTCCGCACACCATCCTTGCGGGAAAGACAGGTTCTCGATATTGGCGCCGGTGTAGATCTTGCCGTCCTCGGCGCGGATCGCGGCGCCGACGGGGAACTTCGAGTAGGGGGCATGAGCGAAAGCCATGGCACCGCGAGCGGCCTCGAAAAGATCGTGGGACATGTTCTCAGCGTTCCTTCGTATAGGGCACACCACCCGCTTTCGGCGGGATTGCCACGCCGATGAAGCCGGCGAGCAGGATGCAGGTCAGGATATAGGGCAATGCCTGGAAGATCTGTACCGGCACTTCGCCGATCAGCGGAACCTGCTTGCCCTGCATGAAGTTTGCCAGCGCATCGAGGAAGCCGAAGAGCAGGCAGGCGAACATGACGGGCACCGGTCTCCACTTCGCAAAGACCAGTGCCGCAAGTGCAATGTAGCCCTTACCGGCCGACATATCCTTGATGAAGGCAGCCGACTGCGCGATCGACAGATAGGTCCCCGAGAAGCCGCAGAGGATGCCGGCGCACATGACCGCGCGATAGCGCAGCCAGCCCACCGAAATGCCGGCCGTATCGACCGCGCCCGGATTTTCGCCGACGGCGCGCAGCCGCAGGCCGAAGCGGGTGCGATAGAGGATCCACCAAGAAAGCGGAACCGCAAGAAAAGCGAGGTAGGTCAGGATATTGTTGCCTGAGATCACGTTCGCGTAGAGCGGGCCAATGATCGGAACTTCACGGACGGCATCGGCGCCCGGCAGCACGATCGGCGCAAAGCGGGCTTCCTGAGTTAGCTGTGGCGTACGGCCGCCCTGGCCGAACCAGGCGCCCCCAAGGACGATTGTGATACCGGCGACGAAGAAGTTGATCGCAACGCCCGAGATGATCTGGTTGCCGCGATTGGTGATCGAGGCGAAGCCGTGGACGAGGCTGAGCGCCACGGAGCAAATGATGCCAGCACCGAGGCCGAGCCATGCCGAGTCCGTCAGGTAGGCGACGCAGGCTGCCGCAAAGGCAGAGCCGAGCATTTTACCCTCGAGGCCGATATCGAAGATGCCGGCGCGTTCGGAGAACAGACCAGCCAGCGCCGTGAAGATCAGCGGGATCGACAGACGGATCGTGGAGCTCAGAACGCTGATGAAGATGTCATAATAATCCATCGTCCGTTCCCCTCACGCGGCCTTGAACTGTTGATAGACGCGAACCATCGCGGGGCGGAACATGTATTCGAGCGCACCGGCGAAGAGGATAACAAGACCCTGAATGACCAGGATCATTTCGCGCGTGATGTTGGGCATCTCGAAGGAGATCCAATCGCCACCCTGATAGAGGATGCCAAAGAGGATCGCCGAGAAGATGATCCCGACCGGATGATTTCTCCCCATCAGCGACACGGCGATGCCTACGAAACCGGCGCCGCCCACGAACTCGACCTGCAGGCGGGCCGAGGATCCCATGACCGGGTTCAACGCCATCATGCCGGCGAGCGCCCCTGACAACAGCATCGCGGTCAGGACGATGCGGGCGTACGGGATGCCGGCATAGGCCGCCGCGCTGTGGCTGACGCCAAGGGTGCGCATCTCGAAGCCGAGCTTGGTGCGCCAGATCAGCAGCCAGACGAAATAGGAGGCAACGAGGGCAATGAGGAACGAGACGTTGAACGGTGCTGCGCCGAGCTTGGCACCGAACAGGTTCATCAGCCAGCCGAGTTTCGGCAACTGGCCGCCTTCCAGAAAGGTGCGGGTTTCCGGCGCCATCTTGCCGGGGACGATCAGAACGTGCACCAGCAGATACACCATCAGCGCCGCGCCGATATAGTTGAACATGATGGTGGTGATGACGATGTGGCTGCCGCGCTTTGCCTGCAGGAAGGCGGGGATGAAGGCCCAGGCGGCGCCAAACAGGCCGGCACCCACCACGGCCACCGGCATGGTGACATACCAGGGGACATAGTGGTCGAGCGCCAGCGCAACCAGCGCGCAGCCGAGACCGCCAAGATACGCCTGCCCTTCCGAACCGATGTTGAACAGACCAGCATGAATGGCGACCGCAACGGAGAGGCCGGTGAAGATGAAGCTCGTCGCATAATAGAGCGTAAAACCAATGCCTTCGCCGCTGCCGAGTGCGCCCTCGATCAGCAGCGACAGGGCCGCAAGCGGGCTTTCGCCGATCAGCCAGACGACGAAGCCGGAGATCAGGAAGGCGACAAGCAGATTCAACAGCGGAATGAGGCCGTAGTTGATCCAATTTGGAAGTGGAACTGAAGCAGTGCTCATCAAGGCCTCACGCGGCAATGCCGGCCATCATCAGGCCGAGGGTCTGTTCACCGGCATCGGGCGTCTTCTCGCCGACGACATGGCCGGCAAACATGACAAGGATACGGTCTGAAAGGGCGCGGATTTCGTCGAGCTCGACGGAGACGAGCAGGATCGCCTTGCCCGCATCGCGCATCTCGATGATCCGGCGGTGGATGAATTCGATGGCGCCGATATCGACGCCGCGCGTCGGCTGGCCGATGATCAGCGCCGTCGGATCGCGCTCGATTTCGCGGGCGACGACGATCTTCTGCTGGTTGCCACCGGAGAAGTTCGCGGTCTTCAGCCGCGGGTTCGGCGGGCGGATGTCGTATTTTTCGATCTTCTCCATGGCGTCCCTGCGGATCGCGTCGAGATCGAGCAGCGGGCCCTTGCTGTAGCCGGGATTGCGGTGGTAGCCGAGAACGGAATTCTCGTACTCCTCGAACTTCAGCACCAGCCCCATGTGATGCCGGTCCTCGGGGATGTGGGCTAGGCCGAGCTCGCGCAACCGCGCCGGATCGGCTTTGTCGATCGGCTGACCGTCGAGGAAGATCTCGCCGGAATGCGGCTTGCGGATGCCTGCTATCGCCTCCAGCAATTCGGACTGCCCATTGCCGGCGACGCCGGCAATGCCGACGATCTCGCCGGCACGGACGTCGAAGGATACGTTGTCGACCATGATGACGCCGCGGTTGTCCTTGACCGTGAGATTGCGAACCGACAGGATCACCTTACCCGGATTGGCTTCACCCTTCTGCACGCGCAGCAGGACTCGGCGACCGACCATCAGTTCGGCAAGCTCCTCGACCGTGGTTTCGGAGGTCTTGCGGGTCGCCACCATCTCGCCGCGGCGCATGACCGACACCGTGTCGGTGATCGCCATAATCTCGCGCAGCTTGTGGGTGATCAGAATGACGGTCTTGCCCTGGTCGCGAAGGACGCGAAGGATCTTGAAAAGATGGTCCGCTTCAGCAGGTGTCAGCACGCCCGTCGGCTCGTCGAGGATCAGGATTTCGGCGCCGCGGTACATGGCCTTGAGGATCTCGACGCGTTGCTGTAGCCCGACCGGAAGCTCTTCGATCAGCGCATCCGGGTTCACTTCGAGGCCGTAGTCCTTCTCCAGGCGGCGCAGCTCGGCGCGCGCGGAAGAAACGCCCCTGGCGAGCAGCGCGCCGCCTTCGGCGCCAAGCATGACGTTCTCAAGCACGGTAAAATTATCGACCAGCATGAAGTGCTGGTGCACCATCCCGATCCCGGCTGCGATTGCAGCCTGGCTGTCCTTGATGGTGACGGGATTGCCGTTGACGCGGATCTCGCCGCTATCGGCATGGTAGAAACCATAGATGATCGACATCAAGGTCGATTTGCCGGCACCGTTTTCCCCGATGATGCCGTGAATCGTACCCTTGGCGACGGTAAGATTGATGTCCTTGTTGGCGTGAACGGCACCGAATTTCTTGTCGATGCCCACAAGTTCGATAGCGGGCGTGTCTGTCACAGCAGGCTCCAAATACGAAAAGGGCGTATGACGGAGCGACTCCGCCATACGCCCGTCTCAGTCACGGATCACTTCGGGCAAGCATTGTCCGTCGTGTAGTCGTGAACCTTGATGGTTCCCGCAATGATGCCTTCCTTGGCCTTGTCGAGCGCGGCCTGCATGTCAGGCGTGATCAGCGCCTTGTTGTTGTCGTCCATGGCGGCGGCAACGCCGTCTTCCTTGACGCCGAGCGCCAGGACGCCGGCCGTGAACTTGTCGCCCTTGACGTCGCTAAAGCCGTTGTAGACGGCAAGGTCGACGCGCTTGACCATCGAGGTCAGGACGGAGCCCGGATGCAGGTGGTTCTGGTTGCTGTCGACGCCGATCGAGAGCTTCTTGTTGTCAGCGGCCGTCTGCAACACGCCGAGGCCCGTCGCACCTGCTGCCGCGTAGATGACATCAGCGCCCTGATCGATCTGGTTCTTGGTGAGTTCGCCACCACGGACCGGGTCGTTCCAGGCAGCGCCCGTCGTGCCGGTCATGTTCTGGAACACCTCGATATCGGATTTGACGGAACGTGCGCCCTGCTCGTAGCCGCATTCGAACTTGCGGATCAGCGGGATGTCCATGCCGCCGACGAAGCCGACCTTGCCGGACTTCGATGCGAGGCCTGCGAGAGTGCCAACGAGGAAGGAGCCTTCTTCTTCCTTGTAAACGACCGAACGAACGTTTGGCTTGTCGACGACGGCGTCAACGATGACGAACTTCGTGTCGGGGAATTCAGCTGCGACCTTCTCGATGGCCGAGGTCCAGGCGAAGGAGACGGCAATAACCGGGTTGAAGCCACGGCTTGCGAAGTTGCGGATTGCCTGCTCGCCCTGCGTGTCACCGGTCGGCTCGAAGTCGCGATAGGCGATACCGGTTTCTTTCTTGAACTTCTCAGCGCCATTAAAGGCTGCTTCGTTAAAAGACTTATCGAACTTCCCGCCGGTGCCGTAAACGAGCGCCGGCTTGACGTCCGCGGCCAGCGCCGTTGTGGACATGGCAGCCACGGCCAGGAGAGTCAGAAGGGATTTTTTCATGAGTTGCAGCCCTATTGTTTCTATTTGTTTGGGTCCTCCCGCAAGCCTGTTTCAGGCATGTCTGCGGAACCACCGACCTCCCCCCGGAGGCCTGGCTGGGCGCATCCTTGCATGGCTCAAAAAAAAATTCACGAGAAATTTTTCGACTGGTAAAAATTTGCCGCAATTGCCAAAAATCAGCTCAGGCGGGCTGTTTTTTGCACAAAATCATCGTTGGGTTGCGATTTTTCTAGCCAACCCCGGAACTGGTCGACGCTATTTGTTATGCTGCAAATCGGCCAGCCGCAGGCGATCTTTTGTAGCCTGCCATCCACAACAGCAGCGACAACACCAGGAACACGGCGAATGCTGGCTGAAGCATCAGCCATTGGAAGGCAAGCGTGTAAAAGCGCGGGTGGATATAATAGGCGATGCTCGATTGCAGGCTTTCCAGCGAGGAGGGGCTGAGGTCCTGCCATGCGTCGCCCACGGGGGTAATGACCACGGAAGAGGCGGCAACGGACTGGATGGCATCGACCGTTCCGGCGATGACGGCAACGGCCAGCGCGACAAGACTCGTCAAACGCAAAAGGAAACGCATCGAACTCTCCGGCGATCAAACATGGCAGGCATTTTCCCGGCCAGCCGCGCCATTCGTCAACCTCTACAAAAGATAGTGATGGAGGGGTGGAGCTGCAATGGAGGGCGTGAGCGCACTTTTACCGGAAGAAGTCAAAAAACTGTTAGATTTGGGTTGATCGACAGAAATTCATCGGTATATATCGCGGCCGTTCCGACGATTTGCATCTTCGCCGATGCAGACCGCCAAAGGACAGGTGGCCGAGTGGTTGAAGGCGCACGCCTGGAACGCGTGTGTACGTGAAAGCGTACCGAGGGTTCGAATCCCTCTCTGTCCGCCAAATATCTTCTGAAGATACTTGTTTTACTAGAATAGTCTCTTTGGCGTCCGTCAGGTCCGCCGTTCAGCCCGCGGCCGGTCACGGCTGAGTTTGTCGCTACCTGCGTCGACAGAGCTGCCGCTTCGCTAATGCGGACAGAGCGCCTCGCTCCGTTGGAGCAAACGCGTCGCCCCCCGTTAACGTAGAATTCCAGCAGGGCAGAGGGCCACCCAGCGACCAGCGTTCATGGGCTGCCATCGGAATCAGCTATTTTCTAGCGCCGTCGGAGCCCGCCGAGGCAACCCTTGCCTCGGTTTCCGAGGAGGCGGTTGAGGCTGACGCCGGCGCTGGAGCTTTGCGACGCTTGAGGTATTCCTCGAAGCGCTGAAGAACGACATAGAAGGAAGGCACGAAGAGGACTGCAAGGCAGGTCGAGGCAAGCATGCCGCTGAACACGGAGATGCCGATCGACCGGCGCGCGTTGGCGCCCGCGCCTGTAGCAAGGACCAGCGGAAGCACCCCGAGGATGAAGGCGAAGGATGTCATCAAGATCGGGCGGAAGCGCAGGCGCGCCGCCTCCACGGCTGCTTCCAGGATTTCCATCCCCTGCATGCGTTGCTCGCGGGCATACTCAACGATCAGGATCGCGTTCTTGGAGGCGAGCGCAATCAGCAGGATAACGCCGATCTGGGTATAGAGGTTATTGGCAACGCCGATCGCCATGAGTGCGCCGACCGTACCAAGTAGCGCCAGAGGCACCGCCAGCAGCACAGCGAGGGGCAGGATCCAGCTTTCATATTGGCCGGCGAGCACGAAATAGACGAGCAGTATGGCGAGTGCGAAGACGAAGTAGATCTGCGAACCGACGGCCTTTTCCTGGTAGGACATTGCCGTCCAGTCGAAGCCAGCGGTCGGTGGCAGTGTATTGCTGGCGATCTGCTCCATCACGTCGAGCGCCTGGCCGGAGCTAAAGCCCGTCGCCGCCCCGCCAACGATCGTGGCGCTGGGATAGAGGTTGTAGAGACTGATCAGGGACGGGCCCTGCATGGGAGTGACGTCGACCACGGTACCTAGCGGCACCATGGTGCCGTTGCCCGCCTTGACCATCAGCCTGCGGATGTCCTCAGGGCTGACGCGCGCGTCGGGTGAGGCCTGCACATAGACCTGGAAGGTACGACCGAATTTGCTGAACTGCGTCACATAGCTGGAGCCTACATAGCCGGAAAGCGCGGAGAAGACCTGGCCGACTTCAATGCCAAGGGTCTCGGCCTTGATCCGATCAACGGTGACCGCCAATTGCGGCACGCCTGCGCGGAAGCTGGTGCTCAGCCGTTGTAGAGCGGACTGGCTGTTGCCGTTGCTGACGATGCTGTTGGCCAGAGATTCGAGGAGGGGGTAGTCGAAATCGCCATTGCGGATCTCCACCTGCATGGTGAAGCCGCTGGCATTGCCGATGCCCTGGATTGGGGGCGGCACGAGCACAAGTGTATTGGCGTTGAGCACCTCCTTCAGCGCGCCGTTCAGATGCTCGTAGATCGACAGTAGGTCCTGCCCCTTCTCCTTCTCGCGCGCGCCCCAATCCTTCAGTACGACATAGACAACGCCTGCGTTCGGCAGGCTGGCATTGTTATCGAGCACCGAAATGCCGCTGATGGTCAGTACGTTTTCGACCCCCGGTGTCGCCGCGGCGATCGTGCCGACCTGTTGCATGACTTGATCGGTTCGCTCCTTGGAGGCTCCGTCGGGCAACTGAGCACCGATGAGCACATAGCCCTGATCCTCGACCGGCAGGAAGGCGGTCGGCAGACGGGCCAGACCCCAGCCAGCCACCGCGATTAGCACAAGCGCTATCACGACCATAAGGCCGCTGCGGTGCACCATCCGGCCGATCAGGCCGGCGTAACGGCGCTCGATCGGATCGTAGGCGCGGTTGAAGGCCCGGTAGAAGAAGTTGCGCTGTTCCGGCGGGACGGGTGGCCGCAGCCAAAGGGCACACTGCGTCGGCTTCAGCGTCATGGCGTTGATGGCGCTGATGAGGGCGGTGGCGGCAATTACAAGGGCGAATTGCCGATAGAGCTGCCCGGTTAGACCCGGCAGGAACGCTGCGGGAATGAAGACCGACATCAGCACCAGCGTGATGCCGATCACCGGCCCTAACAACTCATCCATCGCTTTCTCGGCGGCTTCGCGACCCGGCAGGCCCCCCTCGACGTGGCGAGCGACGCCTTCGACGATAACGATGGCGTCGTCGACGACGATGCCGATGGCAAGGACGATGGCAAAGAGGGTCGACAGATTGACGGTGAAGCCGAGGGCGGCCATGGCCGCGAAGGCGCCGATGATCGTCACCGGCACCGTGGTTGCCGGCACAAGCGTCGCCCGCCAGTCCTGCAGGAAAACGAGAATGACGATCAGCACCAGAACACCCGCCTCGATAAGCGTCTTGTAGACTTCGTCGATCGAGGCAGTGACGAACTTTGTGGTGTCGAAGGGCATCTGGTATTGCAATCCCGGCGGAAAGCTCTTGGAGAGCTCGGCCATCTTGACGCCCACCTCCTGGGCGACGGTAAGAGCATTGGCTTCCGGCAGCTGGAATATGCCGATGCCGGTCGCGGGATGACCGTTCTGCATGAAGGTCTGGCTGTAGGTCTGGGCACCCAGCTCGACCCGACCAATATCCCGGATGCGCGTAATGCGGCCACCGTTCTCGGCATCGACCTTCACGATGATGTTTTCGAAGTCGGGCGCCTCGCTGAGGCGGCCATTGACGTTCAGCGTGTATTGGAAATCCTGGCCGGTCGGCACCGGCGGTATGCCGATCTGGCCGGCCGCCACCTCCTGGCTCTGTTGCTGCACGACGGAGATCACGTCGTTCGGCACAAGGCCCCGTGCCTGCAGAAGGTTGGGATCCATCCAGATGCGCATCGCGTACTGGCCCGCGCCGAAAACCGTGACGCTGCCGACGCCTGGTAGACGCGAGAGCTCGCTTTGCAGGTTGATGACCGCATAGTTGGAGAGGAAGAGACTGTCGAAGCGGTTGTCCGGCGAGGTCAGAGTGACGAAGCCGAGGATGGACGTCGATTTCTTCTGCGTGGTTACACCCTGCAGCTGCACGGCCTGCGGCAGCGACGACATGGCGATTGCCACGCGGTTTTGGACGAGCACCTGCGCCTGGTCTGGATCGGTGCCGATGGCAAAGGTGACGTTCAACGAGTAGGTGCCGTCGCTGGCGCTCGTCGATTGCATGTAGATCATGTCTTGAACGCCGTTCACCTGCTGCTCGATCGGCAACGCGACGGTATCGACAAGGGTCTTGGCGCTGGCGCCGGGATAGCGCGTCGTCACCGATACGGTCGGCGGAACGACGTTCGGATATTGCGCGACGGGCAGCTGGATCAACGCCACGGCGCCGATCAGCACCATGACCAGAGCGAGAACGTTGGCCAGTACCGGCCGCTCGATGAAAAAGCGCGAGATCATGGCTTGGCTGCTTCCGCAGCAGAGGGTGCAGGCGTATCGGTCCGGGGCACGACTGTTGCATGGGGAGCAGAGGTTGCGTCCTCGCCGGGATCCAGTTTGACCTTCTCCGGCGCGACTTTCGCGCCTGGAATTGCCCGCTGAATACCTTCGGCGACCACCCAGTCACCGGGATCGAGACCCTCCTCGATCACCCGTAATCTTCCCTGCCGCTGGCCAGTCTTGACTTGGCGTTGCTCGATGACGTCATCCTTGCCGAGAACCAGCACGTAGCTGCCCTGCTGGTTGGAACCGATCGATTCGTCGCGGACGAATATGCCGCCGTCGCGATGGCCGACCGGGACCCGCACGCGGGCGAAAAAGCCAGGCAGCAGGGCGCGGTCCTTGTTGTCGAGCAAGCCGCGGACCTGCAGCGTACCCGTCGAGGCATCGACCTGTGGCGCCGCATAATCAAGGCGACCCTTATGCGGATAGCCGTCTTCGCCCTGCAGGCCGATCTCGACAGGAACATTCGGAAGGTCGACTTCGCGGAATGTCTTGCCCTGCCGTGCCAAATCCTGCTTGATCGCCAGGACCTGCGGTTCGCTGACGTTGAAATAGACATAAATCGGATCTAGCTGGACGATCGTGGCAAGCTTGGTCGGTCCGGCAACGCCGACAAGCGCGCCGACATCCACGAGATGAGCGCTCACCACGCCGTCGAAAGGCGCCAGAACACGGGTATAGCCGAGATTGATCTCCGCCAGTTGCAGGCTCGCCTGGGCGTTGAGGATGTTCGCGTTCGCTTCATCATAGGCGGCCGTCGCGGTGTCCACATTGGTCTGGGTGGTGGCCTGCTGCTTTATGAGCGCGAGCTGTCGTTGGTACTCCTGCTGACGCCCGACCTGGGAGGCTTTCGCGGAAGTCAGCGATGCCTGCGCCTGATCGCGCTGCGCCGTATAGGTATTGCTCTGGATCGAGAAGAGCTGATCACCCTGTTTGACCGATGCGCCATCACGGTAGTCGATCGTGTCGAGGAACCCTTGGACGCGTGCCTCGATGTCGACGCTGTTAAAGGCAGCGGTATTGCCGGTCAGCTCGAAATAGGTGGTTACCGGCTGCACCAGCGGCTGGGCCACATGGACCACCGGCGGCGGTGGCGGAACGTATTCGTTCTTGCTGCCGTCACACGCGGATAGCGCTGCCGTTGCAGCAAGCGTGATCGATAATTGTAGGCTTCGATACAATTTACCACGCATTTTGCCGCCTCAACCGCTTCAACGCTTCAGCTGTAATGCACGTGCGCCTCGCCTATGAACGACCCGTATCTCCCCCGGCGAAGTAAACACTAATATTCCTGTAGATCGCTGAAGTTGCAATAGCTTAAACACGGCGGCTGCTTAGGCGTGTCCAGGAGTGCTGCCAGCCGGTTGCACTGCCGTCTCGCCTGGCCACCGTGTCCACCCAAAAGAGGCCATCCAGTCCCGACACGATCGAAGGGGGTGAAAGTGGGAGAGTCGCGGCCGTACCCAAGGGTGAGCATCAATCACATTCGAAAGCCGGCTCCAGTAGAAAATACTTGCATCAACCGACCGGTCAGTCAATTATGGACCGTACGCGGGAGGAAATCCGCATCGAGACTATGTTCTACCGTCACCGGGCGCCGCTGGAAGCGGCATTGCCGGCCGCTTGGGCGTGGCCTCTGGCGGAGATGGCCGGCAGGGGGGTGGAGGCATATCCAGCGCCCGCGACGGGTAACGTGATACGATCCCATGCAAGCCATCTGCAAAGGCCAGGGAGGGCATGATGCAGTCACTGATAACACCAGTCCATAAACCGGTTCCGGTGGAAATTCTGCAGGCGGAGCTGCGCAAGGTTTGCGGTGCCTTCGATCTCGAGCCGATGGGCCGCGACGGTACCATGGCCGGTGATGTTGCGAGCCGCCGCATCGGCTACTTCGAGACGGCCGTGGTCGGGCTCGACGCGCGCCATGTCAGCCGCAGCACCCGCTCGATCCGGCAGGACCCGGGCGAGCATCTCTTCCTTCTGATCCAGGACGAGGGCCACTGCCGCGTCGAGCAGAGCGAAAAGACGGCCACACTTTTGCCCGGCGATATGTTCCTTGTCGATTCCGTACTGCCGTCCTCCTTTGTCTATGACGGCGTACGCTCCAGCCAGGTGTCGCTGCACATGCCGCGCCACGAAATGCTGCACCGCTTTGGCAAGGAATGCACCGGTGGCGTCGCGATCAGCCGCGACGACCCGCTGTGGGTCGCCATGCGCGCGGTGCTGACGAAAATGCTCGCCGAGCCGGGCGCGACGACGCAGCTCGGCGAAGCCTTCTTCTGCCTGATGGGCGCGTATCTCCAGGGTATCAGGACCCAGGAGAAAGCGCGGCCGGCCGAAACGCTGCTGTCGCGGGCGCTCGCCCTGATCGATCGCCACTGCGCCGATCCTGGTTTCGGCCCGAGCGAACTTGCCCGCCGCCTCAATGTCTCCGAACGCATGCTGCAGCGGCATTTCCAGACGCTCGGCGAGACGCCCGGCCACCGGCTGCTCGGTCGCCGGCTGGAGCTTGCGCGTGCGCGCCTTGGCGCGCCGCAGCAAGGCCAGGGCGGACAGGGAATCGCGGGCATCGCCTTCGATGCTGGCTTTAACGACCTTTCCTACTTCTACCGCGAGTTCCGCAAAAAATACGGCATCACGCCGGGCGCAGTTGTCCGCAGCCCTGTCGAGCGCTGCCATTGACGGATTTGTCCAATGCGCTGGACGGCCCCGTCCAAGTGGGGCTCGAGCACTTCATATAGGCTATCCCGCCAATAGTCCTGCATGAGGTGGGGCTTGAAGGGAGGAGGCGATCATGACGCTGCACAGCGCGACGATCAACGGTAAGCCGGTCAACGGCCAAAAGACTTTCAGCGTATCGAACCCGGCGACGGGCGAGGAAGTGGGTCGCGCGCCAGACATGGGTGCGGCCGAGCTTGACGCCGCCGTCGCCGCCGCCAAGGCCGCGTTTCCGGCTTGGTCGGCCAAGAGCGACGAAGAATTGCAGGCCGCCTGTGCCGCCGTCACCGCCCGCATCGAAGCGCATGCCGGAGAACTCGCGGAACTTCTGACCCGCGAACAGGGCAAGCCGCTGAACGGCCTGGGCTCGCGCTGGGAACTCGGCGGCACGGTCGCCTGGGCCGGCTACACGACCGGGCTTTCGCTGCCCGTCAAGGTGCTTCAGGACAACGAGCAGGGCCGCGTGGAGCTGCACCGCAAGCCCCTCGGTGTCGTGGGTTCCATCGCGCCATGGAACTTCCCTGTCATGATCGCGATCTGGCATATCATGCCGGCGCTGCGCACCGGCAACACGGTGGTTGTCAAGCCGTCGCCGCTGACCCCACTTTCGACGCTGCGCCTCGTCGAGATCATGAACGAAGTGCTGCCGGCCGGCGTGCTCAACGTCGTTACCGGCGACGATACGGGCGAATTCAACCTCGGCGGCGCCATGGCAGCCCATTCGGACATCCGCAAAATCGTCTTCACCGGCTCCTGCGCCACCGGCCAGAAGGTCATGCGCTCGGCTGCCGAGACGATGAAGCGCCTGACGCTGGAACTTGGCGGCAACGACGCCGGCATCGTGCTCCCCGACGCCGATCCGGCGGCAATCGCCGAAGGTCTGTTCTGGGGCGCCTTCATCAACAACGGCCAGACCTGCGCTGCTATGAAGCGCCTCTACGTGCATGAATCCATCCACGACGCTGTCTGCGAGGCGCTGGTCGCCTATGCGAAGAATATCCCGGTCGGCAACGGCCTTGAAGAAACGAGCGTTCTCGGGCCGATCCAGAATCGCATGCAGTTCGACAAGGTGAGCCGCCTCGTCGCCGACGCCAAGGGCCGCGGCAAGGTGCTGCTCGGCGGTGAAGCGGGCGAGGGCCTGTTCTTCCCGCCGACCATCGTCTCGGGCCTTTCGAACGGCGATGCGCTGGTCGACGAGGAGCAGTTCGGCCCGGCGCTGCCGGTGATCAAGTATTCGGACATCGAGGACGCGATCCGTATGGCCAATGACAGCCCGAACGGTCTCGGCGGCTCGGTCTGGTCCTCCGACCTCACCGCCGCCAAGAAGGTCGCGGCTCGCATGGAATGCGGTTCGGTCTGGATCAACAAGCATGGCGCAATCCAGCCGAACGCGCCCTTCGGCGGCGTCAAGGCCTCCGGCTTCGGCGTCGAGTTCGCCATAGAGGGGCTAGAGGAATACACGGACATCCAGGTGGTGTTCGCTTGAGCATGCAAGTCCTGAGATAACTAGGGAGGTGACATGAAAGAGGTCGCCTCTGGAGAGAACGGATCACTGAGATGCAGGTGATGATCGAGGGACAGTCACGCTTCCAGCCTTTCGGCTTATCCTGTTGGGGTTCGGAAAATCTCAACAGGGGAGTTGGAAGCATGACTGCCTCCTATGNTTACCATATCGGCGTCGACTACCACAAATCCTATAGCCACCTCGTGGTGCAGGATTCGGCTGGCAAGACGCTGCGC
>NZ_AZNV01000011.1:0-154624 GCF_000510625.1 Rhizobium sp. IBUN
GGAAGGCGCGTCGACGATATCCCGGTTGTCCTGATGATCGTCTAGCGAGCCCGGTAGGACTGGGCTGCGCTCCTTAGGGAGAATGGGAAACCGGGAGCCGAACATCACTCTGTGACCGAAGCCAACGCATCAGGTCACGCATTGGAGATTGGTTCGAGAACCGCAGGACGGCAACACTCTGTCCAGCGGAAGGAAAGATTGAGCCGATCGGCGTCGATGCCGATCAAAACGAAACTGAACCCAAGGAAAAGCCGCCAGTTCAAGGCGTTTTGCCCCTTGTGTTCTTTCATTGGAGATCGTCATGCGTGTTTGGTTCATTACAGGGGCATCGCGTGGTTTCGGCGGCCTCATCGCCCAGGAAGCTCTCAATGCCGGCGACGCCGTTGTCGCTACGGCGCGTAACCCGAAGGGTCTTGAAGAGAAATTCGGCAATCATCCCAATCTGCTCGCCGTGTCGCTTGACGTGACGGACGAAGCCTCGGCGCACAAGGCAACTGAAGCAGCCGTCAAGCGCTTCGGCAAGATCGACATCCTGCTCAACAATGCCGGTTTCGGCCTGCTCGGCGCCGTGGAAGAAGCAACCACTGAGGAGATCGAAAAGCTCTACGCAACAAACGTCTTCGGCCTGCTAAAGGTCACCCGCGCGGTCCTGCCGCACATGCGTCGCCAGCGCTCGGGGCAGGTGCTGAATATCTCGTCCATCGGCGGCTACGAGTCGCATGCCGGCTGGGGTATCTATTGCTCGACCAAGTTCGCGGTCGAAGGTATCTCCGAGGCTCTCGCTGCTGAAGTGGCCCCACTCGGCATCAAGGTGACGGTCGTCGAGCCCGGTTTCTTCCGCACCGACTTCCTCGACGAGAGCTCACTGGCCGTTAGTCCCAGCTCGATTGCCGACTACAAGGAGACGCCGGTCGGCGCGATGCGCGAATTCGCAGCCGGCCATAACCACCAGCAGCCCGGCGACCCTGCTCGATTTGCCAAGGCGATGGTCACGCTGGCGCATTCCGACAATCCTCCGCTGCGCATGCCCTTCGGGAGCGATACCGTGGCGGTGATCGAAGCCAAGAACGCCCATGTCGCCAAAGAACTCGCTGCATGGCGTGAGCTTGCCGTCTCGACTGACTTTCCCAAATAGGCCGCAAGCAGTTCATCGCAGAAACAAAAAAGCCGGGCTGGGAACCCGGCTTTTCCGCATTCGATGTTCGGCTTAGAACTTGACGCCGATACCGACTTTGACGCTGTGCTCGTCGTAGCCACGCGAAATGTTCGCGCCGCCTACGTGGAAGTCGCTGTCAGCGTAGTTGGTGTAGCGGTACTCGACACGGGCCGTGATGTTGTTGGTGACGAAGGTTTCCGCTCCTGCACCAACCGTGTAGCCGAGCGACGTGTCGGTGTCGGAGCCAGCGGCGTTGCTGAACTTGTTCTTGGTCGCAGCGAGACCGGCCGTGCCGTACAGCAGGAACGGATTCAGGTCGTAGCCGATACGGCCGCGGATCGAGCCGTTGACTTCGTTCTTGCCTTCGCCGCCGCCAGCAGCGCCGTCAGCACCGGAATAGCCGATGTCGGCTTCGGCACCGTAAACGATCTGGCCAGCCTGCCAGTTGTAGCCGGTGTAGACTTGGCCGCCGAGCGCACGCGCGTTGTACTTGTTGCCAAAGCCGCCCATGTTGTAGGTGCCGGCACCACCGAGGTAGAAGCCCTGCCAGTTGGCAGCGGGAGCCGGCTCATTCTGTGCAACCGGAGCTTCCGGGATCTGATCAACGGCATCGGCTGCATAAGCGGCGGAAAACCCACCAAGGGCAACGGTCGAAACCAACAGGCTAGCAATAAACGTACGCATACTCGTCTCCTTTCAGACCCGCGCCCTTCGTCAACTGTCCTACAGCGAAGCATTCGCGGGTTATTACAAATGTCCCTTGCGGTTCGGAAGGGAAATTGATGCCCAATTGAGGATTTGAAAGAGCCAAATTGTGATTTGATTGTGGCGCGGGGGCGGCTGAAATTCGATGTTGCTTTGCCGCAACAGACTATTTGTTAACCATAATAAATGGTTAAATCATGAATACTTATTTTGCGGAATTATATTCTTAAATAATACATACAGTAATTCCGGCAACATCGCAATGAAAACGGCTATTTATCTCATCTTCTCCCGCGCCTATATAAGCAGCGAACAGAGTTGCGCGGCGAAAAGGCATTATTTTGAACAAGAAAAGACTTCGAACGGCGCTGGTAACGGGGGCGGCGAAAAGAATAGGCCGGGCAATCGCTGTGGATTTGGCTGCGAATGGCTTTGCGGTCGCAATCCATGCCAGCCGCTCGATTGAGGAGGCCGAGAATTTCGCGGCGGAATTGCGGCAAAACGGTTCCCGGGCGATTGCCGTAAGGGCTGACCTTACGGAAGTTGGCGAGACGAGCGACCTGATAAAAAGGGCATCGGAAGCGATCGGGCCGATCGATCTCCTCGTCAACAACGCCTCTGTTTTCCACGAGGACTCCGTCCGCCACATCGATGCCGACGCCTGGGACGAGCACTTCGCGGTCCATGTTCGCGCCCCCTCGATTCTGTCGGCTGGCTTTGCGGCGCAATTGCCCGACGAGACGGATGGTCTCGTCGTCAACATCATCGACCAGCGCGTTTGGGCGCTGCGGCCGAGCTTCTATTCCTACACACTGTCTAAGTCCGCCCTGTGGACGGCGACGCAGACCATGGCGCAGGCGCTCGCGCCGCGTATCCGTGTCAATGCGATCGGTCCCGGCCCCTCGATGCCGAGCGAGCGACAGTCGCAAGAAGACTTCCAAGCGCAGGTTTCAGCGCTTATCCTCAAACGAGGGCCGCAGCTCGGGGAATTCGGCAAAACGATTCGCTTCCTCTACGAAACGCCCTCGATCACCGGTCAAATGATTGCCCTGGATGGCGGCCAGCATCTTGCCTGGCAGACGCCAGATGTGGCGGAGATTACGGAATGAATTCAAGAAAGCTGCCGGATGGCGGCGTTCTTTACGACGAAACGGACGACGCAGACGACGAAATCGAAGTGGAGAGCGACGTCTCCGCTGCGCCCACCACGACTGCGATCGATTGGAACGAAGGCGGGGTGAACGAAACCGGCCTCGTCGGCGCCGACCTGATCGCCGAATTCGTCAAGCGACTGCCCAACAGCCCTGGCGTCTACCGCATGTTCAACGAGGCCGGCGACGTGCTTTACGTCGGCAAGGCCCGCAGCCTGAAGAAGCGCGTCAGCAACTACGCGCTCGGGCGCGTGCACTCCAACCGGATCGCCCAGATGGTACGGTTGACGGCGAACATGGAGTTCGTGACGACCCGCACCGAGACGGAAGCGCTGCTGCTGGAAGCGAATCTTATCAAGCGCTTGCGGCCTCGTTTTAATGTGCTCTTACGTGACGATAAGTCGTTTCCCTACATTCTGATCACGGGGGACCACCGCGCCCCGGCCATCTTCAAGCACCGCGGCGCCCGCGCTCGCAAGGGCGACTATTTCGGTCCCTTCGCGTCAGCCGGCGCCGTCGGTCGGACGATCAACTCGCTGCAGCGCGCTTTCCTCATCAGGACTTGTACCGACAGCGTCTTCGAGACGCGCACCCGCCCCTGCCTTCTCTACCAGATCAAGCGCTGTTCGGCGCCATGCACGCATGAGATCAGTGACGAGGGCTACGCCGAGCTCGTGCAGGAGGCCAAGGATTTCCTCTCCGGCAAGAGCCAGAAGGTCAAGGAGCATATGGCCGAGGCGATGAATGTCGCTTCCGAGGATCTCGACTTCGAACGCGCCGCCGTCTACCGCGACCGCCTGGCTTCGCTGTCGCATGTTTCCAGTCACCAGGGCATCAACCCCGCGGGCGTGGAAGAGGCGGATGTCTTTGCGATCCATCATGAGGGCGGGATCTCCTGTATCCAGGTGTTCTTCTTCCGCACTGGGCAGAACTGGGGCAACCGCGCCTATTTCCCGAAGGCTGACCCGCAGCTCTCGGCTGCCGAGGTGTTGAACGCCTTCCTCGCGCAGTTCTACGACGACAAGCCGGTACCGAAGCAGATCCTGCTGTCGGAGACCGTAGAGGAACTCGAACTGCTCGCTGCCGCGCTCGGCGAAAAGGCCGGACACAAAGTATCGATCCTCATTCCGCAGCGCGGAGAGAAACGTGACCTCGTGGAACACGTGATTGCCAATGCCCGCGAGGCGCATGGCCGCAAACTCGCTGAAACCGCGTCGCAATCGCGGTTGCTCGAGGGGTTCAAGGAGACCTTCAAGCTTCCCTATGTGCCACAGCGCGTCGAGATCTACGACAACTCGCACATCATGGGCACCAATGCGGTCGGCGGCATGGTCGTCGCGGGACAGGAAGGCTTCGTGAAGAGCCAATACCGGAAGTTCAACATCAAATCGACCGACATCACGCCGGGCGACGACTTCGGCATGATGCGCGAGGTGATGACACGACGCTTCTCGCGTCTGCTGAAAGAAGAAGGCATTCCCGATCGCAGCCAACCGGCATCGCCGGCGGATGCCGCCGACATGCCCTTCCCCGCTTGGCCGGACGTCATCCTGATCGACGGCGGCCAGGGACAGATGACGGCCGTGCGTGCGATCCTTGAGGAATTGGGGATCACCGACAGTGTGATCGCCATCGGCGTTGCCAAGGGCGTCGACCGCGACGCCGGGCGCGAGCGCTTCTTCCCACCGGGACGCGAGAGCTTCACGCTGCCGCCGCGCGATCCCGTACTCTATTTTATCCAGCGCATGCGCGACGAAGCGCACCGCTTCGCCATCGGCTCGCATCGCGCCCGGCGCAAGAAGGAGATGGTCAAGAACCCGCTTGATGAGATCGGCGGGATCGGACCGTCGCGCAAGCGCGCCCTGTTGCAGCACTTCGGAACCGCGAAAGCGGTCTCCCGCGCCGCTTTGTCCGATCTGATGACCGTCGAAGGCATTTCGGAGACCGTCGCCAAGCAGGTTTATAATCATTTTCACGATGACGCCGCGAAATAGGTGGCGTCAGTCGCAAATTCCACGCAAAGGCAGCGAAAAAATATAAAGAATGTTGACGCTTTACGCTCAAAGCCGTCATCTACGAGCACATAACTTCAGAGACATGTTTCATGGCATCGCGCGCATATAATATACCGAACCTGCTGACCTATGGCCGCATTCTGGCAGTACCGTTGATCGTGCTGTGCTTTTTCCTCGAAGGAAAGCTGGCGATCAGCAATACGGCACGATGGGTGGCGCTGTGGATCTTCATCATCGCGTCGATCACCGACTTTCTCGACGGCTATCTCGCCCGCATATGGAACCAGACGTCGAACATCGGCCGAATGCTCGATCCGATCGCCGACAAGCTGCTGGTCGCCTCCATTCTTCTCCTGGTAGCGGCCGACCAGACGATTGCCGGTTGGTCGATCTGGGCTGCAATCACCATTCTCTGCCGCGAGATCCTGGTCTCCGGTCTGCGCGAATATCTGGCAGCCCTGAAGGTCAGCGTGCCCGTAACCCGGATTGCCAAGTGGAAGACCACGGTGCAGCTGGTTGCGATCGCGTTCCTGCTCGCTGGCCCCGCTGGAGACGAAATCTTCCCTTACACAACGAAGACCGGCATCGGCCTTCTCTGGATCGCAGCACTGCTGACGATCTATACCGGCTATGACTATTTCCGGGCGGGCCTCAAGCACATCGTGGATGATGAAGAATGACAAAGCTCGTCTATTTCGCCTGGGTGCGCGAACGGATCGGCAAGGCCGAAGAAGAAATGACCTTGCCCTCTTCCGTCGTTTCCGTTGCCGACCTTCTGAATCATTTGAAGACGATGGGCGAAGAATATGAGACCGCGCTTCAGTTTCCAGACGTCATCCGCGTCGCGGTCGACCAGGAGCACGTCGAGCATGACGAACCGATCGGCAACGCCAGGGAGATCGGCATCTTCCCGCCGATGACCGGAGGCTGAAGTGAGCAGCAAGGTCGAGCCTTATATTCGCGTCCAACGCGAGGACTTCGACCTTCAGGCGGAAGTCGATCGGCTCAGTACGCAAACCAGCGGCATCGGCGCGATCGTCACATTCTCGGGCCTGTGCCGTGACGAAGGCGGCAAGCTTGCAGCACTCGAACTCGAACACTATCCGGGCATGGCCGAGGCCGAGATGAGCCGGATCGCCAGCCTTGCGATCGAGCGCTTCGGGCTCCTCGGGCTGACCGCCATCCACCGTTACGGCAAGATCGCCGCACGGGAGAATATCGTGCTTGTCATCGCCGCGGCGCCGCATCGGCAGGCCGCGTTCGATGGCGCGAACTTCGTGATGGACTATCTGAAGACAGCCGCTCCCTTCTGGAAGAAAGAGCACGGCAAGGATGGTTCGACGGGCGGATGGGTCGCGGCCAAGGATGCAGATGACGCTGCCCGCGACAAATGGAAATAGTCAGGGTATCGCCCGCTCCCTCCGGCTGAGGACGAGAAGAAGCACGAGCAGCGAGAACACCACAAGGTCACGCCAGAGAAAAGGGCCGTAAGCGCTCCACATCGTCTCCGCGACACCGAGACCGGCGGCACCGCCGGCCGACTTCAACGGATCTGAATATCCGCCGACGGCTGCCACCATCAGCACCTTGAGGCCGAACATCAGGCCAGCACCGAAATCCATCGTGCCGTAATAGCAGGTCGCAAGAATGCCGCATACCGTGGCGATCAGGGCAGCCGCCGCGTAGGCGACGAGAAAGACGCGATCGGCGCTGGTGCCACATAATTCTGCGGCCAGGGGATCGTCGGTCACGGCCCGCCAGACGCGGCCCCAGGAGGTCAGCCTCATGACGGCAACGCCGAGCGCGATCATGGCGCACATCAATGCGGTATTGATCAGCTGGATCTCAGTGAGCGTCACCTTAAACGCCCCGTCATTCCAGAAGACGACGACGCTGTTCAGGAACGGCGAAAGCCATAGGCTCTTGGTGTCGGATGCGAGCCTCGCCGTCTCCATCAGCACGATGGTGATGCCGAGCGCCGCGACGATCACGGTGTTCGACGACTGGCGAACCAGCGGCAGCATGATGGAACGGCCAATCCAGACCGCGGCCAGCATCGAATAGATGAGCGAGAACAGAGCCCCCAGCGCCAGCGCAGCCGGCAGGATCAACCAGAGCCTGTTGTAGCCAAGATCCGTGAAAAGCAGGAGAATCTGGCCCGAGAACGCGAAGATCGCGCCGTAGGTGATGTCCGCACGCTTAGTGACCCCGAAGGCGACGGCGTAGCCAAAGGCAAGCGCAGCATAGAGCGCCGCCAGCGGTACCGCGTTCGCCAATTGCTGCAGCAGATAGGCCATCAAAAGCTCCTGATTGCTTAAATCATAACTAGCAAAACTTATTTTACCAGTTATATTTTCATCATGAGCTTTGCCTGGACCCCACACCGCTTTTCCGGAGGCGCATTGGCGCTGGATGTCGCCAACAGCGTCGTGCTTCGCCATGACGAGGCGCGACGGATCGACCGTTTCGAAGCACCCGCTCAACTGGAAGCCTTTCCGCAGGCTGCGGCGGAATTCTGCGCTGAGCGGGCGCTCTTCGGCGACATGGCCGCTCCGGCCCCACAGAACAAAAGAAACTTTCTGGAGTTGCGCGAGGCGACGGACAGGTATTTCCGGACTCGTGTTTCAGGCGAAACCGATGACCGGCTGCTCGCCGATCTTCTGGAAGCGCTGGCGCGCACGTTGCGTGGCGCCAATGGAGCAAACGGCCTTGATGCGGCAACAGCGCATTCGGTGTTGCGGCTGATCGCGATGCCGGATCCCGAGCGCATGAAGATCTGCCGCAACTGCGGCTGGCTCTTCATCGACCGGAGCAAGAACAGAAGTCGCGCCTGGTGCGACATGGCGGTGTGCGGCAATCGCGCCAAGGCGAGCCGCCACTATCGCCGCAGGAAAAAGGAGGAAGCGCCATGAAAGCGCTGTTGATGGCCGTTTCCGTTGCAGCCGCAATGCTGACGGGATGCCAGCGAGAGACCGACAAGCTGGTCGAGATCAGCGGTCGCGTCTTCGTTTTCAACTACAGGATCGCGGTCGCGACCTATGTCGTGACGCTCAACAAGAAGGCGCCGATACCGGAAGGCACCGTCGCCATCGCGGAGTTCGAGAACCCGGCGGGCGGTGACGTGCTGGTCACAAACGAAAAGATCTATCCGTTCTGGGACAAGATCACGCTGCAGAGCCCCGCACTTCATTGCGTCAAGAAGGATAAGCCTTACGCGGTGAACGTTCGCCTCGTCGATGCCAGGGGCGAAACCTTGCAGAGCCTGAAGACTGAGGTGATCTCCAGCCTCGATCAGTCGGTCATGCCCGGCAAGCCCCTCGTCGTTGGGCCGCTCTATACGAAGAACCCCGAGGTTTTCAAACCTGACGGCACCGTGGACTACGATACTGCCGCAACCTGTCCTTCAACGTAGAAAAGCCGGAGCAAAGCCCCGGCTTTCAGTCAATTCAAAAGCTTCAGCGGTTTCGCTGAAAGCCTGAATCAGCCGACGATTTCGGTGTCGGCGAACCAGTACTTGATTTCCTGGGCAGCGGTTTCCGGAGCGTCCGAACCGTGAACCGAGTTTTCGCCGATCGAAAGGGCGTGAACCTTACGGATCGTGCCTTCGTCAGCGTTTGCCGGGTTGGTCGCACCCATGACTTCGCGGTTCTTGAGGATGGCACCTTCGCCTTCCAGAACCTGAACGACGGTCGGGCCGGAGGTCATGGTTTCAACGAGTTCGCCGAAGAACGGGCGTTCCTTGTGAACGGCGTAGAAGCCTTCAGCTTCCCGCTTGCTCATCCAGACGCGCTTGGAGGCGACGACACGCAGGCCGGCATCTTCGAGCATCTTGGTAATAGCGCCCGTCAGGTTGCGCTTCGTTGCGTCCGGCTTGATCATCGAGAAAGTGCGTTCAATCGCCATGGGTCAAATTCCTTTATTTCGTGGGAAAAGTGGGCGGTGTTTACCCGCCCGATAGCCTGAAAACAAGTGGGCATGGGCAATTTCACGCGGCTGTCATGCAACGATTGCCCTCGTCGACTGATAGCGACGTCTCCAACACGCGCTTCGCCACACGATACCGGTTCCGCTACAACCAACATCCAACGTCCGCCAGGACAGTAAATGTCAGATGGATACGCTCCATTAACCGCGTTTCACTGTTCAGCACCACAATTCAACTACAAACGACCGAATTTAAGCTATTTTTAGCGCGGTAGTTGCATAGAGAAGCCAACCGCCGGCGCCACAGTCGGCACGAGGGGAACGTCATGCGAACTGCGCCAAACTCACAGGTACAACGAGAAGCCGCACCGCGCCCGGCCGCCGCCCCCACCGATATTCAGCGGATCGCCCAGCATATGACACGGCTCGCGATTGCGGGCCTGCCGCGCAACTACGAACTCCTGTACGAGGCGATCATCGGCCAGAACGCTGCCCTAGCACAGGACATCGCGGCGCTCGGGCCAAGCCCGCGGCAAGCCTCGCTCGATGAAATCGGC
The DNA here is from genome assembly GCF_000510625.1 of Rhizobium sp. IBUN. NCBI lineage: Bacteria > Pseudomonadati > Pseudomonadota > Alphaproteobacteria > Hyphomicrobiales > Rhizobiaceae > Rhizobium > Rhizobium sp. IBUN. Next base: position 9,509 of record NZ_AZNV01000011.1, read on the forward strand.
CTGAAGTATCGGCTCGTCAGCCATTGCGGTCTCTCAAGCGAAATCTCGCATGCAGAGACAAGCAGGATGCTGCGCGACGCGGTGGACCGACTTTCGGACAGCTTGCGCCAGAAGCAGGCATTCCTGCGCGCTGCAGAAACAGCATTGCAATCCATTGCAGGAAAACCTGACCAAAGCCTCGGCTCCTTCATGAGCGAGATGGAGTATCTGTCGACCTCCCTCTCAAACGTGCTCGCTTCGGAAAAGGAGATCGAGGCCCGGCTGAAGAGCGACGTCGAACGCCTGGAAGCAATCGAGCTTGGTATCGCTGCTGCTCATTCCGCGTCGGTCACCGACAAGCTCACAGGGATCCCCAACCGCATCGCCCTCAATAAGGCGATCGCCGATCTCTACGACCGGGAGGAAGGTGCTGCCGGCAGCGCCCTCATCATGGTCGACGTCGACGACTTCAAGGCATTCAACAGCCGCTACGGCACACAGATCGGCACGCGCCTCCTGAAGAAGCTCGCGGATCTCTTCCGCAAGTCGATCAAGAAGAACGATCTTGTTGCGCGCACCGATGGTGACGAGTTCGCCTTCCTGTTCGCCAATGTCGGGATGCAGGAAGCTCTGGCGATTGCCGATCGCCTCCGAGCGTCGGTAGAAGATCACATGACATTCGCGGCATCCGACAACGCTGCCCCCTCGGGCCTTACGATTTCGCTCGGCATTGCTCTAAGCGCCGACGCAACGACGGCATCGCAGCTGCAGGCAAATGCACGCGTTGCCCTTCACGCCGCTCAGTCAAATCGACGGCAGCCCGTGCAAGCCTTCGGTCGCTGAGCCGGAGGCTCTTGCGCTGATCGCGGCTTTCGGCCAAAACGCCGGCCATGATCACGATTTCCGATATCTCCGCACGTATTGCCGGCCGCCTGCTTCTCGATCACGCCAGCGTTTCGCTGCCAGCCGGCACGAAGGCCGGTCTTGTCGGTCGGAATGGCGCCGGCAAATCCACACTGTTTCGAGTGATCACCGGCGATGTAGCCGCGGAAAGCGGTTCCGTGTCGATCCCGAAGAATGCACGCATCGGACAGGTCGCTCAGGAAGCACCGGGAACGGAAGACGCGCTGATCGAAATCGTACTGGCAGCCGACAAGGAGCGCTCAGCCTTGCTGGCGGAGGCGGAAAGCGCCACCGATCCGCATCGCATCGCTGAAATCCAGATGCGGCTGGTGGATATCGACGCCCATTCCGCGGAAGCGCGTGCTGCCAGCATCCTCGCTGGCCTCGGTTTCGACCAGGAGGCGCAATCGCGTCCGGCGTCGTCCTTCTCGGGCGGCTGGCGGATGCGTGTCGCCCTCGCCGCGGTGCTGTTTTCCGAGCCCGACCTGCTGCTCCTCGACGAGCCGACCAACTACCTCGACCTCGAAGGCACACTGTGGCTCGAGGATTACGTGCGCCGATATCCGCACACCGTCATCGTCATCAGCCACGACCGCGACCTGCTGAACAACGCCGTCAACTCGATCGTCCATCTCGATCAGAAGAAGCTGACCTTCTATCGCGGCGGATACGACCAGTTTGAACGGCAGAAGGCCGAAGCGGACGAGTTGCAGACGAAGGCGCGAGCCAAGAACGAGGCGGCGCGCAAACACCTGCAGAGCTTCATCGACCGCTTCAAGGCAAAGGCCTCCAAGGCACGCCAGGCGCAGAGCCGCGTCAAGGCGTTGGAGCGCATGGGAACGGTGGCTGCCGTCATCGAAGACCACGTACAGCCGATCACCTTCCCCGAGCCGGAAAAGCAACCTGCCTCCCCGATCGTGGCTATCAGCGGCGGCGCTGTTGGCTACGAGCCCGGCAAACCTATCCTGAAGGGCCTCAATCTGCGGATCGACAATGACGATCGCATCGCGCTGCTCGGCTCCAATGGCAACGGCAAATCCACCTTCGCGAAATTCATTTCCGGTCGCATGTCGGCGGAGGCGGGCGAGGTCAAGCTCGCGCCGAACCTGAAGATCGGCTTTTTCGCGCAGCACCAGCTCGACGATCTGATTCCGGACCAGTCGCCGGTTGATCACGTGCGCCGTTTGATGCTCGACGCGCCGGAAGCGAAGGTGCGGGCGCGAGTCGCTCAGATGGGGCTTGCGACCGAAAAGATGTCCACCGCGGCCAAGGATCTTTCCGGGGGGGAGAAGGCGCGCCTGCTGATGGGGCTCGCGGCTTTCCACGCGCCCAACCTCCTGATCCTCGACGAACCGACCAACCACCTCGACATCGACAGCCGTCGGGCGCTCATCGAGGCGCTGAACGATTACGAGGGCGCGGTCATTCTCATTTCGCACGACCGCCACCTTATCGAGGCAACCGTCGATCGGCTGTGGCTCGTCAACAAGGGCACCGTCACGACCTTCGAAGGCGATATGGACGAGTACCGCGATCTCGTTGTCGCATCGGGCAAGAAGAAGGACGAGAAACCACAGCTTGCTGAAGAACCCGCCTCGAGGGCCGACCAGCGCAAGCTCAATGCCGAGAAGCGCGCTTCGCTGGCGCCGCTCAAGAAAAAGATCAACGAAATCGAATCCTTGACCGGCAAGCTGGAGAAATTGATTCAGGCGCTTGATGCAGAACTTGCGGATCCGCTGCTTTACGAAAAGGCGCCTGCGAAGGCTGCGGAAAAGGCCAAGCAACGTGGCGAGGCTGCAGCAAAGCTCACCGCCGCCGAGGAGCAGTGGCTGGAGCTTTCCTCCGAATACGAAGATGCGATGGCAGGATAGCCACAAGTATGGCTGGAAGCTTGTCGGGTTGAGCACGATTCGACGCGTTCCGGGGCGATCGAAACCGATCGTTAACCATAATCATCAAGGTTGCCTCAACTTTCATTACTGATTTGTTGAGCCCTTTTATGCATCGCTTTGCCCTCATTTCCGGTGCCATCTTGAGCATGGCCCTGGCCGGCTGCCAATCCACCAGGCATCCTGCGCCTGACACCACAATGACCACCTCCTCCATCGTCGCGCCTGAAGGCAGCCCGGCAACGGGGACCGATGCTGCCCTGCCCCAAATGTCGAGCGACAGCCGCCTGCATCACCTCGCCGGTCGAGCACTCATCGTCGCGTCCATTCATGACCTGCACCTCCAGGACAAGGAGGTCATCCTCAGCTTCGATGACGGTCCGATCCCCGGCCGCACGGACCGTGTCCTCGCGACACTGGACCACTTCGGCGTCAAGGGCGCCTTCATGATGGTCGGCGAAATGGCGGAACGACATCCGGAGCTTGCCCGCAAGATCGCGTCTGAAGGCAACGCGATCGGCAGCCACACCTACCAGCACGAGAACCTGGCGACGCTGACCTTGGACATGGCCATGAAGGAAATCACACGCGGCGAGGCCGCCGTGACCAAGGCGACCGGCGGCGACGTCAACTTCTTTCGCTTTCCATACCTTGCCGATAGCCAGAAGCTTCGTGGCGCCGTGGCAATGCGCGATATGGTGGTGATGGATGTGGACGTCGACAGCAAGGACTACTTCAATACATCGCCAGCCTCCGTCACCAAGCGGACGATGGACCTGCTGCACAAGCGGGGCCGCGGCATCATCCTCATGCACGACATCCACAATCGCACGGCGACAATGCTGCCGACGCTCCTTTCAACCCTTGAGGCCGAGGGGTATAAGGTCGTAACGCTGCAGTTCAAGAAGCCGACGGCACCGGCCGAAATGGCGTCCATCTGACGGGCCTATCGACGCTTGCCCCCCGGTTTCTTTCTGCTAAAACAGGCGCAAAATAAATCATACTTTTGAGCGAAACACCGAACGCGAGCACCAGCATGTCACCTATCAACCTCGCCATCGTTGGCGTCGGCAAGATCGTCCGCGACCAGCACCTCCCCTCGATTGCAAAGAATCCGGACTTCAAGCTCGTTGCAACGGCGAGTCGCCACGGCACCGTCGAAGGCATCCAGAGCTTCACGACGATCGATGCAATGCTCGACGCAGTTCCGGCGATCGATGCCGTTTCGCTCTGCATGCCGCCGCAGTATCGCTACGAGGCAGCGCACAAGGCGCTTTCCGCCGCCAAGCATGTGTTCCTCGAAAAGCCTCCGGGCGCGACTCTAAGCGAAGTGGCCGATCTCGAAAAGCTGGCGGCCAGCAAGGGCGTTTCGCTGTTTGCGAGCTGGCATTCCCGCTACGCAGCAGCTGTCGAAGCCACGAAGTCCTTCCTCGCGTCGACGAAGATCAAGAGCGTTCATGTCATCTGGAAGGAAGACGTTCGCCACTGGCATCCGAACCAGGACTGGATCTGGCAAGCCGGCGGCCTTGGCGTCTTCGACCCGGGCATCAACGCCCTTTCGATCGTTACCCACATCCTCCCAAAGGCGATCTTCCTGACAGGCGCAACGCTCGAATTCCCGGAAAATCGCGATGCGCCGATCGCCGCGGATCTGCACTTCCAGAACGCTGACGGCGTGCCGGTTCATGCCGAATTCGACTGGCGTCAGACCGGCAAGCAGAGCTGGGACATCCTCGCAGAAACCGAAGCCGGCCATGTGGAGCTTGCGGAAGGCGGCTCCAAGCTGTCGATCAATGGCGAGCTGAAGTTTTCGGCGCCCGAGGAAGAGTACCCCGCGCTTTACCGGCGCTTTGCGGAAATCGTCAAAGCCGGCAAATCCGACGTCGATCTGGCGCCGCTTCGCCACGTTGCCGATGCCTTCATGCTCGGCAGGCGCAAGTTCGTCGACGCCTTCCACGATTGATTTCAAATGAAAAAGCCCGCTTGAAGCGGGCTTTTTCATGCTTTTTTTTCCCAACGCCCTTCCGGGGTCTGTTGCCAATAGGTGAGGTTATGTCCTTCGCCTTTCAGGTTCTTCCATTGCGCGCGAGCCCCTTCGAGCTGCGCCTGGTCGTAACCATCGAACATAAAGACGATCCGGCTATAAGGCTCGACCGGCGGCGGCTCAGCTCCATCGACAATAAATCGTACCGTCGCCGCGTTGGAATTCCCTTCGGAAACCGTAAGGAGAACCGGCTGATTTGCCGCCAGGTCCCCCTCATCCGTGCCATGCGGCAGGAAGCTATCCTCGCGAAATGTCCAGAGATGCTGATCGAGCAGGTCGCGTCGCGCAGCGTCTTTCAACTGCACCGCGACCCGCCAGCCGCGCTCGACGCTTTTCTCGAGCAACGGCGGGAGGGCATCCTCCAGCTTGGATTCCGTCAGATGGTAAAACAGAACTTCCGTCATGACTCGTAGTTGGCACGCACCAGCTCATCGAGTAGGCGTACGCCGTAACCGGAACCCCAGGACTGATTGATCTCATCCTGCGGCGAGCCCATTGCCGTTCCTGCGATGTCTAGGTGTGCCCAAGGCGTTTCCTGCACGAATCGCTTCAGGAAATGAGCGGCGGTGATCGATCCCGCATGACGGCCGCCGGAGTTCTTCATGTCGGCGAACTTGCTGTCGATCAGCTTGTCATACTCCTTGCCGAGCGGCATGCGCCACAGCTTTTCGCTGCTTGTCAAGCCGGCATCGGTCAGCTGCGCGGAGAGCTCATCGTCATTCGAGAACAGACCGGCGTGGACATTGCCGAGCGCAACAAGGATAGCGCCGGTCAATGTTGCCAGATTGATCATGAATTTCGGCTTGAAGCGATCGTTGCAATACCACAACGCGTCACACAGAACGAGCCGGCCTTCAGCATCGGTATTGATGATCTCGATCGTCTGGCCCGACATCGAGGTAACGATGTCGCCGGGACGCTGCGCGTTTCCGTCGGGCATATTTTCGACCAGACCGATGATGCCGACCGCGTTCACGGCTGCCTTGCGGGCAGCGAGGACATGCATCAGGCCGGTGACAGCGGCAGCACCGCCCATGTCACCCTTCATTTCCTCCATGCCGGCAGCGGGCTTGATCGAAATGCCGCCGGTATCAAAGACCACGCCCTTGCCGATGAAGGCGACCGGACTCTCGCCGCTCTTGCCGCCCTTCCACTGCATGACCGCCAGACGCGGGGGCCTGACCGAGCCTTGTGCCACGCCCAGCAGGGCGCCCATGCCAAGCTTTTGCATTTCCTTCTCGGTGAGGATTTCTACCTCGACCCCAAGTTTCTGCAATTCGCTTGCCTTGGCGGCAAACTCCACCGGACCCAGAACATTCGGCGGCTCGTTCACAAGATCGCGGGCCAGGTTAACGCCCGCCGCAACGGCTTCCGAGAGCTTGAAGGCTTCTGCCGCCTCTGTCGCTTTGGCGGTAATGATCTTGATCGGCACCTGCCCATTCCGGCCATTGCCGTCCTCGTCCTTCTTCTTGGTCTTGTAGGTATCGAAGCTATAGGCGCGCAAAAGCATTCCAAGCGCAAAATCCGCCGCTTCCTTCGCTCCGACGCCGGCACCCGGCGCATCGACGAAGATTGCGACCTTTTCGGCCTTCTTGATCTTGGATGCGGCGACGCCGCCAGCCTTCAGCCAATCGTGAGCGGTCAGCTCTTCAGGTTTGCCGAGTCCTACCACGATAAGCCGCTCAGCTGCGGACCTCTCGGGCGCAACGAGATCCAGCACAGTCGTCGCCTTGGCGGAGAAGCCGGCGATCTTTGCTGCTCTCGGGATGACGCCAGCGGGATCCGCAAGCTTGGCCCCGGCGGCAAGGTCCGTTCCGCTTGCCTGCAGGAGGATCGCGTAGCCACCGGCGATCTCGGTGGAGCTTGCAAATGAGATATCGAACTTGGCTGACATGTCTTCTCCAGTGGGATTGTCCTAAATCCGCTCTATCCGATCATTTCGGGTTTCACCCCCGAAAACAAGTCTTCGGGATGAGGCCGTGGCGGCCTGACTAACCGCCAACCCGTTAAAGGGATGTCATCTTCGGCGCATATTCCTCCCGCAGAATTGAGTCCACAGGAATTCCGAATTGCTTTCCCTTTTGATGTCTGCAGGGACGAGGACGTGTTGGCGCATACAAATGCCCGACAGCGATCCCGCACATGTGTTTATAGGTCTTTTCTGTCTGTGGTGGCTGCTGCTTCTGCTGTTCAATGGCTTTCCGCAGATCGATGTCTACGCATCAGCGCATTTCTTTGTGCGCGAGGCATGCAGCACTCCAGCCACATTCGGAAAAAACTGCGGCTACTTTCCCTACCGACACGAGGCTTATCTCGGGTTCCTGAGAACGCTGTTCTTCCGGCTTCCCTACCTCATCGCCATCGTCCTCTTGTGGAAACTCTTGGAGTGCTACGGGCACTGCGGGGCCACTTTCAACCTCGCGCGCGCCCGCTCCTTCAAGATTGCGCTCACGTCGCTGATGATCGGCCCTGTGATCCTCACCAACCTCATTTTCAAGACATACTGGGGTAGACCGCGACCGTCCCAAACGCTGGATTTTGGTGGCCACCTCGACTTCGTGCAGGCGGGCTCCATGATCGGAAAATGCGTATCGAACTGCTCTTTCATTTCCGGCGAAGCGGCAGGCGCCGGCTGGGTTTTCTGTCTGATTTTCCTGATACCACAGCCGGCGCGCTTCGCGCTTGCCCTCCCCCTCACAGCGATCGCCTTTCTGACACCGGCCATGCGTCTTGCATTTGGCGCGCACTACCTTTCAGACGTCATCCTGGGTTGGCTTTCGTCCGTTGTTGTCTTTGCAGGTCTTCTTGCGCTTACCGATTCGCCACAGGGCAAAAAAAAATCTGAAATTTGAATGAATTTTCGACTCCAGCTTGTCGCAAAAGAGACCCAAACAGCGTAGATGGATTTCGCTGCGTAGCGGCATTGGTTCGCAAATGGCGTTCAAGGGCATTAATGAAACTGCTTGAAACATACATACTCCGGCGCGTTGGCCAGATGTTTCTCGTTGCCCTGTTGCCGGTGCTCGCGATCATTTGGACGACTCAGGTCCTGCAGCGCGTCAATCTCGTAACCGACAGCGGCCAGTCGATGGGATCGTTCGCCAAGCTGGCAACGCTGATTCTTCCGTCGATCATTCCGATCGTGCTGCCGTTCGCACTTGTCATCGGTGTGACGCAGACCCTGACGACGATGAATAACGATTCGGAGCTGACCGTCATCGACGCGGCTGGCGCCAAGCGCAGCATTATCCTGCGCCCGATCCTCATCCTCGCCGCCGTCATTAGCATCTTTTCGTTTCTGGTGGATAACGTCGTCGAGCCGAAGGCCAAGACGGGGGTTCGCCAGATGGTGGCCGCTGCCTATGCGGATCTGCTCTCGACCGTGATTGAAGAGAAGAACTTCCGCCGCATCGACACCGGCCTCTACGTACAGATATCCGAGAGATTGGCCGGACGCGTGCTCAAGGGCTTGTTCGTCGTCGATGAGCGCGACCCCGCATTCGAGCTTATCTACTACGCACGTGAAGGCGCCGTTGACGAGAAGGGCACGTCACTCATCATGCATGATGGCGAGGTTCACCGCAAAACGCAAACCGGTGAAGTCTCCGTCATTCGTTTCGATTCCTACTCCTTCGACCTGTCCGATCTGACCCAAAACCGCGGTCAGGCAACTCTTCGCGCATCCGACCGCGAGCTTGCGTTCCTCTTCAATCCGGATCCGAACGATAAGGATTACATCGCCAGACCCGGTAGTTATCGTGCCGAATTGCACCGCCGCATGACGGATTGGGTTCTTCCGATGGTGTTTGCGCTGATTTCGCTCGCGATCGCCGGTGATGCTCGCTCCCACCGCGAAGCGCGGTTGCACCCCATGGTCGCGGCGCTCATCTTCGCGTTCGGTATTCGTTGGGCGTCGTTCTACGCCGCCAACCAGATCGACACGGATCCAGAGTATATCGGCGTGCTCTATGCGATTCCCGTGGTCGCCAGCCTTTTGGCAATCGCATCTCTGTCGCACCACAAGCGCCTGTCGGTCGTGTCCGCGATGAGCGACCGAATCTCCGCCTCTTGGCAGCGACTGTCGCGACGCTTTGGCCGGTCGGCAGATCCCTCCGCCGGAGGCAGCGCATGATTCTCGGGACACTCGGCCGTTACTTCTTCCGTCGATACATGCTGACCACAATGTGGTTTTTTCTCGGCGTGATTGGCATCGTCTACCTCGTTGATTTCAGCGAGACCGCTGGCCGACTCTCCGGTCTTCCCGGCTACACCGTGACCGGCGGGCTCGCGATGACGGCGGTGCGTCTGCCGCTCATCTTGCAGCAGACCGTGCCCTTCATTGCCCTCTTTGTGGGCATGACCGTTCTAATCGGGCTCAACCGAAAATACGAACTGGTCGTGACGCGTGCTGCCGGCATCTCGGTTTGGCAGTTCATGTCTCCCTTCCTCGCCGGCGCCTTTTTGCTCGGCGTCCTGGTCATGACCGTCCTCAATCCGCTGGCAGCCTGGGGGCAACGTCAGGCTGCCGTCATCGAGAGCAACTGGCGTGGAGAAGTCTCAGGGTCCAACGCCGCGCCGCAAGTTCCGTGGATTCGCCAGATCAGCGGCGGGGACGACGTGATCATCGGAGCGAATACGATTCTCGAAAACGGCACGCTGCTTATGAACGCCGTGTTCGTGCATTTCGATTCGTCCGATCACATCATCCTGAGACAGGACGCCGCGTCGGCAAAATTGGAAGATGGTTACTGGCTTCTTAAGAACGTTGTCGAGCGTCGTCCGGGCGAAGTCGCCACACGGCTCGATGAGGTGCGCGTAAGCACCAATTTGAAACAGGATTTCATCCAGCAGAGGCTGACAGCCCCTGAAACTATTGGCTTTTTTGATCTCTCGAGCCGAATTGACGCGGCGAGATCCTTCGGGATTCCGACCAAGGCGCTTGAGACCCAATTTCATTCGTTGTTGTCCCAACCACTGTTGCTTGTCGCAATGACTCTCATTGCTGCAACAGTGTCCCTAAAATTTAGCCGGTTCAACCAGTCGAGGTCGGTGATTCTGGGTGGAATCCTGTCGGGCTTCGTGCTTTATGTGGTCACCGTGCTTGTAAAAGCATTCGGAAGCAGTGGGGTTGTCCCGCCTTTCGTGGCAACGTGGATTCCGGTCATCGTTGCCTTGGCTTTGGGTGCAACAATTCTGCTTCATCAGGAGGATGGCTAGTGGCGGCAGGCGACCGCAAGACTCTTAGTAAACAGTTGGTTGCCCTGATCCTAGGCGCGGCCCTGTCTACCTATTCGAATGGCTTTCCTGCTGCTTTCGCCCAGGATGCCCTGCAAGGCTTGAGGCCGAACGTGTCCGCCGACCAGAAGCTGATTCTGTCGGCAAACGAACTCGTCTACAACAAGGACGCGCAGATCGTTTCGGCCATCGGCGGAGTACAGATTAACTACGCTGGCTACAGATTGGTGGCGCAACGCGTCGAGTACAATCAGCAGACCCGCCGCCTGATGGCGCTCGGCAACGTGGAGTTGATCGCCCCCGACGGCAACCGCATGTACGGTGACAAGATTGACATCACCGACGATTTTGCCAACGGGTTCGTAAACGCGCTCCGAATTGAGACCCCCGACAATACGCGCCTGGTTGCCGAAACCGGCCAGCGTGTTGGGGGCACGCAAATGATCCTGAACAGGGGCGTCTATACCGCCTGTTTGCCTTGCGCTGAAAGACCGGAACGACCTCCCTTCTGGCAGGTAAAGGCTGAACGCGTCATTCAGGACGGCGTCAAGCATACGATTCGCCTTGAAAAGGCGCGCTTCGAGCTCCTTGGCCACCCCCTCGCCTACGTTCCGTGGATCGAGGTCCCCGACAATACCGTGAAGCGGAAGTCCGGCTTCCTTTTCCCGACCTTTAGCGCATCGCAGAATCTCGGCTTCGGCCTTTCTGTCCCGTACTATTACGTCATTTCGCCGAGCAGCGACGTCACGGTGACCGGCACGGGTTACACCACCCAGGGTTTCCTGGCGGACGCGGAATTCCGCCAGAGATTCGAGAACGGCACGCACACCTTGCGCGTGGCCGGTATCGACCAGCTCAGCCCGGGGACCTTTACGCCCGGCACTAGCGATGCCGAAAATGACTTCCGCGGTGTCGTAGCGTCGAAGGGGGCCTTCCAAATCAACCCGCGATGGGCGTTTGGTTGGGACGTGATGGTTCAGAGTGACAACAACTTCGCTCGCACCTATAACCTGAAGGGTCTGGACGAAAGTACACATACCAACCAAGTTTACCTGACGGGTCTCGGCAAGCGGAATTATTTCGATCTGCGCTCGTTCTATTTCGACGTTCAGAACGCCGATCCGAATGATGTCGCCGAGAAGCAGCAGGCAATCGTTTACCCGGTGATGGACTATCACTTCGTGGCGCCGCAGCCGCTCGCCGGAGGTGAACTATCTGCCGATGTCAACTTCACGAACCTGTCGCGCACGCACGACGACTTTTATAGCGTCGCAGGCTTTGATCGGTTCCGCGGCCTTGAGGGCCAGACATCTCGCCTGACGGGCGAACTGGAATGGAAGCGGACCTTTGTCACGCCTCAGGGCTTCTTGATCACTCCGCTGCTTGCAGCCCGGGGCGATGCCTTGGCATTGAACATGACGCCGCCGCCGACCTCCGGCACCTTTGTCTATGACGGCAATTACGACGACGGTAATGCAGCGACGCGTTCGATGTTTACCGCAGGATTGGAAATGCGCTACCCGATCCTCGGTACGACCGCGAACAGTACACACCTGTTCGAACCGATCGTCCAGGTCTATGCACGACCTGACGAACGGCTTGCCGGCTCTCTTCCGAACGAAGATGCGCAGAGCTTCGTGTTCGATGCGACCAATCTTTTCGAGCGTGATAAGTTCTCTGGCTACGACCGTATCGAAGGTGGCACGCGCGCTAATGTCGGCTTCCAGTACACCGGTACGTTTGACAACGGCTACAAGCTGCACGGTATCTTCGGCCAATCCTACCAGCTCGGCGGCCAAAACTCCTTTGACACGGCTGATCTGGTAAACGTCGGCGCCGACTCCGGCCTCGAAACGGACGTCTCCGACTTTGTCGGACTCGGCGGGATTGAAACGCCACAGGGCGTTGCCCTTGCAGCTTCCTATCGGCTTGACGACAAGGACCTGGATTTCCGTCGTGGCGATTTGACGGCCGGTTACCAGACCGACAATTTCCAAGGTCAGATGATTTACACGCATGTCTCAGCGCAGCCGGAATACGGCTTCGCCGAGGACAATGATGAGATCCAGGCCAAGGCTGCTGTTAAGTTCAAGGATTATTGGACGGTATTTGGCGGCGTCGCTTGGGACCTTCAGGACAACACTGTTGTCAGGAAGACAATCGGCCTTACCTATGAAGACGAATGCACCATCTTCACGATCGCATATATCGACAAGCGCGATACCACCGCGGAAACCGCGAGCGACTGGAGTATCGGGGCGAGGTTGACCTTCCGGACGCTGGGCGACATCAATCTCGGCACGCCCATAGATGCCAGCCCAACCATCTACCAGAATTAACTGTCAGTTCTGTAATACGGCGAAAGAAAGGGCCTTTCTTTCGCCGTAAGACTATGCAGGACATTGTCGCCAGTTGAGATCTAAGGCATATGCTGAATTTTCAATTTGCAGCGGTAATGCCCGTGTGTCTCGGGAAGGTATGCGCGCGGCGACGTGAGTGCGCGGCGCCAATGGGAAGGGTCGATAGATGATTGGCGCAAGAAGAACCGTAAGGACGATGATCGCCGGCGCGACTTTCGCGATGCTGGCGGCTTTTGCCTCGCCGCAGACCGGCTCAGCTTTTGCTGCAAGCGAAGTCAGAGTTGTCGTCAACGGAACAGCAATCACCAGCGGTGACATCGCCAAGCGCCAGGCGTTCCTGCGCCTGCAGCATCAAAAGGCTGATGCGAAAGCAGCGGAAGAACAGCTGATCGAACAGACGCTGAAGCAGCAGGAAATTTCCCGCGTCCGCATGTCGGTTTCCAAGGACGACGTCAACGCATCGTTCGCGCGATTCGCGAGCGGCAACAAGTTGACGACGGACCAGATGACGCAAATTCTCGAACGCGCCGGCGTCGGTGTTGATCATTTCAAGGCTTTCATTGCCGTGCAGATGAGCTGGCCGCGCCTTGTCAATGCCCGCTACGGTTCGAGCAATCGCATGTCGAATTCCGACCTTGTTGCCCGCATGATGGAGAACAAGCAGAAGCCGGAAACCACCGAATATATTCTGCAGCAGATGATCTTCGTCGTTCCCGCCAACAAGAAGGGCATCGTCGGCAAACGCAAGAGCGAAGCCGAGGCGTCTCGCGCGAAGTATCCGGGTTGTGACCAGGCAAAGGTCTTCGCAGCAACGATGCTTGACGTGTCAGTCCGTGACCTTGGTCGCGTTCTTGCACCGGAACTTCCGGCCGAATGGAAGCCGCTTGTCGAGCAGGCAAAGGGCAACACGACCGCCACGCGCGTGACCGACAGAGGTGTCGAATACATCGCCATCTGCAGCCAGCGCCAGGTTTCTGATGACCAAGCCGCCGAAATGGTGTTCCGCCAGGAAGACCTTGATAAGGCGAAGGCAGGGAAGAACGCCCCTCCGGAAAATCCGAACGCCCAGAAATATATGGAAGAGCTGCGCAAGAAGGCGCAGATCATGCGTCCCTGAGCAAGATGACACTCTCGTTCTCGCGCCCGCTTGCTCTCAGCCAGGGCGATCCGGCCGGCGTCGGCCCCGATGTCACACTTCTGGCCTGGATGCGGCGCAGGGAGCTGGGTCTGGCTCCGTTCGTGTTCATTGGCGACCCTGATGTACTGGCATCGCGTGCCAAGCTCCTGGGCTTGACGATCGCCATTCGCGAGACCGATTGCACCAACGCCAATGATGTCTTTGCAGATGCCCTCCCCGTGCTCCCCATTGCCGCAGGTATCGACGTTGTAGCGGGTGAGCCGCATGTGGCGACGGCAAAGAGCACGATCGCCGCGATCGAAAGAGCTGTCTCGCTGACAATGAGTGGCGAAGCCCTCGGCGTCGTCACCAACCCGATCGCCAAGTCCGTTCTCTACGAATCCGGCTTTCCCTTCCCCGGACACACTGAGTTTTTGGCCGATCTCGCCGCACGTGCGACTGGACAAGCGAGGATGCCGGTGATGATGCTCGCGGGTCCGAAGCTCCGCACCATTCCTGTTACAATTCATATTCCGCTCAAGGATGTGCCTCAGGCACTGACGGCCGATCTCATCATCGAGACTTGCCGGATTGCTGATGCCGATCTCAGGCGTCGCTTCGGGATCGAGCAACCCCGGCTCGCGATAGCCGGTCTCAATCCACACGCCGGAGAAGACGGTACGATCGGCAAAGAGGATGAAACGGTCATCAAACCGGCCATCCAATTCCTGAGATCCGAGGGGATAAACGCAATCGGTCCGCTGCCTGCCGATACGATGTTCCACGACGACGCCAGAGCGCGTTACGACGTTGCGATCTGCATGTATCACGACCAGGCCCTGATACCGGCCAAGGCACTTGGCTTCGACGACGCTGTCAACGTCACGCTGGGATTGCCCTTTGTGCGCACCTCGCCCGATCACGGCACCGCATTCGGGATCGCCGGCAAGGGCCTTGCGCGTGAAAACAGTCTCGTCGCGGCGCTGAAGCTCGCCGGTCACCTCGGACGCACCACAGAAGGGCATCGTTGATGGCTGCCTTGGATGGGCTGCCGCCCCTTCGCGATGTCATTCAGCGCCATGGCCTCGATGCGCGCAAGGCGCTCGGCCAGAACTTCTTGCTCGATCTCAACCTGACACAGAAGGTTGCTCGCACAGCCGGCTCCTTGGAAGGAGCCACGGTTTTTGAGGTCGGTCCGGGTCCCGGCGGCCTGACGCGCGCCATTCTGGCATTGGGTGCAAAGAAGGTGATCGCCGTCGAGCGTGATTCTCGCTGTTTACCCGCGCTTTCGGAAATCGCGGATCACTATCCGGGGAGGCTCGAGGTCATCGAAGGCGATGCGCTGAAGACGGACTTCGAAGCTCTGACGCCCGAGGGACCGGTGAAGATCATTGCCAACCTGCCCTACAATGTCGGCACGCAGCTGCTGGTCAATTGGATCCTGCCGAAGCAGTGGCCTCCTTTCTGGGACTCGCTGACGCTGATGTTTCAGAAGGAAGTGGGAGAGCGCGTCGTTGCGGCCGAAGACGACGACCACTATGGACGTCTTGGCGTGCTTTGCGGATGGCGTACGAACGCACGGATGGCGTTTGACATTCCGCCGCAAGCTTTCACGCCGCCGCCGAAAGTAACGTCGACTGTCGTTCATCTGACCCCAAAGGAAAGCCCGATCCCCTGCTCGGTCGCCGATCTGGAGAAGGTCACGCATGCCGCCTTCGGCCAGCGACGCAAGATGCTGCGGCAGAGCCTAAAGCCGCTGGGGGGCGAAGTCTTGTTGAAGAAGGCGGATATCGACCCGCAACGACGGGCCGAAACGCTTTCAGTCGAAGAGTTTGTTCGACTGGCGAATTGCCTCTAGCCAGCGTTCGCTTAGGGCACGCCGACTTTCCAGGATAGTGAATCGCGTGACAGCATATCGGCCCGGTCAGTTGATCTAGCCGCAAGCACCATTGCATCGACCGTGCAGGTCCTAAAGGTTCGGCTCTTCAGTCAGCAGCCCGTTGACGAAATCGAACAGGCCGTAACGCCGGTCGCGGCGGACGCGTTCGGCATTGACGATGCAGCTCACATTGCGAAAAGCCTCATCGAGATCGTCGTTGACGATGACATAGTCGTATTCGCGCCAGCGTTCGATCTCCGCGCGCGAATTCAAAAGCCGCGTGCGAATGACCTCTTCCGAATCCTCGGCCCGGCGATGCAAGCGAGACTGCAGTTCGGTCATGGTGGGCGGCAGCACGAAGATCGAAACGATATCGGCCTTCATCTTGTCCTGAAGCTGCAAGGCACCCTGCCAGTCGATATCGAACAGCATGTCGCGACCTTCGGCCATGGCCGATTCCACGGGCTCGCGCGGCGTGCCATAAAAGTTGCCGTGAACCTCCGCCCATTCGAGCAGATCGCCTGAATCGCGCATCCTCTCGAATTGCGGTACAGTGATAAAGTGATAATGCTTGCCGGCAATCTCGCTCGGCCGCTTGGCCCTGGTCGTAACGCTGACAGAGATTTCGAGGCTGTGGTCGTCTCGGAGAAGGTTGCCAGCAATTGTCGACTTGCCTGCGCCCGAGGGCGAGGACAGGACAAGCATCAGCCCGCGCCGGGCGATTTTGGTGGGTGTGCTCGACTGGGCCGGGCTCATGTATCACTCCAGATTCTGGACCTGCTCGCGGAACTGGTCGATGACGACTTTCAGTTCGATGCCGGCGGCGGTGATTGCCGCGGCATTCGACTTCGAGCAGATAGTATTCGATTCTCGGTTAAATTCCTGTGCAAGGAAATCCAGCTTACGCCCGACCGGGCCGCCCTTGCCGAGCAGGTCGCGAGCGGCAACCACATGCGCTTTCAGGCGATCGATCTCTTCACGGAGATCCGCCTTGGTGGCGAGCAGAGCAGCTTCCGCATGCAGCCGGTCGCGATCCAGCTTTCCCGATCCATCCATCAGCAATGCGACCTGCGCGGCCAATCTCGTCGAGATCTCCTTCGGAGAGCGGGAGGGGTCACGCTCGATCACCTCTGTCAATCCCTCGATGGTGGCCACATGGTCGAGAAGTACGCGCGACAGAGCGGCACCTTCCGTCTCGCGCATGTGCCGTAGGTCGGCGAGAGCTGCGATCAGGCCTTCCACAATATCGGAATCGCGGGCGGCGATCGCTTCATCACCGTCCTCGCTCTCGCGGAATTCGATGATACCCCGGATGGCGAGCAATGTATCCAGCTGCAACGGCGCGGGATCGATGATGCCGCCAAGCTGATCGCGCAAGGCGAGCACAGCGGAAAGCGCTTCCTGATTGAGGACGGTTTCAATGCGGCTCTCACCGGCAGAGACGGAAAGCGACGCCTGCATATTGCCTCGGCTGAAGCGCTCGCCGGCAAGGCGACGCAGGTCGCTCTCCATACGCTCCAGCCCCGGCGGGAAGCGCAAGCGCAGATCAAGGCCCTTGCCGTTGACCGAACGCAACTCCCAAGCCCAACGCCAACGGCCGCTCGTGCCTTCTCGCCGCGCAAAACCGGTCATGGACTGCAAAGCCATGCGAGCCTCCAAAAATCAGTTCGTCTTCTTTTTCTTTTGGGCAGCAGGCGCGGCAGGTGTGTCCGGCTGCGTCTGGCTCTCGGGCTGTCCGTCGACCGCAATATTGGGATCGGCTCCCTTGGCGGCTTCCAGTTGGCGCCAGCGCTTGACGTTCGCGTTATGCTCCTCAAGAGTGGCTGCAAAAACGTGCCCGCCGGAACCATCGGCGACGAAATACAGATCCTGCGTCTTCCACGGATTGGCGACAGCCTCCAGCGCATCACGGCCCGGATTGGCGATCGGCGTCGGGGGAAGCCCCTTGATCACGTAGGTGTTGTAGGGCGTTTCCTTCTTCAGGTCCGACTGATAGATCGGGCGATCCGTCGGCTTTCCGTCGCCGCCGAACAACCCGTAGATGATTGTCGGATCTGATTGAAGGCGCATCCCCTTGCCCAGCCGGTTAAGGAAGACGGAAGCCACGTGGGCACGCTCATCGGGAACGCCAGTCTCCTTCTCGACGATCGAGGCGAGGACGACCAGTTCGTCCTTTGACTTGAGTTGCAGCGACGGGTCGCGCTTGTCCCAAACCTGCTCGACCAGCTTCTGCTGGGCCGCAGCCATCTGCCCGATGATTTCGACCCGCTTCGTGCCGCGCGAGAACTTGTAGGTATCCGGGCGGAGGCTTCCCTCTGCGGGGACGACAGCCGGGAGGTCGCCTTCCAGCACGGCATCCTCGTTCAGGCGATTGAACATCTGGCGGACGGTGAGGCCCTCGGGGAAGGCGACGGAATACAGGATCGACTTCCCAGATTTCAGCAGTTCCATGATGTCGTTCATGGAAGCATGTGCCTTGATTTCGTACTCACCCGCCTTGAGGCTCTCGCCATCATCAAGGTGGGTTGCCGTGAGGTAGCGGAAGATACGGGCATCCGAGACGATGTTGTTTCGTTCAAGGCTCGCGGCAATTTCAGCAACGCCGGCACCATTTCGCACGATGAAGTTCGTGTTCGTTTCCAGCGGACCAGGATCTTGGTAGGCCGAGATCGCGTAGTAGAAGAGGAAGACAGCGGCTGCGCAGCCGAGGACGACCAGCGTCATCAGGAAGTTCAGGAAAATGATAACCTGGCTGCGCGCTTTCTTCGAGCGCTTCGGCGGCTCGGGCACGCGTTCCGGCCGCAGCGCCTCGCTTGGCGACTTGGGAATGATCGGCCCACTCTGCGTCTGCTGGCTCTCCTCGCCGATCGTCCCGTTGTTTTGGTTCGTATCGTTCACCGGCAATCCTCTAAACTTGGCCTCAAGTCCCGCTTCTTGCTAAGCAATGCGGCAAAATGCAGGTGGGGCCACGCCGCGCAAGGTGCAGCCCCACCGCCAGAACGTCAACGCCTGAACTCAGGCGACGTAGCGGCGCAGCACCAGCGAGGCATTCGTGCCGCCGAATCCGAAGGAATTCGACAGGGCGACGTTGATTTCCCGCTGCCTGGCCTTGTGCGGGACGAGGTCGATCGCGGTCTCGCGCTCAGGATTGTCGAGGTTGAGCGTCGGAGGCGCGACATTGTCCCGGATCGCAAGCGTTGCGAAGATGGCCTCGATCGCGCCGGCAGCACCGAGCAGATGACCGGTCGCGGACTTCGTCGACGACATCGAGATCTTGGAGGCAGCATTACCAACCAGACGCTCCACCGCGCCGAGCTCGATCGTGTCGGCCATCGTCGACGTGCCATGCGCGTTGATGTAGTCGATATCGGCAGCGGTCAAGCCGGCTCGCCTCAACGCCATCGTCATGCAGCGCTGCGCGCCTTCACCGTCCTCGGACGGAGCCGTGATGTGATAGGCATCGCCCGAGAGGCCATAGCCGACCACTTCGGCATAGATCTTGGCGCCGCGCGCCTGGGCATGTTCCAGCTCTTCGAGAACGACGATACCGGCCCCCTCACCCATGACGAACCCATCACGGTCCTTGTCATAGGGGCGCGACGCTTTGGTCGGATCGTCGTTGTGCTGGGTGGACAGCGCCTTGCAGGCGGCAAAGCCGGCGAGCGAGATGCGGCTGACCGGGGACTCGGTGCCGCCAGCAACCATGACGTCCGCATCGCCGAACGCGATGAGACGGGCAGCATCACCGATCGCGTGAGCGCCAGTCGAGCATGCCGTGACCACCGAGTGGTTCGGCCCGCGCAGCTTGTGGCGGATCGACACCTGTCCGGATACGAGGTTGATCAGACGGCCAGGAATGAAGAAGGGCGAAATGCGGCGCGGGCCTTTGTCGCGCAGCGTATAGCCTGCTTCGACAATGCCCTCGATGCCGCCAATGCCGGAGCCGATCAAGACGCCGGTCGCAACCTGGTCCTCATCGCTCTCGGGGTGCCAGTTCGCATCTTTAAGCGCCATATCAGCGGCGGCCATGCCGTAGATGATAAACGGATCAACCTTTCGCTGTTCCTTAGGCTCCATCCAGTCGTCGGCGTTGAAGGTGCCGTTGCTGCCGTCACCAACCGGGATGCGGCAGGCAATCTTTGCGGGCAGATCGTCGACTTCGAATTCAGTGACAAGGCGGGCGCCGTTCTGACCCGCAAGCAAGCGGGACCACGTCACTTCCGTTCCGCATCCCAAGGGTGATACCATGCCGGTACCAGTTATGACGACCCGTCTCATCGACTGCATTCCCCCGCCTTTTATGTTCTTGGAGAACCATGCCAGAAATAAAAAGGGCGGACTCCGGGTCCGCCCTTTTCTCAATCGCTCAGGATTAAGCCTGAGCCTTTTCGATAAACTTCACGGCATCGCCGACCGTCAGGATCGAGTCTGCAGCGTCGTCCGGAATCTCAACGCCGAATTCTTCTTCGAACGCCATGACCAGTTCGACGGTGTCGAGCGAGTCAGCGCCCAGATCGTCGATAAAGCTGGCGCTTTCAACAACCTTGTCGGCGTCGACGCCAAGATGATCAATAACAATTTTCTTTACGCGTTCTGCGATATCGCTCATGTCGGTTTCCTCGACCTTATATCCTGATCAGAATGCCTTGTGACATCCCTACCCTGTTTCAGCCTGCGGCGCCGTTAAGCCACCCTCGGCAAACTCTTTGAACCCGGCTACCAGAAATGTCCCAGGCTTGCACAAAAGCCCGCCGGTCCGTCTGCTTTCTCGGGAGACTGTTCACAGTCATGGCCCGCTTAACACGGTTTAAGTCTGCCGCAAAGCCAGAAAATCAACCCCATCGGGTTGCTCAACACGCTATTGCGGCGAAAACTGCCTCGAAACGCAGTTTCCCGTTTCAGATCATGGCCATGCCGCCGTTTACGTGCAGCGTCTGGCCTGTCATATAAGCAGCTTCCGACGAGGCGAGATAGGCAACCGCAGAGGCGACTTCCGCGCCGGTGCCCATGCGTTTCATCGGGATCGCTCCCATGATCGCTTCCTTCTGCTTGTCGTTCAGCTTGCCGGTCATGGCGGACTCGATGAAGCCAGGCGCCACGCAGTTGACCGTGACGTTGCGGGTTGCGATCTCCTGAGCCAGTGACTTCGTGAAGCCGATCATGCCCGCCTTGGAGGCGCAGTAATTGGCCTGGCCCGGATTGCCGGTCACGCCCACGACCGACGTGATGTTGATGATACGGCCATAGCGGCGGCGCATCATCGGATGCGTCAGCTCGCGCGTCAGGCGGAACATCGCCGTCAGGTTCACTTCGATGACGCTATCCCAGTCCTCGTCGCTCATGCGCACAAACAGGCCGTCCTTGGTGATGCCGGCGTTGTTGACGAGGATGTCCACACCTTCGAGATCGGCTTCCGCCTTGACGCCGAGCGCCTTGACTTCGTCGCGGTCTGCGAGGTTGGCCGGGAAGATCTTGACGCGATCGCCGAGATCGTTGGCCAGCGCCTCAAGCTTCTCGACTCGGGTGCCATGAAGGCCGACGATTGCGCCCTGCTTATGCAAGATACGGGCGATTTCTTCGCCGATGCCGCCGGATGCGCCGGTAACCAGAGCCTTGCGGCCGGAAAGATCGAGCATGGGTAGTGTTCCTTGTAATCGTTAAATCTATCAGGCCATCAGGGCGGCAACGGCCGCGTCGATATCAGCAGGCGTGTTGACGGCGATGCCGTTCACCGTCTTGTCGATGCGGCGTGCAAGGCCGGTCAGGACCTTGCCGGAGCCGACCTCGTAAAGCGTCGTCGCGCCATTGGCCGCGAACCACTCGACAGTCTCGCGCCAGCGGACCTGGCCCGTCACCTGCTCCACCAGCAGCTTTGCAATCTCGTCGGCGTCGGTCACCGGCGCAGCGCGCACGTTGGCGATAAGAGGCACGACCGGGTTGGACTTCTTCACGCCGGCCAGCGCTTCGCGCATCGCTTCTGCAGCTGGGGCCATCAGCGAAGAATGGAAGGGAGCGGAGACCGGAAGCAGGATCGCGCGCTTGGCGCCCTTCTCGGTCGCAATCGCAGCGCCCTTTTCGACGGCCGCCTTCTCGCCTGATATGACGATCTGACCGCCGCCGTTGTCGTTGGCGATCTGGCAGGCGCCGGCGGCCGAGGCTTCCTCGCAGACGGCGGCGACATCGGCATGTTCAAGGCCAATAATGGCCGCCATCGCGCCGACGCCGACCGGTACGGCGGCCTGCATGGAGTTGCCGCGGATGCGGAGCAACCGTGCAGCGTCGGCCAGCGAGAAGGTTCCTGCGGCGCAGAGCGCTGAGTATTCGCCGAGCGAATGACCGGCGACATAGGAGACCTTTGCCTTTAGGTCGACGCCGTTGGTTTCGAGGACCCGGATAACCGCCATCGAAACCGCCATCAAGGCCGGCTGCGCATTGGCCGTCAGGGTCAGCGTATCTTCCGGCCCATTGAACATCGTCTCGGACAGCTTCTCGCCCAGCGCTTCGTCGACTTCTTGGAAGACGGCGCGTGCCTCGGCGAAGTTTTCAGCGAGATCCTTGCCCATGCCGACAGCCTGGCTGCCCTGCCCCGGAAATGTGAAAGCGATGGTCATCCTATGTCCTTTATAAATGGACCTCTGGTTATTTCGCCTCCAATTGACATTCTTTCCTGCAGAGTCAAGTGCCGGAGCCCCGCGCTCCAAGGCTTTTGCAGCTGCGAGAACGCAGCGTTTTGGCCCCTTGCGCTTACTCAATTCGAGTCTAGATTTGCGCCGCCCCTCCAGACCATTTCTTTTTCAGATCACTTTCAAGGCTTTCAGATGAAATACAGGAAACTTGGCCGCACGGATATTTCCGTGTCCGAAATCTGCCTCGGCACCATGACGTGGGGCACGCAAAACACCGAGATCGAAGCGCACGAGCAGATGGACCATTCCGTCGAGAAGGGCGTCAACTTCTTCGACACGGCCGAGCTCTATCCGACTACGCCCGTTTCGGCGGAAACGCAGGGGCTGACCGAAGACTACATCGGCAGCTGGTTCCAGAAGACGGGCAAGCGCAAGGATATCGTGCTCGCGACGAAGGTCGCGGGCCCCGGCCGTTCCTACATCCGCAACGGCGACGGTGCCGACGCGAAGAATATTCGCCTGGCGATCGAGGCAAGCCTGAAGCGCCTGCGGACCGACTATGTCGACCTCTACCAGATTCATTGGCCGAGCCGCGGACATTTCCATTTCCGTCAGGCTTGGCACTACGATCCCTTCAAGCAGGACCACGCCAAGGCCGTCGCCAATATCACGGAGATATTGGAAACGATGGGTGCTCTTGTGAGGGAAGGCAAGGTTCGCGCCTTCGGCCTTTCCAACGAAACCACCTGGGGCACCCAGAAGTATCTGACGCTCGCCGAACAGCTTGGCCTGCCGCGCGTTGCCACGATCCAGAACGAGTATAATCTGCTCTACCGCCACCACGACCTCGATCTGGCGGAGCTGTCGCATCACGAGGATGTCGGCCTGCTCGCCTATTCCCCCCTCGCCGGCGGCATCCTGAGCGGCAAGTATATCGACGGCGCCAAGCCGGAAGGCTCGCGCGGGGCGATCAATGGCGATCTCGGCGGTCGGCTGCAGCCTTTGCAGGAAGCACCGACGAAGGCTTATCTCGACATTGCTGCACGGCATGGGCTCGATCCTGCTGCGATGGCGCTCGCCTTCTGCCTGCATCGCCGATTCATGGCTTCGGTGATTATCGGCGCGACGACGATGAAACAGCTCGATACAGACCTGAGCTCCGTCAATCTCAAGCTGTCGCACGACGTTCTCGTGGAAATCGAGGCGGTTCATCGCCAGTACCCGATGCCGATCTAAGGCAACCGGACGATGCATCACGATCTGGCCGTCGACGGCCAGATCACTGCCCTGAAACCATTGCATGGGGGCCCCGCCCCACGCAAAGTCGCCACAACGACAAGTTTCGGGAACTTTGCCCGCGCGGCAATTTCCGCTTCTCCGTCCTGCGCAATTCAGCTACGTTTATAGGGCTCTGTGTAGGGCCGCGGGGAGCTCATTCCGTGGAACGGAAGCTCGCAGTCATCCTTGCCGGCGACGTGGCCGGTTACAGCCGCCTTGTTGCAGCCAACGAGGAGGATGCGCTTGCGACCCTGAGCGTCTACAGCACCACGATTGGTGACCTCGTTTGCGAGCATGGCGGGCGGATTTTCGGCAGCTCCGGAGACAGCGTGGTGGCGGAATTCCACAGCGCAGTGCAAGGCGTTCGCGCAGCGGTCGCCATCCAGCGCGCGCTCAATCGCCGAAACGCCGACTTGCCTGTGGATCGCCGAATGGAGTTTCGCCTCGGGCTCAATCTCGGGGACGTCGTGGTTTCCGGCGATAACCTGCTCGGCGACGGGGTGAATGTCGCCGCCCGCCTTCAGGAGGTGGCGCTACCTTCGGGTATCTGCATCTCTGGCGCCTTGCGCGAGCAGATCGAAGGGAAGCTGGACTTCCCTCTCGTGCCGATGGGCGATCGTACGCTGAAGAACATTCCGCGCCCGGTGCCTGTGCATAAGGTCGACTGGACCGGCGAGGACCCCGTGGAGGGCGGCGCGCTCGGGGGGCCGCTCCGACTGCCTGACAAACCCTCGATTGCGGTATTGCCCTTCGTCAACATGTCCGATGACCCAGAGCAGGAGTTCTTCGCCGATGGCTTGACCGAAGACATCATCACCGCGCTTTCGCTCTACCGCTGGTTTTTCGTCATCGCCCAGAATTCTTCCTTCGCCTATAAGGGGCGGGCCGTCGACGTGAAGCAGATTGGACGCGATCTCGGTGTCCGCTATCTCGTGGAGGGTAGTGTGCGCAGGTCCGGGACGCGGGTCCGCGTCACGGGGCAGCTGATCGAAGCGGAGAGCGGCGTTCACCTCTGGGCACAGCGCTACGACCGCGAAATCGCCGACATCTTCGCCATCCAGGACGAGCTCACCCAAAATGTCGTCGGCGCCATCGAGCCGGAAATCCTTATAGGCGAAAGCCGCCGGGCACTGCTTAGAACGACGGACAATCTTGATGCCTATGAAAGCCATATGCGCGGCACATGGCTCCACAATGCCCAGGATACCGCCGAACACTTCATCGAATCCATAGCCTGGCATCGCCGAGCCATCGAGCTCGACCCCGAGTTTGCACGCGCTCACATGATGCTGGCTCGCTCGCTCTACGCGCGCTGTTTCCACGGCTTCAGCAACGATGTCGACAGGGACAGCACGGAACTTCGGGCGGAGGCAGAGCGCGCAGTGGCGCTCGATCCGCGCGATCCCTATTCCCACTACGCCATGTGTCTTGGCCATTTCGTCGCTCACAACGCCCCGGCCGCAGTAGAAGAGGCACAGCAGGCGATCGATCTCAATCCCAATTTCGCGCTGGCGCATATGGGACTTGGGTGGGCCAGAATATTCACTGGCCACTTTGCGGCAGCTTGCGATCCACTCCATATGGCCCTGCGGCTCAGCCCGCATGATCCCCTGGCCTACCTCATCCTCGACCGGCTGGCGCTGTCGAACTACCATCTCGGCAACTACGAGGAAGCGATCCACTATTCCGAGCGCGGCCTTTCCCTGCGACGCGCCTATTTCAATCGCGTCGTTCTTCTTGCAAGCCTGGGGCAATTGCAGCGGCGCGAGGAGGCACAGCGCCTGATCCCGGAAATTCTCGCGAATGTCCCCGCCGACCTGGAGCATTACTGGAAGATCCTGACGCCCTACGTCGACCCCGGTCACTACGACCATTTCGTCGACGGGCTGCGCAAGGCCGGGCTACCGTCGTTGAACTCGCAACGAGAACATTGCTGACTGTCCCTTGCGTTTCCGCCAAAAACCCGTATAAGCGCCCTGTTCGCAAACCCGGTCTTCTGGCTGGTGGCTGAACGGAGGGCCGGTTTCCTACGGGAAATCGTTCGGAACGGAAGCGTTCCAGCCTCCCGTGTCTCCGCTCTCGACCGTCTCGGAAACGCTTTTCTTGCCTGGGTCCGCCCATTCAGGAGCAGTCGTTGAGGCTTAGCCGCCGAATATCGGGTTGAATAAACGCAAGAAAGGCAAAGCTGTCATGGCTCTTTATGAACATGTATTCCTTGCCCGACAGGATATTTCCGCTCAGCAGGTTGATGCCCTCGTAGAACAGTACAAGGGTGTTATCGAAGCTAACGGCGGCAAGGTCGGGCGCGTAGAAAACTGGGGCCTCAAGTCCCTCACCTACCGTATCAAGAAGAACCGCAAGGCTCACTACGTTCTCGTCGACATCGACGCCCCGGCTGCTGCCGTGCAGGAAATGGAACGTCAGATGCGCATCAGCGAAGACGTCCTGCGCTACATGACGATCGCTGTTGAAAAGCACGAAGAAGGCCCGTCTGCCATGATGCAGAAGCGCGACCGCGACGACCGCGGCCCGCGTGAAGGCGGCGACCGTGGCCCGCGCCGCGAGTTCGGCGACCGTCCGCCGCGCCGTGATGGCGACTTCCAGCGTGGTCCGCGTCCGGACCGTGCTCCCCGCGAAGACCGTGCATAAGGAGATCTAAGAATGTCTGAAGCTTCCTCCGCTCCGGTTCGTCGCCCCTTCCACCGTCGTCGCAAGACTTGCCCGTTCTCCGGCGCAAACGCTCCGCGCATCGACTACAAGGACGTTCGTCTCCTGCAGCGCTACATTTCCGAGCGCGGCAAGATCGTTCCTTCCCGTATCACGGCTGTTTCCCAGAAGAAGCAGCGCGAACTCGCCCAGGCGATCAAGCGCGCTCGTTTCCTCGGCCTGCTGCCGTACGTCGTCGCTTAATCAGCCGACGAGACCAAATCGAGGGAAGGCAGCAGTGCCTTCCCTTCTCCCTTTCGCGATGGGCGCGGATCGGAACTCTTAAAACCCATGTTGAGGCTTTTCTGAAGCTGTTCAGAAGAACCCTCTAACTGCTCGATGAAGCAGGACAGCGACCGTGAACCGTCTGAACACAAAAATGCTAAGCATTGGCGCACTCGCTGGAGTGACCGCAGCACTTCTGGTGCTCGGCGCGAGCCTGCAGCCGTCGTTCAGCGCGGTCCTCTACGCTGCTTCGGCACTTCCCATTCTTCTCGTCGGCCTCGGCTGGGGCAACATGGCGGCAATCTCTGCCGTCGTCGCAGCCGCTGTAGTCGGCGCGATCGCCATCTCGCCGTCCTTCGCGCTGATGATGACGCTGGTCACGCTGCTTCCGGCCGGGTGGCTCAGCCACCTTGCGAATCTTGCCCGTCCCGCCTCGGAGCTTGGCGGGCCTGAGCATCTGATGGCCTGGTATCCGCTTTCGGATATCCTGCTGCACCTCTGCGGCCTCGTCACCATCGCGGTGATCGTCGTTGGCGTGATGATCGGTTACGGTCCTGAGCTCATCGACCGGCTGGTCGATGTCCTGTTCGGCTCGCTTGCGCAGCAGCAGCCAGAGTTTTCGCCCGATCCGGCAGTGACGGCACAAACCAAATCGCTGGTCCTGCTCATGCTGCCTGCCATCCAGGGCGGCATGTGGGTGGTCATGCTGTTTTCCGCCTACCACATCGCAACCCGGATCGTCAGTGCATCCGGCCGTGGTCTGCGTCCGCGTGAGGACATTCCTTCGGCACTGCGCATGAACCGCAATTCAATCTTCGTTTTTCTCGTTGGGCTTGCCGCCACGTTCTTCGGCGGCATACCGGCGATGATCGGAGCAACCGTCGTCGGCACCTTCGGCGCCGGCTTCCTGCTTTCCGGCTTCGCCGCGCTGCACTTCCGCACGCGCGGCAAGGATTGGCGCCTGCCGGCACTCATCCTCTGCTACCTGGCATCGCTCGTCCTAATGGTGCCAGCCTTTTTCATCCTCGTGGTGGGACTGAGCGATACCCGCAAGGCGATCGCACTGACCCCGAACAAGGATGTCGATGCCCCCAAACAGACAGACACGAAAATCTAAAGACACGAAAGGAACACCAACATGGAAGTCATTCTTCTTGAACGCATCTCCAAGCTCGGCCAGATGGGCGAAACCGTAAAGGTTCGCGACGGCTTCGCTCGTAACTACCTCCTGCCGCTCGGCAAGGCTCTTCGCGCCAACGAAGCCAACAAGAAGCGTTTCGAATCCGAGCGTGCAACGCTCGAAGCTCGTAACCTCGAGCGCAAGTCGGAAGCACAGAAGGTTGCTGACGTTCTCGACGGCAAGTCCTTCATCGTCGTTCGCTCGGCTGGCGAAACCGGCCAGCTGTACGGCTCGGTTGCTGCTCGCGACGTCGTTGAAATCCTCGCTGCCGAAGGCTTCAACATCGGCCGCAACCAGGTTCACCTGAACACCCCGATCAAGTCGATCGGCCTGCACAAGGTTGAACTGCAGCTCCACGCTGAAGTCGAAATTCACGTCGAGCTCAACGTTGCGCGTTCGGCTGAAGAAGCTGGCCGGCAGGCGAAGGGCGAAACCCTCACCTCCGTCGATGCCATCTACGGCGTTGACGAAGACGCCCTGCGTCCGGAAGACTTCTTCGATCCGGAAGCCGACCTCGAAGGCGACGAAGCTTAATCTTCAGAGAAACCTCTCTGGAATGTACGAAAGCCCGGCTCACGCCGGGCTTTCTGCTTATTTGGATGCTGTGTTCTGTTGCGGCGCGGCACTTTTGTCGACATCGACGACGACCGAGAGACCCGGGCCCAAGTCCTTGACCGCCGGCTGGTCGGGATCGAAGCGGATGCGCACGCCGACACGCTGCGCAATCTTCACGAAATTGCCGGTCGCATTGTCAGCCTTGATGACCGCGAACTCCGATCCGGCGGCCGGCGAGAAGCGCTCGATGTACCCCCTCAGCTGCCGCCTGCCGAGCGCATCGACGGTGATGGTTACCGGCTGGCCGACCTGCATGCCGTAAAGCTGCGTTTCCTTGAAATTCGCGACGACCCAGACGTCCTCCGGCACGACCGCCATGAGCTGCGTGCCGGCCGTCACGTACTGCCCGATTCGAACCCCGACTTCGCCGAGGTGACCGTCGCGTGGCGCCAGGATCCTGGTGTTCTGGAGGTCGATTTCCGCCAGATGCACCACGGCTTCAGCGCTTGAGACGTTGGCTTCCAGCAGCGAACGGTTGACGATGATCGTCGCAAGGTTTTGCTTGGAAACCTCGAGTGCGGCCTTCGCCTGGTTCAGGGCGGCCTTTGCCTGGTCAAGCGTCGCCTGTGCGGCCTCTGTCTCGCTCTGCGATGCGATCCCGCGGTTGCTGAGGTTGTTTACGCGATCCCAGGCCTGCTGCGCGCGCGTCAACGCTGCGTTCGCGCTATCGATCTGCGCCTCGCTGGAGGCGATACTCGCCTTTGCCGCAAGCTCGGACTGGCGGGAATTCTCGAGCGACGCCTTCTGCCCGTCGAGCGCAGCCCGCGCCTGGGCAAGCTTCTGGACGTAAATGCGGTCATCGATCTGGGCGAGCGTGTCGCCCTGCTTGACCTGTTGATAGTCCTTCACGGGCACATCGACGACATAGCCGCTCACCTGTGGACTCAAGATCGTGACGTAGCCTCGAACATAGGCATTGTCGGTCGTCTCCACTGACGTGACGAACGGCGGAAGGCGCCATGCATAGAGAACGAGCAGGACGCCGGCGATGCCGGCGAGCACTGCGATGATGGTCGAGGGGGACCGAAGAAATTTCAACATGCTGACGCCCTGAGATCACGATTGAGCGGGGATTGCATCGGACTGGCCTGTCCCTGGCCACGGCAGCCGGCGCCACGCTTGATGCAGAAGAATGACGATCAGGCCGAAGACGGAGGAGTAGCCGATGACAAGGAACGTATCGTTGTAGGCGAGAATATAGGCCTCGCGGCTGACCTGCTGCGCGAGCAACATCAGGGCCTCCGCGTTGAGCAGCGTCTTGTCGCCAAGCACTTTGCCGTAGGCCGCGCTCATCTGGGAGATGCGCTGCGCCACGATCGGATCTTGCAGCAGAATATGCTCGACGAGCACGTTCGAGTGGAACTTCTCCCGGATCGTCACGAAAGTCCCGAGCATCGCCGAGGCAAAGAGCGAGCCAATGCTCTGCGTGAAGACGAAGATCACCAGGAAATTCACGATGTACTGCACGCCGCGGGAGATCGCCGCCTTGAAGCCATTCGCCATGACAGGCGGCAGGAACATCGCCGCACCGGCGGCGACCATCGCCTGGGTCAGATACATCTGAGGCGGACGCGTCAGGCTCGTCGACTGGCTGTCCATGAAGGCGCCGGCTGCAATAAGGGCGAGCGCCAGCACGTGGGCGGTCTCGACGTAACGCGTCGTCATCAGAAATGCGCAGAAAAGACCACCAACCAACGAGGCGAGGAGAATGATCGCGTAGAGCGTCACTGTCTGATCGTTCAGAAGCCCGAGCTGCTGATAGAAATTGGCAGCGGTTGACGACTGCTCGGAGGAGACGAAGCGGAAGAGCAGCAGGACGCCTGCCATCCGCATGTTCGCGCCGGTGAACAGCCAGCGGAAATCGATCAGGGGACTGGCGCGTGGCAACTCCATGGCGAGCATGAGCGCAAGCGAGCCGACCGACACCGCCAGCAGCACGCCGATCCACGGCGCCTCGAACCACCAATAGAGCCGGCCAAGCGTCAATACGACGGCGAGACATCCGAAGCCGACCGCCAGCAGGAGGTAGCTCACTATATCCTGCCGCTGGATGACATTGGCCCGCGGCGGTGCTGTGAGCGGCAGCAGATAGATGATGGGAAAGGCGACCAGCGCGAGCCCCATCTCGAACATATAGAGCGCCTGGTAGCCGCCGAAATGAAGCAGCGAGGGCGAGACGATGCGCGCCACCGGCGAAGCAAACAACGTACACATCAGCGCAAGGCTGATCCCCAGCGAGAGCTTCTTTTCCTGGGGGAAAGGCTCCAGCATGTAGAGGAAGCCGAGCGTCGACAGCGGTGCTGCAGCCATGCCGCTCAGCGTGCGCACGACGATTGCGGAATGCAGGTCGGTGATAAGAAGATTGAGCACCGCCGCAGCGACGAAGCAGATAATGCCGAGTTCAGCGAAACGGCGAAGGCCGT
Organism: Rhizobium sp. IBUN; assembly: GCF_000510625.1. NCBI lineage: Bacteria > Pseudomonadati > Pseudomonadota > Alphaproteobacteria > Hyphomicrobiales > Rhizobiaceae > Rhizobium > Rhizobium sp. IBUN. The sequence goes on from NZ_AZNV01000011.1 coordinate 39,968, forward strand.
ATTGGCTACGGATCTTGAAGAGTGCAATCGACATGCTGGCGTAAGGCGCCATGTAAGCCGCCGACAGCCAGGAGAGTTCAGTCGTGGTCGCCGAAAACGAACCCTGCAGCTGATAGATATTGGCGGTGAGCAGGTTCATGCCGAGGCCCTGCGTCAGAAAAAGCAGGACCGACGCCGTCATGTAGAGCGGCATTTTCCAGGCCGGCATCGGTACGCCCGCCGCTGGAGGCGGCGACGACATCGGTTGCGTGTCCGGCTTCGCCTCCCCGGCTGGCCTTGGCGCCACATTGTCGTTGGCGGTCTGGGCGAGGCTCATCGGCAGGACCTCAAATTCCCCGAATGCCCTGCAGGTTGGCTTGCATGGCCCGTATCACGTCCAAAGTAGTCTTCAGATCGCTTTCGGGAATACCGGCAATGACCTGCGCCCGCACTTTTACTGCGATGTCTTCAATCTCACCCGCCACGACCTTTCCGGTCTCGGTGATGTAGATTTCCTTGGCACGGCGATCGGAGCCGGCCACGCGCCGCTGCACGAAGCCCTGCGCTTCCATCGCATCGAGGATCCTGACGAGCGTTGGCGTCTCCAGCTCCAGCCGTTCGGCAAGTTCGCGCTGATTGATCCCATCTTTCTTGTTGAGCGTGAAGAAGACCCGGGCGCGCGGCAACGTCATGCTGCGCTCCCGCACTATCTTGTCGAAGACGGCCCTAAGCTTGCGATTGAAGGCAGCAAGGTCTTCGATTAGCTCACGCCCAAGGGTGGGTTTTGCCATATATTTCAGCCCTATTTTGTTAGTGCACTAATTATATCCTTACTACCTATATTATTTTCCGTTGTTTTTCAAGTGCCGACGCGCCTGCTCGGATGCAAGTCTCCTCCGACAGGCCTAGACTACCAAATAAGGCACAATGGAAGTGAGTCGTTTTGGCCGTGTTCCGCAGGTGACACTTTCGGTATTTTTGCATTAACCGCAAGTGAGACTGTGGAGAAGTCGAACAATGGGCAAAGCTCCCCTGTATCGACGGCGGCATTGGCGTCTTCTCTCTTCCGCACTTGATTTTGTCGCGCGCGCGCGCCACACCCGAAGCTGAATAAGACAGAACGGATCAAAATGAACGACGTCGCTCGAAAGATTGCCGCCGTTGCTCCCGCGGAGCAGCACTACCGGGAAGCCCCGAACAATATCGAGGCCGAACAGGCGCTTCTCGGCGCGATCCTGATGAACAACGACGCCTATTATCGGGTGTCGGACTTCCTGAAGCCGATCCATCTCTACGAACCGCTGCATCGCAAGATTTTCGAAGTCGCGGGCGACATCATCCGCATGGGCAAGATCGCCAATCCGGTGACGATCAAGACCTTCCTCAAGGCTGAGGAAAAGGTCGGTGACATGACGGTTTCCGAATATCTGGCGCGTCTTGCCCGCGAAGCCGTCACCATCATCAATGCCGAGGACTATGGTCGCGCGATCTACGATCTGGCGCTGCGTCGCGCGCTGATCACCATCGGCGAAGACGTCGTCAACATCGCCTATGACGCCCCGCTCGACATGCCGCCGCAGACACAGATCGAAGATACGGAACGTCGCCTGTTCGAACTCGCCGAGAACGGCCGCTACGATGGCGGCTTCCAGTCCTTCAACGATGCCGTGGCGCTTGCGATCGACATGGCAGCCGTCGCCAAGGAGCGCGACGGGGGTCTGTCCGGCATCTCCACCGGCATCCATTCGCTTGACGGCAAAATGGGCGGTTTGCAGCGTTCGGACTTGATCGTGCTTGCCGGTCGTCCGGGTATGGGCAAGACTTCGCTAGCGACCAACATCGCCTACAATATCGCGGCTGCCTATGAAGGCGAAGTGCAGCCCGATGGCAGCTACAAGGCCAAGAACGGCGGCGTCGTCGGCTTCTACTCGCTCGAAATGTCCTCCGAACAGCTGGCCACCCGTATCATCTCGGAACAGACGGAAGTCTCCTCCTCGAAGATCCGCCGCGGCGACATCAACGATGCCGACTTCGAAAAGCTCGTTGCCTGCTCGATGATGATGCAGAAGGTGCCGCTCTATATCGACCAGACCGGTGGTATCTCGATCGCGCAGCTTTCCGCCCGCGCCCGCCGCCTGAAGCGCCAGCGCGGCCTCGATTGCCTGGTGGTCGACTACATCCAGCTGATGACCGGCTCGGGCAAATCAGGCGAAAACCGCGTGCAGGAAATCACCCAGATCACGACGGGCCTGAAGGCGCTCGGTAAGGAACTCAACGTTCCGATCATTGCACTCTCCCAGCTGTCGCGTCAGGTCGAAAGCCGCGACGACAAGCGCCCGCAGCTTTCCGACCTTCGTGAATCCGGCTCGATCGAGCAGGACGCCGACGTCGTGCTCTTCGTGTTCCGTGAGGAATACTACGTCAAGAACCTCGAGCCGCGCGATCCGAACGATCCGAAATATGCCGAATGGGAAGCGCTGTTCGACAAGGTGAAGGGTACGGCCGACGTCATCATTGCCAAGCAGCGCCACGGGCCGACCGGTACGGTGAAGCTCGCCTTCCAATCGGAATTCACCCGCTTCGCCGACCTCGCCGATCCCTCCTTCATTCAGTACGAAGAGCACTGACGGGACCCTTTCCGTCAGCACACTGCTCGATCTACAAGCCGGCAGTTCGCAGGATGGCAACGGTCGCCACACCGACGGCAACACTTGCGAGCATCGGCAGCCGCCGCGCTGCGAGCGCCGTCACCAGGGAGGCTGCCGTTTCGGCCCAGCCTGTCGCAAAGGCGGTGGGCGCGATGACAGCCATCAGAACCGCTGGCGGTATCGCCTCGATGGCCGTGCGAGTCTGTTCCGTCATCTCGAGATGGCGAAGGAGAAACAGGCCGCTCATGCGGGTCAGCACCGTTGCAGCCGCCATGGCGAGGATCGCAAGAAGCGTATGTAAGTCCAGGGTCATGCCGTGACTGCCTTTGTCTTGCCTGTCCAAAGCGCCGCGGCAAGTCCAGCGAGGGCCCCAGCTGCGATGTACCAAACGCCGGGCACGAATTGGTGCACCAGAACAGCGGCCAGCGCACTGGCGGCGAGCACCGAGCCCGTCGCGCGTCCCTTCCAGAAACCCATTGTCAGCACGACGAAGACTGCCGGAAAGGCGAAGTCGAGCCCGATCGCGGCAGGGTTGCCAAGGAAGGCCCCGAGCGATGCGCCAACCAGGGTCGACCCGACCCAGGCTGCATAGAACGGCGCCGCGACGCCCGCAAACCATGATGGCGTCAGTCGCGCTACGCCCACACGGAACTCTGCGATCGCCCATATCTCATCGGCGAGGAACAGCATGGCGGCATACTTCCGCAAGCCCGAGAAGGCCTGCATCTTCGTGCCGATCGATGCGCTCATCAGGACATGGCGGATATTGACAAGCAGGGCGGCAAATCCGACGCCCGCCCAACTGGCGGGGTGCGTCCAGATATCCATAGCGACAAACTGCGAGCCACCGGCAAAGACGAGTGCGCTCATCAGGGTGGCTTCGAGAGCAGACAGCCCTTTCGTGGCCGAAACCGCGCCAAAGACAAGACCGATCGGAATGACGGCGACGACGAGCGGCAGGATTGCCTTTGCCCCGGCAAGAAAATCGTCTGTCCGTCGCCTTTGAGTGAACATTGAAACCTCCAGAACCGCGAAAGTTCGGAGGGTGTTAAGCCGTTGCACGGCGATGGTCTTGAACGAAAGTGATCAACCCACGCGATACTGCCCCGGCGTGACGCCCGTGCGTGCCTTGAAATGGCGGGTGAAGTGCGCCTGGTCGGCGAAACCGCACTGGATCGCCACATCGGCGGGCGCTTGCCCTGCCCGCAACAGCTTGCGCGCCTCGCGCACCCGCTTGTCGGTCAGGAAGGCATGCGGAGTGATGTGATACTCGCGCCGGAATGCCCGGATGAGATGCGCGCGACTCAGACCCGCGACGTTAGCCAATTCGTCCAGCCCGACGTCGCTGTCGAAATTGTCGGTCAGATAGTCTCGCGCGCGGCCGACTGCTGTGCGCTCCTTGGTATCCACCGGCACGACGATCGTGCTGCCGTAACGCTGGAAGATCGCGGCAAGCACGCGAAACATCGCCTCCTCGGATTCCAACGCTCCGGCGCCGCTCTCCAAGACGCGATGGGCGGCATGGAAGGTGGCGGCCATCTCGGGATCGCTGAGAAGCTCCTTGGGGAAGGATGGGGTGGCGTTGAAGGCCTTGCCGGTCACGTCTTCGAGGATATCGACGAAGAGTTTGGTGTCCGGATAGATCATTCGGTAGCGATAGCCATCGCCACCCGGCACACCGTCATGCACGACGCCCGGGTCGATGAGATAGAGATCGCCTGCGCCGGTTTCCTCCCGGACGCCCTTCATCGTCGCGATCTGCGTGCCGCTTTCGATCGCGCCGATCGAGAAGGTGTCATGGGCATGCGGCGCATATTCATGCGTCACGAAGCTCGCGCTCAGGCACTCCATGTTACGGAAACGCCGGTCGCGCCAGAACCGTGCCCGCTCCATGCCTGCCAGCGGCATCGCGTCGGCCGCCTCTTTCTGCGATACGTTCTCCATCGAACCAAACTACTGCAGGCGCGCCCCTGCGTCTTGAACAAAAGTGATCGCAAGATGGATATCTCCTTGGCTTGCTTCCACTTTGCCTTATTGATCTCTAGACTGCGACCCGACTAGCACTCTCCCTATTTTTGTGAAGCACGATGACTGATTTTGTTGATAGTTTCGAAGATGAAGACCCATTCGACTCCGCTGGCCTGCGCCTGACCGTCGATCTGACGGCGCTGACGGAAAACTGGAAGGACATGGCGCGGCGCTCCGGCAAGGCGCGAGCCTCCGCGGTCGTGAAGGCGGATGCCTACGGCACCGGGATCGAAGACGCAGGCGAGGCGCTTTTCATGGCCGGCGCGCGCGATTTCTTCGTGGCGACCGTCGATGAGGGCGTGACGCTTCGGCCTTATGCGCCCGACGCCCGCATTTTTGTCCTGTCCGGCGTCTGGCCTGGTACAGAGCGGCGACTCTTCGAAAACGACCTCGTCCCGGTCATCTCATCGGAGGAGCAACTCGCCTTTTGGATGGCGGTTCTTGCCGACTACGGCGACTACCCCTGCGCGCTCAATGTCGATACGGGCTTCAACAGGCTGGGCCTTTCCATGGAAGAGGCAATGGCGCTCGCTGACGACGTTTCACGCCCGGCAAGTTTTGCGCCGGTGCTCGTCATGAGCCATCTCGCATGCAGTGACGACCATTCCTCGGAGATGAACAAGCAACAGCTTGAATCATTTCGGCAGGTTAGCGCGGCGTATGAAGGCATCGACTCAAGTCTTGCGGCGTCGGGCGGCATCTTCCTCGGCAGCGACTATCACTTCGATCTCACGCGCCCCGGCATAGCACTCTATGGCGGCGAAGCGGTCAACGGCCTGGCGAACCCGATGCGACCGGTGGTGACCGCCGAGGCGCGGATCATTCAGGTGCGCACGGCCAAGGCAGGCGAGTCCGTCGGCTACGGCCGTGCCTTGCAACTGACCCGCGACAGCAGGCTCGCCGTCGTGTCGGCGGGCTATGCCGATGGCTACCTGCGTAGCCAGTCGAGCGGTGGCGTGCCACTGCGACAGGTCGTGCCCGAGGGAGGTTATGGCTTCCTGGCTGGCCGGAAGATTCCCATTGCCGGCCGAATCACCATGGACCTGACGATTTTCGACGTCACTGACCTTCCGGAAAACGCAGTGCGCGCAGGCGATTACGTGGAATTGTTCGGAAAGAACGTGCTGGTCGACGACGTCGCTCGGTCGGCGGGTACGATCGGCTACGAAATCCTGACCAGCATCGGCCTTCGGCACGAGCGGCGTTACCTGTACGAGGAAGACTAAGGACCTAGCGCGTCGCTAGCGCCAATCGCACGCCCAGTGCCACCAGCAGCGCGCCAAGGCCGCGATCGAGCCAGAGGCCGATACTCTTTCTGCGTTTGATGAGATCGGCGAGGCGCCCTCCCGCCAGGATGAGCGGCGGCTCGATGAAGGCTGCAACGACAATGATGAAGACGCCATGGACCGCCAGCTGCAGCCACGTCGGTCCGGCACCCTCCACCACGAACTGCGGGAGGAAGGCGAGGAAGAAGACCGCGACTTTCGGGTTCAGCAGCGAAACGAGGATGCCCTGCTTGTAGACGCGGCTCCAGGGCAGGACATCCTTCACCGCATTGACCAGGCCTCCTCCGCCCTTCGAGCGCAATGCCTGAATGCCGAGCCAGACGAGGTAGATCGCGCCGACCCACTTCACCACCGAGAAGGCCAGCGCGGAGGCGGCGAGGATCGCCGAAAGACCAAATGCCGCCATCGCCACATGCAGGCTGGCGCCCGTCCAGATGCCGAACAGCGCGGCGAAGCCGGTCCTCGTGCCGCTTTTGACGGTGTGGCCGAGAATGAAAGCCATGTCCGGACCGGGCGACAGATTGAGCAGGACCGCCGCGGTCAAGAACGCGATCCAATGCGCAAGCGAGTAATCCAGCATCGTCGTGGCCTTCAAGACAGTGGAGAACAAATGCCACCGCAGCCCCTGATAGGGAAATCATTAGTTTTGATCGGTTCCGGGAATGATTATTTGAGCCATCAAAGTGATTCGATGCGACGCGTTGCGGCCATCCAACCGAAAGCATGATTGATGGCGAAGGCCAGGACACATTTCATCTGCCAGAGCTGCGGCGCGGTCCACAACCGCTGGGCGGGCAAATGCGATAACTGCGGCGAGTGGAATACCATCGTCGAAGAAGACCCGATGGGCGGCATCGGCGGCGGCCCGGCGAAGACGCCGAAGAAGGGCCGGCCGGTCACCCTGACGACGCTGTCAGGCGAAATCGAGGAAGCTCCACGCATCCACACAGGCATTTCCGAACTCGATCGGGCTCTCGGCGGCGGCTTCGTGCGCGGCTCGGCCGTGCTGATCGGCGGCGATCCCGGCATCGGCAAATCGACGCTGCTGATGCAGGGGGCGGCAGCTCTATCGCGCCACGGCCACCGCGTCATCTACGTATCGGGTGAAGAGGCGGTCGCCCAGGTACGGCTGCGGGCGCAGCGCCTGCAGGCTGCCGACACCGATGTGCTGCTCGCCGCGGAAACCAATGTGGAGGACATTCTGGCGACGGTCGCCGAAGGCAAGCGGCCCGATCTCGTGATCATCGACTCGATCCAGACGCTTTGGAGCGAACTGGCCGAGTCCGCGCCCGGAACCGTAACGCAGGTACGCACCGGCGTTCAGTCGATGATCCGCTTCGCGAAACAGACCGGTGCAGCCATGGTTCTTGTCGGTCACGTCACCAAGGACGGACAGATCGCGGGGCCGCGTGTCGTTGAGCATATGGTCGATGCCGTGCTCTACTTCGAAGGCGATCGCGGTCACCACTATCGCATCCTGCGAACGGTCAAGAACCGCTTTGGTCCGACGGACGAGATCGGTGTCTTCGAGATGTCGGACAAGGGATTGCGCGAGGTTGCCAATCCATCCGAGCTATTCCTTGGCGAGCGCAACGAGAAATCACCGGGAGCGGCCGTCTTTGCCGGCATGGAGGGCACGCGCCCGATCCTGGTCGAAGTGCAGGCGCTCGTTGCCCCGACATCGCTCGGCACCCCGCGCCGCGCAGTGGTCGGCTGGGACTCGGCGCGCCTGTCGATGATCCTTGCCGTACTCGAGGCGCATTGCGGCGTTCGGCTCGGTCAGCATGACGTCTATCTGAACATTGCAGGCGGTTACCGCATCTCGGAACCGGCGGCCGATCTCGCCGTGGCCTCGGCCTTGGTTTCATCGCTCGCCGGTATTGCCCTGCCGGCCAATTGTGTCTATTTCGGCGAAGTCAGCCTGTCGGGCGCCGTCCGGCCGGTTTCACAGACGTCCCAGCGCCTCAAAGAAGCCGAGAAGCTGGGCTTTTCTGCCGCGCTGCTTCCCTCGGCGTCAGCCGACCTGCCAAAGGGTTCCGGCGGTCGCTGGAGCGAGATCGAGAGCCTTCCGGACCTGGTTGCACGGATTGCCGGTTCGAAAGGCGCACTGCGACGTGTGGAAGAAGAGGTTTGATCCTTTCATCGCCTACACCGGTGATGTTATAGGAAGCACGCAATGAGGCGCGACCAAGCCGTATATAAACGGCGGTCCTGGAGTTGAATTTATATGCCCATTACGATTTTCGACGGTATTGTCATCGGCGTCGTTCTTTTCTCCGCCGTACTTGCAATGGTCCGCGGCTTCTCCCGCGAAGTTCTTTCTATCGCAAGCTGGGGCGGCTCTGCAGCCGCCGCATACTATTTCTATCCCTACCTCGTCCCCTACGCGAAGAAGTACACCGACGACGACCGCATCGCGCTCGTCGGTTCGGCAGCTGTCGTGTTCCTGATCGCGCTGATCGTGATCTCCTTCATCACCATGAAGATCGCGGACTTCATCATCGACAGCCGGATCGGGGCGCTGGACCGCACTTTGGGCTTTCTCTTCGGCGCGGCTAGGGGCATACTTCTTCTCGTCGTCGCCGTCGCCTTCTGGAACTGGCTCGTGGACGCGGATCACCGCCCGGCCTGGGTGAACAACGCCAAGTCGAAGCCGTTCCTGGACTCGATGGTCGTCAAGTTGCAGTCCGTACTACCGGCGGAATTCGCGCAGATGGTGCGGGCGAGCGTGATGGACAAAATTCAGCCGCAGGGCGGCAATACTGACAGCGGCAACGCGCCGGCATCCGACCAGGCGGCGCCAGCCGAAGATGCAGCTCCCGCCCCTGCAACCGGCGCACAGCAGCCGTCTAATTGACGCAGTGTTCAACAGCTTGACCCGCCGCCTGGCAATTGCCATCTGAGCGGAACGTGAATAAAGGTCCGGCCGGGCATCCGCTCTGCCGGGCCTCAGCCGTTTAAAACGCATGATCACGGCGTCATGCTATGGAAAGCCGATCCATTCTTGTGAGAGCAAAGGCCCGCATCGATGAACCAGTCCCATTCCTTGACGCTTAATGACGAATTCGATGGAGACACCCTCCACGAAGAATGCGGCGTCTTCGGCATTCTTGGCCATGACGATGCGTCTACCCTGACCGCGCTCGGCCTGCATGCACTTCAGCATCGCGGGCAGGAAGCAGCCGGCATTGTCTCGTTCGATGGACTGCGCTTTTATTCCGAACGTCACATGGGTCTCGTCGGCGACCATTATACCAATCCGACCACGCTTGCTCGCCTGCCCGGAAACATCTCCATCGGCCACAACCGCTATTCAACGACCGGGGAAGTCGCCCTCCGCAACGTGCAGCCGCTCTTCGCCGAACTTGAAGTCGGCGGCATCGCTATCGCCCACAACGGCAACTTCACAAATGGCCTGACCCTTCGTCGCCAGTTGATCGCTGGTGGCGCCATCTGTCAGTCGACCTCCGATACGGAAGTGGTTCTCCACCTCATCGCCCGCTCGCGCTACACCTCCACGGCCGACCGCTTCATTGATGCTATTCGCCAGATGGAAGGCGGCTATTCGATGCTCGCCATGACACGCACGAAGCTCATCGCGGCACGCGACCCCACGGGTATCCGCCCGCTGGTTATGGGCGAACTCGACGGCAAGCCGATCTTCGCTTCCGAGACCTGTGCACTCGATATCATCGGCGCGAAATTCATCCGCGACGTCGAGAACGGCGAAGTCATCATCTGCGAGATCCAGCCTGATGGTTCAATCTCGATCGACGCGCGCAAGGCCGGTAACGGCCAGCCGGAACGCCTCTGCCTGTTCGAATATGTCTATTTCGCCCGCCCTGACTCGGTGGTCGGCGGTCGCAGCGTCTATGTCGCGCGCAAGAACATGGGCATCAATCTTGCAAAAGAAGCCCCAGTTGACGCCGACGTCGTCGTTCCGGTTCCGGATGGCGGCACGCCGGCTGCACTCGGCTATGCTCAGGAAAGCGGCATCCCCTTCGAATACGGTATCATCCGCAACCACTATGTCGGCCGCACCTTCATCGAACCGACGCAGCAGATCCGCGCCTTTGGCGTCAAGCTGAAGCATTCCGCCAACCGGGCGATGATCGAAGGCAAGCGCGTCGTGCTCGTCGACGATTCGGTCGTGCGCGGCACGACGTCGCTGAAGATCGTGCAGATGATCCGCGATGCCGGTGCCAAGGAAGTGCACCTGCGCGTCGCAAGTCCGATGATCTATTATCCTGATTTCTACGGCATCGACACGCCTGATCGCGAGAAGCTTCTCGCCAACCAGTACGACAGCCTCGAGGCCATGTGCAAATATATCGGCGCGGACTCGCTGGAATTCCTGTCGATCAACGGCCTTTATCGCGCCGTCGGCGGCGAGGATCGCAATGACGCCCGTCCGCAGTTTACCGACCACTACTTCACCGGTGACTATCCGACCCGCCTCCTCGACAAGGAAGGCGAAACGATGGGCCGCAAGGTTTCCCTGCTCGCGACCAACGGCTGACAGCCATTGGCTTTGACATTTGATTAAGGGGCGCTTATTGCGCCCCTTAATTCTTCAGCGACGCAGGACCGGGGCACAATGACTATCAACCTTGAAGGCAAGATCGCGCTCGTTACCGGCGCATCCCGAGGTATCGGCTATTTCACGGCGCTGGAGCTGGCAAAGGCCGGAGCGCATGTGATTGCCTGCGCCCGCACGGTCGGCGGCCTCGAGGATCTCGATGATGCGATCAAGGCCGCTGGTGGCTCCGCCGCTACCCTCGTCCCGTTCGACCTCGCCGACATGAACGCCATCGATGCGCTCGGTGCCTCGATCTTCGAGCGCTGGGGCAAGCTCGACATTCTCGTCGCCAACGCAGGTGTGCTCGGCGTGATTTCGCCAATCGGACATGTCGAGGCAAAGACCTTCGAGAAGGTGATGAACATCAACGTGACCGCGACATGGCGGCTGATCCGCTCGGTCGATCCGCTGCTTTCGCGCTCCGACGCCGGCCGCGCCGTCATTCTCTCATCGGGTGCGGCGCACAAGTGTCGTCCGTTCTGGGGCCCCTACTCCGCTTCCAAGGCAGCCGTCGAATCACTGGCGCGCACGTGGGCTGGCGAAACGCAGCGCACGCCGCTTCGGATCACCAGTGTCGATCCGGGTGCGACCCGCACTGCTATGCGTGCCCAGGCTGTCCCGGGAGAAGATCCCGAGACGTTGCCGCATCCCTCCGAGGTCGCCAAGGCGATGCTGCCGCTGGTCGGCCCTGATGTGACCGAAACCGGTAAGCTCTTCATCGTCCGCGAGAACAAGCTCGTCGACTACCGCCTACCGGTATAAGCACGCTTCACTTGGCGGCCAGAGCCGGGAACAGGTGCGCGAAACCTGTTTCCGATGGGCAGAGCGCGTTAAGGTCGACCGAACCCTTAATGCCATCCAGCCCGCCGTTGTCAGCGAATTGCCAGATCGACCAACCGCCGCAGTCCTCCCGTTTCGGCGCCTGGCCGATGCTGCGTAGCCAGAGATAGTGATCAGGAAAACGTGCCTCGTTGCCCTTCAGGTACTGATCGAAGAATTGCTGGTTCAGGTAGAAGATCGGTTTGCCGGGATAGGCACCGTTCAGCTCATCAAAGAACGCGCTGATCTCGGCGCTCAACTCCTCGAGCGTCGGCACCTTGCCGCAGTTTCCGGTAAATTCGAGGTCGATCGCGATCGGCATCGCATCCATTTCGACCGGGACGGTTCCCATGACATTGCGCGCCTGTTCGCTGCCGGGGCGGCAGAAGGTGAAGAAGTGATAGGCGCCACGCACGATGCCGGCGTCCCTCGCCGCCTTCCAGTTTTCGGCAAAACGCTTGTCGCGGTGGTCGCCCCCCTCGGTCGCCTTCATGATCGCGAAACGGACGTTCGGCTGGCGTGCCAGCGCTTGCCAATCTATGGCACCCTGATGGTGGCTGATGTCGACGCCCTGTATTGGATAGTCCGCAAGCGTCGGAGGTGTGAACGGTGCCATGGCGCGATCGTATGCCAGATACGATGCGACCGCGACAGCTAGAATCACCACCGCGAGGACTGTTCGATAGAGGGTTTTCATCACTCCAATGGTCTTTCGTTTTCCTTGACGCGTTGTAGCAGAATTTCGTGAGGTCGCGGCGGATGGCATTAGCCCGGCCCTGCGCTTGCGCTTCGGGCGTTCGGCGCTGCAATCGATTCACTGGATCGATTGCTCCGGTTAGGGGCCGGACCGCTTCTCACCCCCCCTTGACCAAACCCGGTTAGCGCGCCATAAAACCCGCCATGAAAACGGTTATCTGCATTATCTGCCGGAAGATTATTCGCTAGCGCGCTCGCTGGCCTGGCCGTTTTCGTCTCCTGAAAAGTCCAAGATGAGAAACGCCCCGGCCCGCCGGGTGGCAGCATTTTTTTCGGATCATTGCATTTGGGAGAGTAGACATGGCCGGCGCGCCAGACACAAAGAAGCCGGAACTGAAGCTTTACAACACGCTGACGCGCGAAAAGACGGCCTTTGCGCCGATCGATCCGCAGAACGTGCGCATGTATGTCTGCGGCCCTACCGTCTATGACTACGCCCATATCGGCAATGCGCGCCCGGCCATTGTCTTCGACATTCTGTTCCGCCTGCTCCGGCACGTCTATGGCGCCGAGCACGTCACCTATGCGCGCAATATCACTGATGTCGATGACAAGATCAATGCAAGGGCTCTGCGGGACCATCCCGGTTTGCCGCTGAACGAGGCGATCCGCCTGGTCACCGAAAAGACCGAGACGCAATATCTCGAAGATGCAAAGGCGCTCGGCTGCCTCGACCCGACGATCCAGCCCCGGGCGACAGAAAACATCGCCCAGATGATCGAGATCATCGAGAAGCTGATCGCCAAGGGCCATGCCTATCAAGCGGCCGGCGAAGTGCTGTTCGACACGAAATCGATGGTCGACTACGGCCAGCTTTCGAAGCGCAATCTCGATGAACAGCAGGCCGGAGCCCGCATCGCCGTCGATGCGCACAAAAAGAACCCCGGCGACTTCGTGCTCTGGAAACTCTCGAGCGAGAGCGAGCCAGGCTGGGAGAGCCCCTGGGGCCGTGGCCGCCCCGGCTGGCATATCGAATGCTCGGCCATGAGCGAGCGCTATCTCGGCGAGGTCTTCGACATCCACGGCGGCGGTCTTGACCTGATTTTCCCGCACCATGAGAACGAGATCGCACAGTCGCGTTGCGCCCATGGCACCAAGGTCATGGCGAATGTCTGGATGCACAACGGCTTCCTGCAAGTCGAAGGCCGCAAGATGTCGAAGTCCGAAGGCAACTTCGTCACCATCTATGAACTGCTGCATACTCAGAAGTTCGGCGGTCGGCAGTGGCCAGGCGACGTGCTGCGCCTTGCAATGCTGATGACTCATTATCGCGAACCGATCGATTTTTCCGTCAAGCGGCTGGAAGAAGCCGAGCGCCTTCTCGCCAAATGGCCAGCAGCCGATGCCGCGGGCGCAGAGCCCGATGCCACGGTGGTCAGGGCCTTGGCCGACGACCTCAACACGGTGGCGGCGATCCAGGCGTTGCATACGCTTGCCCAGTCCGGCGATCACGCAACGTTCGCCGCGAGTGCCGCGCTGCTCGGCGTCCTTCCTGAGATGGCCGAGATCGACGAGGCGGTTGCGATCGAAATCGACCGGCGCGTGAAGGTACGGCTCGAATTGCTGAAGGCGAAGAACTTCGCCGAGGCCGACAAGATCCGCGAGACGCTGCTTGCCGAAGGCATCCAGCTCAAGGACGGCAAGGATCCGGCTACTGGCGAGCGGGTAACGACATGGGAGGTGAAGAGATGAACACCTATACCGGCGGATGCCAGTGCGGAGCCATCCGCTTCCGGGTTCGCGGAACCTTGAAGGATTCATCCATCTGCCATTGTCGCATGTGCCAGAAGGCGTTTGGCGCCTACTACGCACCCCTGGTTTCCGTCCGTGGCGCAGAGTTCGAGTGGACGCGCGGCGAGCGTAAGCGCTTCCGCTCGTCGAACCTGGTCGAGCGCGGCTTCTGCGCCGATTGCGGTACACCGCTGACATACGAGGCGCCGGATGGCATGGCGATCGCGGCTGGCGCCTTCGACGATCCCTCGGCGCTTCCGCCGGTCATTCAGTTCGGCACGGAGCGCAAGATCGGCTTCGTCGATCACCTGCATGAGTTGCCCGCGCGCGAGACCGAAGAGGACGTTGAGGCTGCGCCCTTCGTGCTCGACATCGTTTCCTACCAGCATCCGGATCACGACACGACCACCTGGCCCGAGGAGAGGAACCCGTGACAACAGCTGCGGCTCTGAGCGGAGGTTGCCAATGCGGCGCGGTTCGCTACCAGGTCGTGGGTGAACTCGGCTATCCGCACCTTTGCCACTGCCGCATGTGCCAGAAGGCGGCTGGAAACTACTTCATGCCGCTCGCCGCCGCCAAGCGAAGGGTTTTTGCGCTGACGCGTGGCGAACCGAAGTGGTTTCACTCGTCCGATATCGTCCGCCGCGGCTTTTGTGCCGACTGCGGGACGCCGCTTTTCTATGATGTTCCGGATGCGGATTTCATCAACATCGTGCTCGGCTCCTTGGACGATCCCGATAGCGTCAAGCCGGTGATGCAATCGAACACCGGACGCAAGATGAGCTGGTTTCATGAGCTCGACGTACTGCCCATCGAGCCCGAAGCGGAAACGCCCGAGCGCGAAAACGCGATTGCCGCCAGCAATCACCAGCACCCCGACCACGACACAGCACATTGGCCAACCGGAGCGTCAGCATGAGCGAACCCATTCGTACCGGCGGCTGCCAATGTGGCGCTGTCAGATTCCGCACCAGCGGCAAGCTTGGCCGCCCCTCGATCTGCCATTGCCGCATGTGTCAGAAGCAGTTCGGCGGCCTCTTTTCCGCCCTTGTGACCGCGCCTGACGAGGGCATGGAGTGGACACGCGGCGAACCCAGCTATTTCCAGTCGTCGGTCAATATCGAGCGCGGCTTTTGCAAGAACGGCGGCACGCCGATGACCTACCGCCACCCGGGCGGCCTCGAACTGGCGATCGGCACGTTCGACGATCGCAGCGACCTGGCCCCGCAGATCCAGGTCAACTACGACGCCCGCATTCCCTGGGTCGAGACTATCTTCGACCAACGCATTCACAAGGAACCCGATTTTTATGCACGGCAGGAGGCGATCATCTCCTTCCAGCATCCCGATTACGATACTGCAATCTGGCCAACCGAAGGCGTAGAACATGACTGAAGCGCTCCGTACCCTCTATCCCGAAATCGAACCTTATGCCTCAGGGCATCTCGACGTCGGCGATGGCCACAAGATCTATTGGGAACGTTCGGGCACAGCGGGTGCAAAGCCGGCAGTCTTCTTGCACGGCGGACCGGGCGGCGGCTTCTCTCCGAGCCACCGCCGCCTGTTCGATCCCGCACTCTACGATGTGCTGCTGTTCGACCAGCGCGGATGCGGCAAGTCCACGCCGTATGCCGATCTCAATGCCAACACCACCTGGCATCTCGTCGCCGATATCGAGCGACTGCGTGAAATGGCAGGCGTCGAGAAGTGGCAGATGTTCGGCGGTTCGTGGGGCTCGACGCTGGCGCTCGCTTATGCCGAGACGCACCCGGAACGCGTTTCCGAACTGGTCGTGCGCGGTATCTATACGCTGACCAAAGCCGAGCTCGACTGGTACTATCAGTTCGGCGTGTCGGAAATGTTCCCCGACAAGTGGGAGCGCTTCATCGCGCCGATCCCTCCCGAAGAGCGCCACGAGATGATGCTGGCCTACAATCGCCGGCTCACTGGTGCGGACCGGTCCGTTGCCCTTGAGGCCGCTCAAGCCTGGAGCATCTGGGAAGGCGAGACAATCACGCTGCTGCCGGAAAAATCGACCAGCGGCAAGTTCGAGGATGCCGACTTCGCCTACGCCTTTTCCCGGATCGAAAACCACTTCTTCGTCAATGCCGGCTGGATGGACGAAGGCCAACTGCTGCGCGATGCCTACAAGCTGAAGGATATTCCAGGCGTCATCGTGCATGGCCGCTACGACATGCCCTGCCCGGCAAAATACGCCTGGCTGCTGCACAGGGCGTGGCCGCAGGCTGAGTTCCATCTGATCGAAGGCGCCGGACACGCTTATTCGGAGCCCGGCATCCTCGACCAGTTGATCCGGGCTACGGACAAGTTCGCCGGAAAGCAATAACGAGGCACAAGGCCGACAGGACGACCATCATGACACGCGAAAAGATCTACCTCTTCGACACGACGCTCCGCGACGGGCAGCAGACGCCCGGCATCGACTTCTCCGTCGAGGACAAGATTGCGATCGCGAGCATGCTTGATGAGTTCGGCCTTGATTATGTCGAAGGCGGATATCCCGGCGCCAATCCGACTGACTCCGCCTTCTTCAGCGAGAAGCGCACGACACGGGCCCGCTTCGTCGCCTTCGGAATGACGAAGCGAGCCGGCATCTCGGCCTCAAATGATCCGGGCCTCGCAGCCCTCCTGCAGGCTGAGAGCGACGCGATCTGTTTCGTTGCCAAGAGCTGGGACTACCATGTGAAGGTCGCGCTCGGCTGCACCAACGAGGAAAATCTCGAAAGCATCGCCGAGAGCGTCAAGACCGCCGTTGCCGCCGGTAAGGAGGCAATGGTCGACTGCGAACATTTCTTCGACGGCTACAAGGCAAACCCCGCCTATGCCATCGCCTGTGCAAAGACGGCCTATGACTCCGGCGCGCGCTGGGTCGTGCTCTGCGACACCAACGGCGGCACACAGCCGCCGGAAATCCGCGCGATCGTCGAGGCGCTGATCGTGGCAGGCGTTCCCGGGCACTGTCTCGGGATCCATGCGCATAACGATACCGGTCAGGCGGTGGCCAATTCGCTCGCAGCCGTGGAGGCAGGCGCTCGCCAGATCCAGGGCACCTTGAACGGGATCGGCGAGCGCTGCGGCAATGCCAATCTCGTGACGCTGATCCCGACACTGGCGCTGAAGGAAACCTATTCCCGTCGCTTCGAGACGGCGATCGACAGTGAACGGCTGACCAACCTGACGCGCCTGTCGCATGCATTTGACGAACTTCTGAACCGCTCGCCGGACCACCAGATGCCCTATGTCGGCGCTTCGGCCTTCGCGACCAAGGCCGGCATCCATGCCTCGGCGCTGCTCAAGGATCCCCGCACCTACGAGCACGTGACGCCTGATAGCGTCGGCAATTTCCGCAAGGTCATGGTCTCCGACCAGGGCGGCAAGGCGAATTTCATCAACGCTTTGAAGCGCCGCGGCATCGAGGTCGGCAAGGATGATCCGAAACTCGACCGCCTGATTGCGCTGGTCAAGGAGCGGGAGGCTTCCGGTTACGCCTACGAGGGCGCCGACGCGAGCTTCGAACTATTGGCGCGCCGCACCCTCGGAACCATCCCGGAATTCTTCTCGATCGAGGGCTTCCGCGTCATGGTTGAGCGCCGCTTCGATTCCCATGGCCGCGTGAAGATCGTCTCGGAAGCGGTCGTGAAGATCGTTATCGAGGGGCAGACGATCATGTCGGTTGCCGAAGGCGACGGCCCGGTCAACGCGCTCGACCTCGCGCTGCGCAAGGATTTCGGGAAGTATCAGCATGAGATCGACGATCTGGTGCTGGCCGACTTCAAGGTGCGTATTCTCAATGGCGGCACCGAGGCCATCACCCGCGTTCTCATCGAATCCACCGATAGCGACGGCGTGCGCTGGTGGACGGTCGGCGTGTCCGAGAACATCATCGATGCGTCGTTCCAGGCGCTTGTTGACTCGGTCATCTACAAGCTGATGAAGAACCGGCAATTGGCGGGCAAGATCGCGGCGGAGTAGCCGTCAGCGGCTGTAGACAAGGCCCCAATCCTTCTCCGAATACCATTCGTCGCCCTGTCGCTCGGCTTTCCAGCGCAGGGCGCAAACATGTTGCATCCCGCCGCGGCCGAACGAGGCTTCAAGCCGTCTGTAGCTGTCAAATCCGCCGGATACGGCCTCCGCCCAAACGAAAGCCACCGGGCACAGAAACTCCACCGCGTAAGCGTCGTCTTCACGGCGAAAAAGGAAAAAGCCGGCATAGGAAGCCAATCCCGTCGGCCCCGTGGCATCGACGTCGGGAACGCCGAGCGGAAAGATTAGCCGACCACCGATCGACAGGTGCTCCACCCAGAGATCGGCGGGACGGTGAACCGCAAAATTGACGTAGACGGCATTGGTCGGTTCGCGTGGCCACTCCACCCCATTGCCATGGACGACCTTCACGTTAGGATAGTCCCGAAGATTGGCCTCAGCGCGCGCCGCCAGTTCCCCGTCGAACTCCACGGCAATCACGCAACCCTCGGCGCCAACGAGCAGGGACATGATCGCTGTATAATAGCCGCTGCCGGCGCCCACATGACAGACCATGTCGCCGCGCCGGAGCGCCAGCTTGTGTATTCCCCGGGCGTGTAGGCTCGGGCTGCCGTTGTTGACGTGCCGCTTGTGCTGAAGCGCAAACAACGCATCCTGATAGACGACGGAGGCATCGCCCGAGGGAACATCGACGTAGCCGCACCAACCTGCCATCCTCCACGGTGGCGGCCCCAGAAAGCGCTCGCGCGGGACAGTCGCGTAGGCCTGCAACAACGCATCGTCGTCCTGAATGCCTTCCTTCGTAAGCACTCGTGATGCATATGCTCTGCGGCACTGCGCAAGAGCTTCGTCGTCCATATCCTTCACCATCGCGATGGCCGCAATATTCACCGAAATGAATTGGCCTATTCACGTCCGTTAAGTTAAGCGGCTCATAACGAGAACAAATATGGAAACACTCGATGTCTGCTAATGCAAGCGCCGCGATTGCCAAAAACGAAGACAGTCCCCGTGGCTTCGCCTTTGCGCTGGTAGCCTATCTTCTGTGGGGTTTCCTGCCGATCTACATGAAGGCCGTCGCCCATATCTCGCCGGCCGAGGTCATTGCTCATCGAATTCTCTGGTCCTTGCCCCTGGCAGGTCTGGTGCTCATCGTGCTCGGCCGCACCCAGGATATCCGGATAGCCCTGCGGTCACCGCGGATGCTGGCCATGGCAGCGCTCACGGCAGCGCTGATCACCGTCAACTGGGGTACCTATGTCTGGGCGATCGGCGCCGGCCATTCGCTCGATGCGGCGCTCGGCTATTTCATCAACCCGCTATTCAGCATCCTACTCGGCTCCGTGCTATTGAAGGAGCGGCTGCACCCCATTCAGATCGGAGCGATTGCGTTGGCTGGACTTGCAGTCGTCGTGCTGGCGCTCGATAGCGGCGGTGTTCCATGGGTGTCGCTGACGTTGACGATTTCCTGGGGGCTTTACGCTCTGTTTCGCAAGACGTTGCCGCTCGGCCCGAACCAGGGTTTCTTTCTCGAAGTGCTGATCCTCAGCATCCCGGCTTTTTTCTACATTCTCTATCTCGAACTCGGCAGCGGGGAAGGACACTTCTTTCGCACCGGCGGGGCCGATACCGCCCTGCTGCTCGGTTGCGGCGTCGTTACCGCCGTACCGCTGATGATCTACGCCAACGGCGCCAAGCTGCTGCGGCTTTCGACCATCGGCATCATGCAATACATCGCGCCAACGATGATCTTCCTGATTGCGATCTTCGTGTTCCACGAACCTCTCGGCACCGCACGCATGATCGCCTTCCCACTGATCTGGGCGGGACTCTTCCTCTACAGCTGGGCGATGATCAAAGGGAACCGAGAGCGCTAACTCCCGGCCCTACATCTTCGAAATAACGGCGTCCTCGCCGTCACTGTCGACCGACGCAATTTCAGCCGCCTGTGCCATGATGCCAGGGATGATCTCGGCTATGTCGTCGATGACGAGCGGCTGAACGCGATGGGCGGTGTGGACGAAGCCTTCGTCCGTCATGTGGCGCATGAGCTCCATCATCGGGTCCCAGAAGCCGTTGACGTTGGCAAAGACCATCGGCTTCTCGTGACGGCCGAGCTGCGCCCAGGTCATGATCTCGACGATTTCTTCGAGCGTGCCGATGCCGCCCGGCAGCGCGACGAACGCATCAGAGCGCTCGAACATCGCATGTTTGCGGGTATGCATGTTAGGCGTTACAATCAGTTCATTGAGCTGGCCGAGGGAATGGCGAGTAGCCTCCATGTCGATCAGGAACTCGGGAATGATCCCGGTCACCTGGCCCCCGTTCGAAAGCACGCCGCTCGCCACAGCCCCCATGATGCCCTTGGTGCCTCCGCCATAGACGAGGCGCAGGCCGTAGTCCGCGATTTCCTTACCCAGCGCACGGCCGGCCGCCATATGGCGAGGATCGCTGCCCGGTCGCGAGCCGCAGTAAACACAAATGGAGCGAATGGAATGAGATTGATCTGTCATAGGGGCAAACAACTATTCTCTCTGCCTCCAGTCAAGAAAAATGACGGAAAAGCTGCGTCTTACTATTGCCTTACCGCTTTGACTGCTTGTGCAAAGCAGCGGGAATCGCTAGCAATTTTAGTAAGTCCGGCAAGATTGCCGCCTGGGGAGACGTGATGATGAGAAACCGTGCCGGCTTGCTGGCCCTTGCAGTGCTTGTAATCGCAATTCTATTGATGGTCTTTTTTGTCATGCCCCGCATCGGCGGAGACGCCGCCAAAGTTGGTGATGCAATTAACCAGGCCGGCTCCGAAGTAAAGAAAACAGTCACCGAAACCGCCAAGACATCGCGCCCTTCAGTTCCCGACGATGCAGAGACCACGCAGAAAGTCGGTCGGCTTGCTTCGGAGGCGGGCCAATCCATCTCCGAACTTAAGGCGCTCTTTGCAGACGGCAAGGGTCCGACACAGGAAGTTTTCGAGACAGCCAAGTCGAAGGCGACGACCTCACTGCAGGCACTTGCGGACTTTGCGATTCCTGATGGCACGAACCCGGTCACGGCTGCCACCGCCACCAAGACAAAAGACGGTGCAGCCAAGGCGCTGACGATCGTCAAGGCGCTACCGGAGAATTTTGCCGATGCGGCAACGGCGATCGCAAAAGCCGAAGCGGCGCTGACAGGCTCCCCGGAGCCGGCCAGCGAACCGTCGGTCGCGGCCTCGCCTGCGGAAAACGCCAACAAGCTCCCCACTTTCGACGTGCTGCGCGTAGAACCGGATGGCTCTACGGTCATCGCCGGTTCGGCAGTACCGAACAGCAAGCTTGAAATCCTGGATGGGGACAAGGTCGTGACGACGACGGACGTCGGCCCGACTGGCGATTTCGTTGCGGTGCTCGATAATCCGCTCTCCGCCGGCGACCACCAGCTCGTCCTGCGAGCCACCGGCAAGGATGGCAAAGCTTCGACATCGGAAGAAATTGCGACCGTATCCGTTCCCACGGATGGCAAGAACTCCGAACTGCTGGCGATGGTCTCCAAGCCGGGCACCGCCAGCCGCGTCATAACCGCGCCCAAGCCGGATACTCAGGTCGCCTCCAATGGCGGTTCTGCTCCGAGTTCGTCGGATGCCGCGAGCGCGCCGGCTGGTACAGGTTCGACGACGGCTAACGACGTCATGGTCAGCGCCGTCGAGATCGAAGGCGACAAGATCTTTGTCGCAGGCATGGCGAAGGCCTCGGCGAACGTCGTCGCCTATGCCGACGACCAGCTGATCGGCAAGGCGAAGGCCGGTCCCGACGGTCATTTCGTTGTCGATGGCGTGATGCCGCTTTCGGTCGGCGATCACAAGATTCGCGTCGATGTTCTCGATGACGCCGGTAAGGTCGCCGTTCGCGCGTCGGTGAATTTCAACCGCCCGGAAGGAAATCAAGTCACGGTTGCCGCGCAGAGCGTGAAGCCTAACGGCGGAAGCGCGGCGGGGACCGTACCACTGGATGAAGGTACGCTCGGAAAGCTGAAGAATGATGCCACCAAGGCCTTCTCCCTGCTCAACGGGCTCTTCGCCGACGGCAAGATACCGGGAGCGGAAGAGCTCGCGGCGGCCCGCTCCGCGACCGAATTCGCCCTGCGTGCCATCGTGGAATTCCGCACCGCAGCCGATGCCACAGCCGACGTCAAGCAGCAGGCTTCGATCGCTGCCCAGGCCGCAGCCGATGCCCTGAGCATGCTGCAGGCTCTGCCAAAGGATGCGAAATCCGTCGGCGATGCGCTGGGCAAGCTCGACGCCGACATCGCCCAGCTGACCGCTCCTTCCACTGCACCGGCCGCGCCGAATGCACCTGCGACCAACGAGATCGCTGGAGACCAGGGCGGTCCGACGACGATCGAGCAGGCGCCGCTCGCACCGAGCAACGAGACGGTCATTATCCGCCGCGGCGATACGCTCTGGCAGATATCGCGGCGCGTCTATGGTGCGGGCGTTCGCTACACGACGATCTATGTCGCCAACGAGGACAAGATCACAAACCCGGACCGCATCTTGCCGGGACAGATCTTCGGCCTTCCCAAGGATGCCCTGCCGAACGCGGAAGAGCTTCACCGCAAGCGGCTGTCGGGCGAACACCTCTAAGGCGATCCCATCTTGATAGAGCGGCCGGACGGATATCACGTCCGGCCGCTCTTTTCCTGCGGCACCCATTTGTTGTATTGGTCCCGCCAACCCCTGTGTGGCGGTGACGACGATCATGTCCGGCGAGCCCCTTTCGGCATTTCCGCGGCTCCCAAATTTGTCGGCAACGCAGCGCCATCAGCGCCTTTCGGCGGGAGATTCGCATGGCAAACGACAAGACAGTCTCTGATTCCAACCTCCTGCGGACGCTGTTCAATCTGTGGCCCTACATGTGGCCAACAGGTCGCCCGGATCTCAAGATGCGGGTCGTCTGGGCTTCGGTTTACCTCCTCGTTTCGAAGTTCGTACTGCTGCTCGTCCCCTATTTCTTCAAGTGGTCGACCGATGCGCTGAACGGGAAGATGGACCTCGCCGGCAAGCTGCCGGACCTGCTTGTCGGCGCGACGGCGTTGGTCATTGCCTACAACCTCACCCGCCTCATCCAGCTCGGTCTGAACCAGTTGCGCGACGCGCTCTTTGCCAGCGTCGGGCAGCATGCTGTCCGGCAATTGGCCTACAAGACCTTCGTGCACATGCATGAACTGTCGTTGCGCTTTCATCTCGAACGCAAGACGGGTGGACTTTCGCGTGTCATCGAGCGTGGCACCAAGGGGATCGAGACCATCGTGCGATTTACGATTCTCAACTCCGTGCCGACGCTGATCGAATTTTTGCTGACGGCCATCATCTTCTGGTGGGGCTACGGCTTTTCCTATCTCGCCGTCACCGCGTTCACTGTCTGGGCCTATATCTGGTTCACGATCCGCGCCAGCGACTGGCGCATCGCGATCCGCCGCACGATGAACGACAGCGATACCGACGCCAATACCAAGGCTATCGACTCCCTCCTCAACTTCGAGACGGTCAAGTATTTCGGCAACGAGGAGATGGAGGCGCGGCGCTTCGACAGGTCGATGGAACGCTACGAGAAGGCGGCCACGGATGTCTGGACCTCGCTCGGCTGGCTCAACTTCGGCCAGGGCGTGATTTTTGGCCTGGGCACGACGGTGATGCTCATCCTGTCGGCCCTTGCCGTCCAACGTGGCGAGCAGACCGTCGGCGACTTCGTCTTCGTCAACGCCATGCTGCTGCAGCTTTCCGTTCCCTTGAACTTCATCGGCTTTGTCTATCGTGAAATTCGCCAGGGGTTGACGGATATCGAGCAGATGTTCGATCTCCTCGAAGTCAAGGCTGAAGTGATGGATGCGCCCGAGGCGGCGCCTTTGGATATCAGACAAGGTGCCATCTCCTTCAAGGATGTGCACTTTTCCTATGACCCTGCCCGTCCGATCCTAAAAGGTATCTCCTTCGAAGTGCCTGCGGGCAAGACGGTCGCCGTGGTTGGTCCGTCGGGCGCCGGTAAATCGACCTTGTCGCGCTTGCTCTATCGTTTCTATGACATTCAAAGCGGTTCGGTCTCGGTCGATGGCCAGGACATCCGGACAGTGACCCAGAAGAGCCTGCGATCGGTCATCGGGATGGTCCCGCAAGACACCGTCCTTTTCAACGATACGGTTGCCTACAACATCCGCTACGGGCGTCCATCGGCTACTGATGCAGAGGTCAAGGCAGCAGCCGAGATCGCCCAGATCGCTCACTTCATCGATCTGTTGCCCGAGGGCTTTGATACCAAGGTTGGCGAGCGTGGCCTGAAACTCTCCGGTGGTGAGAAGCAGCGTGTTGCGATCGCTCGAACGGTCCTGAAAGCTCCACCGATTCTAATCCTCGACGAGGCAACATCGGCCCTCGACACCACCACCGAGCGCGATATCCAGACCGCACTCGATGTTGTATCCAAGAACCGCACAACGCTCGTCATCGCCCACCGGCTGTCAACGGTTATCGGCGCGGACGAAATCATCGTTCTGAAAAGCGGCGAGATTGCTGAACGCGGTACCCACACCACGCTTCTCCAGAAGAATGGCCTATATGCCTCGATGTGGAACCGCCAGCGCGAGGCCACGCAGGCCGAAGAGCACCTGAAGCAGGTCCGCGAGAGCGACGACATGGGGGTTGTGAACAGGCTTGCTCCCGCGAGCTAGCCACCAATGGACGGCATTTGAGCTGCTTTGCTGTTCAGAATCCCGTCATAGATGTGGGGTCAAGGAGCCGCAGCATTGCCCCAGCTGCGGTTTCCCTGTAACCAGCGATGAGAAAAGAACGCCAAAGCACAACGCGATGTTACAGATTCGCTTGTTGTGCTTTAGTTCTTTGTTTTCACGCATGTCTTTGGCCCGAAACCGGTTGCCGCTTTCGGGAGACATGCTTTAGGAGCGCGGCATAAATGAGCTTGTTCAATACGGTACGCAACACGATCGTTCCGGTGCACAAGGAAGGTTATCCCTTCATCGCCGCCTTCTTCGTCGCCTCGCTCATTCTGGGCTGGATCTTCAAGCCGCTGTTCTGGATCGGGCTGATCCTGACGCTGTGGTGCGCCTATTTCTTCCGTGATCCCGAGAGAATGACGCCACAGGATGACGATCTCGTCATCTCGCCGGCCGATGGCAAAGTGTCGTCGGTCCAGATGGTCGTACCGCCCGCCGAACTGAATCTCGGCAGTGAGCCGATGCTGCGCATCTCGGTGTTCATGAACGTCTTCAACTGCCATGTGAACCGCTCCCCGGTGCGCGGGCGGATCGTCAGCGTCAACTACCGGTCGGGCAGCTTCGTGAATGCCGAACTCGACAAGGCAAGCGAAGACAACGAACGCAACGGTCTTGTCATCGAAACCTCGCACGGCCAGATCGGGGTCGTTCAGATCGCCGGCCTCGTTGCTCGGCGTATCCTTTGCTGGGCCAATACGGGCGAGCCTCTGGATGCCGGCGAACGCTTCGGCCTGATTCGCTTCGGTTCGCGCCTTGATGTATTTCTCCCGGCCGGCGCAGCGCCCCGGGTGACGCTCGGCCAGACGGCAATTGCCGGAGAAACCGTGCTGGCCGAATTCGGCTCCACCAAGGGCCCGGTCGTCAGCCGTCGAAGCTAGACTGGAGCGCGACATGGAAACGCCCTTCCCGCCTTTCGAGCCCAACGGTCCGCCTGACGATTCGGGCCGCGGACCACGGCTTCGCGAGATCCCGCTTCGCCTTATCATTCCCAATCTCATCACGATCCTGGCGATCTGTGCCGGCCTCACCGGCATCCGCCTTGCATTCGAGAACCGATACGAGCTTGCGGTCGGCATGGTGCTTCTCGCCGCATTCCTCGATGGGATCGACGGCCGCGTTGCCCGCCTGATGAAGGCGACGTCGAAGTTCGGCGCGCAGATGGATTCGCTGGCTGATATCGTGAATTTCGGCGTCGCGCCCGCGCTTGTCGTCTATGTCTTTGCACTGGATCAGGCCCGCTCCATCGGCTGGATCGCCGCCCTGATCTACTCCATTGCGGCGGGCCTTCGTCTGGCTCGCTTCAACGTCATGGCCGAGCGCGAGAACAAGGCAACCTGGCAGTCGGAGTATTTCGTCGGCGTGCCCGCGCCAGCCGGCGCGATGCTGGTGCTGCTCCCTGTCTATCTCGGCTTCCTTGGGCTGACGACCGATCGCACTTTCGCTTATTTTTCATCCGTTTATACGGTTCTGATCGCGTTCCTGCTCATTAGCCGCCTTCCTGTCTGGTCGGGCAAGTCCGAGGGCAGCAGGCTGCGGCGTGATCTGGTGCTGCCGGTCATGCTCGGGGTCGTTCTCTACGTGGCGCTACTGTCGAGCTTCACATGGGAAGTCATGGTCGTGACCGCCGTCATCTACCTGCTGACGCTGCCGTTCGGCGCGCGCAAGTGGAAGCGGAAATACGGCACGCTGACCATCGAGGAACCGGGTGTCGGCGAGGACGATATCGGCCGTCATATCTGACATTTTTCAACTCTCCTTTGCCGAAGAATGCCTGACTCAAGCCTCGCGAAATATGCATCGGATACACAATTCCTGATAAGCGGCGCCTCGATTTTGTCGCTATTACACGCAAAAGAGCAATAAATATAAGAGTCTAGGGACAGCACACGTGAGGAGAGTATTGTGACCCCGAAGAAGACAAGCGTCGAACAGCCGGCGAAGTCCGACCTCAGCGCCAACTACCGCCCGCTCGGCCTGAAGGCCGTTCTTGCGGCCGCCCTGATGCTCAAGAGCAAGCCACCGCTCGTCAAGAAGATTGCCTAGGGCGAGGCAAATGCCGCGCTGTCGATGGGACCGACAGCGCCAAGATCAGACCCTTGCCTCCATGCTTCATTGAAAATCCAACGCGCGTCCTCATCCGGCGCGACGTGGTTGAACCGAACTGCTAGGATACACGTCCATAAGCCAGTTCGGAGGCGATATGACCGACGTCCAGACAAATCGCAAGCTCAGTGCGATCCTTGTCGCTGATGTCGTTGGCTATTCGCGGATGATGGCAAAGGATGAGGCAGGCACGCTTGCCGCGTTGAAGCATCACCGGCTGTCTGTCTTCAATCCTGAGGTCGAGAACCACAACGGCCGCGTCATCAAGCTTGTTGGCGACGGCGCTCTCGTCGAGTTTGGCAGCGCCGTTGATGCGGTCAAGTTCGCGCTTTCGGTGCAACGCACCGCCGCCGCTTCGGGCAACGACGCCTCCCATCCAGGAATCACGCTGCGCATCGGGATCAATCTCAGCGATGTCGTTATCGATGGTGACGATATTTATGGTGACGGCGTAAACATTGCCGCGCGTCTGGAACCGCTGGCGGAATCCGGCGGTGTCTGCATCGCATCGAGCGTCAGGGAGAACATCGTAGGCCGCGTCGACGCGGAATTCGAGGACGGTGGCGACGTCCAACTCAGGAACATCGATCGGCCAGTCCGGATCTGGAAATGGCAGCCGGACGCTCACCCAAGCCCTACCAGTGCTCTCTTGCAAAAGGCAAAAGACAACCTCCGGCCGTCGCTGGCCGTGCTTCCCTTCCAGAATATGAGCGGCGATGTCCAGCAGGAGTATTTCGCCGATGGCGTTGTCGAAGACATGATCACGGCGCTCAGTCGTTTCCGCTCCTTCGCGGTGATCGCCCGCAACTCCTCCTTTATCTACAAGGGCCGCGCGATCGATGTGCGCCAGGTCGCTCGCGAGCTTGGCGTACGCTACGTGCTGGAAGGCAGCGTGCGGCGCGCCGGTAACCGCTTGCGCATTACCGCACAGCTCGTCGAAGGCGCGACCGGTGCGCACCTGTGGGCAGAGCACTACGATGGCTCTGCGGAAGAAATTTTTGATTTCCAGGATCGCATCACTGAGAGCGTCGTCTCGATTGTTGAGCCCCAGATCAAGTCTGCCGAGATCGCGCTTTCACGAAGGGAGCGGCCAGAGAGCATTGAAGCCTATGATTTCTACCTTCAGACCATGGGAAGCTTCTACTCCGACATGCCAGAGCGGAACGACGCCTCCCTCGCCCTGATCAACAAGGCAATCGCCCTCGAGCCTAACAACGCGACCTATCTTGCGACGGCAGTCGGGTTGCTCATGCAACGCGGCACTCTGGGCTGGAAGCTGCCGGGGGTCGAGGATCAGCGAGCACTCTGCGAGAACTACATCGAGCGGGCGCTTGTGCATGGCCATGGCGACGCGTCCGTCGTGGGGATCTGCGGCAATACTCTGATGCAGTACCTGAAGCAGTGCGATCGAGGTTTCGAGTTGGTCTGCCAGGCCGTTGCCTTCAACCCCAACAACCTCGACGTCGTCAACTATGCGGGCGTCGCGAACCTCCATTGCGGCAGTCTCGATGAGGCCGTCACATATTTCTTGCGCGCCGAACGACTGAGTCCAAACAGCCTTGGTGCTCATTGGAACCTTACCGGGCTGGCTCATGTCGAAATGGTCCGCGGGAACTATGAAGAGGCTCTGGCCTGGGGGCGCAAATCCATGGCGGCGAATGCCTATTACGGTCCGTGCTTCTGGATGATGATTGCGGCCAATGCAAAACTCGGACGCATGGACGAAGCGCGGCGGCACCTTGCGGGTCTGCTTGCATTCTCGCCCGGCGTCACCGTCGCCCGCATCCGCGCCGGCCAAGCCGCCAAGAACCCTGACCGGATCGAACCGATCCTCGCAGGGTTGGCGCAGGCCGGCATGCCGGAAGCCTAGGCCGGGTGGAAGAAGCGGACCAGCAGACTGATCGCCAGCAGCCCCATGACAATGCCTATGATGACATCGAGAACCCGCCAGGCTGCGGGTTTTGCAAAAACCGGCTGCAACAGGCGAGCGCCGTAGCCTAGGCCGAAAAACCAGATGAACGACGCCGTCGCGGCACCGACACCGTAGGCGATGCGGTCTGCACCGCTATAGGGCGCGGACAGGCTGCCAATCAGAACGACCATGTCCAGGTAGACGTGCGGGTTCAGAAAGGTAAAGGCTAGGCAAGACGCGACTGCAGCCTTCAGACCCAGTGTCTGCGGAGAACCCGCCTGCATCGCGCCGGGATGAAGAGCGCGACGGAATGCCAGAACGGCATACGAACCGAGAAAAATTGCCCCACCTAGCGTCACAGCCGAGAGGAGCGTCGGCGACTGGGCAACAAGCGTTCCCAGCCCGGCAACGCCGGCTGCGATCAGCACTGCATCCGATACGGCGCAGATCAGGCACAGGATGAAGACGTGTGAGCGCAGCAGGCCCTGGCGCAGAATGAACGCATTCTGTGCACCAATGGCGATAATGAGCGACGCACCAAGGAAGAAGCCGGAAAGCGCGGCAGAAATGGAGATCATGTGATTTTCCGGAAGAATTATGCGGTGGGATTATCAGATTAGAAGAAGCTGAGCTGGCCGTCATCCGGCTTTTTCCTTTCAGGCGGCGACGGCAGCTTATCAACGGCCACCCTGTCCTGGAGGTCGGACCCCACATTGGTCACTTTGTTGACCTTGTCGGAGACGGGGATCGCCTCGAAAAAATCTTCTTCGACCGGCTTCATCAAGTCGGCGACGTCCCGTGGCTCCTGTGTCTTGCAATCCAGCCAGCGCGAAAAGTCTTCCGGCTTGATGACGACGGGCATGCGGTCATGGATCGGAGCGATGGCGGCATTTGCCGCGGTCGTCAGGATCGCACCGGTGTCGACTTCCGAACCGTCTGCGGACGACCATGTTTCCATCAGGCCGGCGAACGCCACAATGCCGCCGCGGCGCGGCCTGATCCAATAGGTCTGGGACTTCTCGCCCCTCTCCTCGCCAGGGCGATGCCATTCATAGAAGCCGGAGCCTGGCACGAGCACGCGCCGATGGCGCATCGCCGCACGAACGACGCCTTGCCGATCGCCGTTTCGGCGCGGGCATTGATCAACAGCGGAAATTGCTTGGGATCCTTCACCCATCCCGGCATAAAGCCCCATCGTACGAGCACCGCGCGCCGCTCCGGGAGGTTGCTGCCTTTCTCCCGCGTTTCATCCGAAACGACGACGAGGATGGGCTGGGTCGGCGCAATGTTGTAACGCGCGGGAAAGTCCTCGAGATCCATGATCCCCAGAACTTCCTTCAATTCCTCCGGGGATATTGTCAGGGCATAACGTCCACACATTCGGATGTCTTTGCAGTCCGTCCGGCGACGGTCAAGGGTAGCCGCCTCAGCCGCGCGGTGCGAGTAGGATGATTGCCGAGCCGCAAAGGCAGACGAGCGCGCCACCAATGTCCCAGCGGTCGGGCACACGGTTCTCGACGATCCACAGCCACATCAGAGAAGCCA
The DNA here is from genome assembly GCF_000510625.1 of Rhizobium sp. IBUN. Taxonomy (NCBI): domain Bacteria; kingdom Pseudomonadati; phylum Pseudomonadota; class Alphaproteobacteria; order Hyphomicrobiales; family Rhizobiaceae; genus Rhizobium; species Rhizobium sp. IBUN. Next base: position 70,124 of record NZ_AZNV01000011.1, read on the forward strand.
CGATATAGATGCCGCCATAGGCAGCGAAGGTGCGGCCGGCGGCCTCACTCGGCACGAAAGTGAGGAGCCATGCAAATAGCGCGAGGGACACCATACCGGGCGCCAGCCACCAGACGGGCTTTGCCATTCTCAGCCAGGCCCAGAAGGTGAAGCAGCCGGCAATCTCGAAAACAGCTGCTGCAGCATAAATGATATAAGTCACGAGGGCTCCATCGAATCGCCGCGTTCAATATCCGGCGGAACAATGGCGGCGCCAAGCACATCCCAACAGAGACCAACGCGGCAACCCCATGAGTTCCATTCCGACGGCGGCCTCCTCCGCCATCCTCCAGCGCGGCAACCGGTTCCTCCTCGTGCTTCGGCGCAATCCGCCGGCGGCCGAGATGTATGCGTTTCCGGGAGGACGGGCCGAACCGGGCGAAATGCCGGAGGAAACGGCGTTGCGCGAGTTGGAGGAGGAGACCGGCATAAAGGCTCGCAACCCTCACCTCTTCGCTACATACGATTTGAAGACGCACGCCCCTGACGGCGCGGTCGTCAACCACTTCTTTCTTTCCGTATTTCGGGTCGAGGCCGACGAGACGGCTATCGGCCTTGCGGCCGACGACGCCGCCGATATCGGCTGGTTCACCGTTGAGGAGATCCGCCGGTTACCCGTGCCTCAAAGCGTGCTTGAATGTGCCGAGCGCCTGGCGTCCGGCAGCGAATAAGCAGGTGGAAACTCAAGCAAGCGCCTTGTTCCCGTCACTGTCAGGGTATCAACTATCAACATGATTCCCGTTCGACGCGCGTTCCTGTTTCTTGCATTGTGCGCAAGCGCCGCCCTACCCGCCCCTGTATGGGCACAGGGTACAACGCCGCCAGTGTTACCTGAGCAGAGTGCGCCAAAAGCGGTCACCGTGCCATACGACGAAAAGCTATCGCGGCTTGCCGAGGTGTTGGGCTCGGTTCACTACCTGAGGACTTTGTGCAAGGCGGAAAACAGTAGCGAGTGGCGAGGGCGCATGCAGCAACTGCTTGATTCAGAAGCCAAGGACGAGCCGCAGCGCAAGCAACAGCTGACCGCGGCTTTCAATCGCGGATACCGCGCTTTCGCGTCTGTTTACACGGATTGCACGCAGGCAGCCATCGTGGCAGAAGAGCGATACCGTGCCGAAGGTGCAACACTCGCCACAGAAATAACATCAAGGTTCGGAAATTAACGGTTAATTAACCTCTTTTCACTGGCGGCCGTGTCGTTTTGGGAAAAGGCTGATAAGGTCGTTAACTAGGCAGTAAGGCATGCAGTTTGAGGAAATGACAATGGAACCAAGCCTCAATGACATCGACGACATGATCGTTCATGAGAAGACTCAGGCGGCTTTGGAGTACCATAACGAAGCCTGGGCTGATGGCATGGCAGACGGAATCGAACCCGAGATCATCGCCGATACAGCAATCATCCACGCGCTACGGGAAACCATTCGGCTCCATGGCGAGAATAGTGCCGAAGCGCTTCTGGATTCCTTGCGCGAGCGCATGCTTGCCGGCGAGTTTTCTCCGAACCGCACCCTGCAATAACGATCACAGAGAGTTTGATGCATTCCGCTAGGGACAATGCTTCGCGGCCCGCGATCGCGCCGCTTTTGCTTGCAATCGGCCTTAGCGCCAGTAGCTTTCTGACCGGGACTTCGGCCCTGGCACTCTCAGAGCTGCAGAAGACCCCAGGACAGGTTGAGCAAAGCGCTCCTGGCCAAGGCGGCGACAAGCCAGCCCCCTCCCCAACCTCACCCGGCGTTCCGATGCCCGACCCGCTGGTCAATTCGCAGGCCGGCCAAAGCAACGACAAGACGCCCGGCGCCGAGGACAGCTCGAAGCCAGTCGAAGTCATCTACGATATCAGCAAGGTCCCCGAGCCCGTTCGAAAGATGCGGGAGCAGATCGTCGAGGCAGCCGCTTCGGGCGATCTCGAGCGGCTGCGCCCCCTGCTCGGCACCGGCGCCACTCAGACACAGGTGACGGTCGGAGAGCCGACGGACGACCCCATCAGCGCGCTCAAGGATCTTTCGGGCGATCCGGAGGGCGATGAGATCCTGGCGATCCTGCTTGATGTCATTTCCACCGGCTTCGTTCATGTCGGCCAGGGCACACCGGACGAAATGTTTGTCTGGCCCTATTTCGCCGAGAAGGACCTGAAGGCTCTGACTCCCCCCGAGCGAGTGGAATTGCTGCGCATCGTTACGGCCGGCGACCTGTCCGACATGCAGGAGTTCGGCGGTTATAATTTCTATCGATTGGGCATCACCCCCGACGGCAAATGGAAGTACTTCACCGCCGGCGACTGAGGCTTGCGATCCCCTCACCGAAGACATACTTCTGAGCGATAACGAACGCGACAGGTGCGCCATGCCAGCCGTATTTCTGAAGAACCGCTCGCTTATACGGGTGAGCGGTCCGGAGGCCCAACCCTTTCTGCAGAACCTGATCACGACCGATCTTGCCGCGCTCGCGGCGGATGAAGCACGGCCGGGCGCCCTGTTGACGCCGCAGGGCAAAATCCTGTTCGACTTCATGATCTGGCAGGATGGCGACGGGTTCATCATCGAGACGGACGATGATCAGCGGGATGCGCTGCTTAAGCGACTGAGGATGTACAAGCTCAGAGCCGCCGTCGACCTCTCGCCTGCCGGCGAGGGCGTCACGGTTTCTTGGGAAAGCACCAATACGGGAGCGGCCGACCGCCGTTTTGCCAAAGCTGGCGTGGCGCTCGTCCGCCAAGCGGGGCAGCACGGTACCGATGACCACGAAATCTATGACGCATTGCGCATCGCGAGCGGCGTTGCCATATCCGGGCAGGACTATGCGCTGCAGGATGCCTTCCCGCACGATGTCCTGATGGACTTCAACGGCGGCCTCTCCTTCAAGAAGGGCTGCTATGTCGGCCAGGAGGTGGTGTCGCGGATGCAGCATCGCGGCACGGCGCGCCGCCGTGTCGTCACCGTGAAGGCCGAGACGGCCCTGCCGCCCTCCGGGACGGAGATCACCGCCGGGGGCAAGCCGGTCGGCACGCTCGGATCGGTCGTCGGAAAAGGCGGCCTCGCGATCGTTCGCATCGATCGAGCCGGTGAGGCCATTGCGACAGCGACGCCTCTATTGGCAGGCGAGACGGCTGTCATTCTCGAACTACCCGCCTGGACAGGGCTGACGTTCCCGTCGACGGCGGACGAGGCCAGCGCGTGACGACAAAGGCGCCGCGCGCGTGGCAGCGCATGCTCTCGGGCCGCCGGCTTGATCTGCTCGACCCCTCTCCTCTCGACGTCGAGGTGAGCGATATTGCGCATGGGCTTGCGCGCGTTGCCCGCTGGAACGGACAAACCTCGGGAGATCACGCCTTCTCCGTCGCCCAGCATTGCCTTGTCGTGGAGGATATTTTCCGCCACCTCAACGAGGTGACAGCCGATCAGCGCCTGATGGCGCTGCTGCATGATGCGCCGGAGTATGTCATCGGCGACATGATCTCGCCGTTCAAGTCGGTCGTCGGCGGCGGATACAAGGCCGTCGAAAAGCGGTTGGAAGCGGCCGTCCACCTTCGGTTTGGCCTGCCGCCCCACCCTACGCGCGAACTCAAGGAGAAGATCAAGAAGGCTGACACCATCGCTGCGTATTTCGAGGCAACTCAGCTTGCCGGGTTTACGTCCACTGAGGCGCAGAAATTCTTCGGCCAGCCGCGCGGAATCACAAAAGACATGTTGCTGATGACGCCACTGCCGGCAGTCGAGGCGCAGCGCCTCTTTTGCGAGCGCTTCGAGACAATTGAGGCCATGCGGAGCAGCAAAGCATGACTGTCATCATTGTCGCTCCGCTTGCCCGGATCGCCGAAATGGCAGTCCGGCATGGCGCCCGTGAGATGATCAGCCTGATGGCGAAGGAACAGGCTTTCCACCGGCCTGCCGTGATTCAGGCGCACCGGCATCTTCTCCTCCATATGAACGACATCGCGTTCAAGGGAACCGGTAACCTTGTCGCGCCGGATGAAACGCATGCGCGGGAGATCATCGGTTTTGCCCGCGAGTGGGATCGCGCTGCGCCACTCTTGATCCACTGTTGGATGGGCGTCTCCCGGTCGCCGGCGGCGGCCTTGATTACCGCCCTTTCCGTGTCGCCGGAGCAGGAGGATGCGGCGCTCGTTCGCCGGCTGCGCACTGCATCGCCTTTTGCCACGCCGAATGCGCGGCTGATCCAGATCGGCGATGACCTGCTCGGCCGCGGAGGGCGGCTGGTCGATGCGGTTCGAACCATCGGCCGTGGCGCGGACGCGGATGGAAACGCACCTTTCACACTGGCTTTGGACGAGCCGACCGCTGGAACGTTTTGAGTCGATACCGGTTATCCCTCGAGGAGGTTGATCGATGTCGCTGCAGAACTATCGCGATACGTTTGTGCGATGCTTGGCTACACTCAGGACCCTGACAAGCGCGCGCGACGAATATGCGTGGTTCCGGTGGCAAGCGATCTATCTCACACGTGATCGATTTTCCTACTTCTTTCGCGGCGATCTGGATGGTGTCAAAGTCAGCTTCCTCGGCCAACAGATAGATTTGACCACCGGCGCCACCAGCTCGGTTCCGATACGTTCGATTGCGCTGTACGGGGCAACATTCGGCCTGAATGAAGCAATCACTGCTTATCGTGGGCCTCAGAAGTCTGTTATCGACGTTGCGCATGCCTTCAGCGAAAAAGGCGCTGCAGATTACCAGGCCGAGTTCTTCTATGTCAGGATGCGGCTGCTCTACTCGGCCGATGACAGTCGCACGGGTTTCGGCACCGATCCTAGACTGCGTGAAAACACGAATATCATATTCGTCGGGCTGGAAGATCACGCGACGGCCGACCTGCTCGAAACAAGTCGCGTCAGGCAATGGGTCGCGACGGATAGGCCGGTTGCATCAAGCGAGTGGTATGCGGAGCGATACTACTATCACTGACCGGAAGACTGCCTACTTGATGACGCCGCAGGCAAGGCGCTCACCCGCATCGCCTGCAGGTTGGCTGCGATAGTCATCAGAATTGGCATGAACGATCAGTGCTCGGCCGCGGACGCCATCAGTCTTGCCGTCGAGTGTGACCATGCCGTCAAACACCTGCGCTCGCAGAACGCCATCCTGATCAACATACTGGTTGGGCATGTCGCCGGCATGGGGTCCCATTGCGGACAGCAGGCCGTGCTCGGCATTGGTCGGATTGAAGTGCTTTCCGGCTGACTCGTGATGGCCGGCTGCATCGCAACTGCCGGTCTCGTGGACATGGAATGCGACCCATTTGTTGGCAGGCAGCCCAGCCACTTCGACTTCGATCAATACGCCGCCAGTTGCCGCCGCCGTTAGCGTGGCCCGACCGCTTGCCTTTCCGTCACGCCCGATAAAGTCCGCCGTGGCCGTTTGCTTGTCCTGAGCCATCGCAGCGGAGGAAACGGCCAAGAGCGTCAGAGCCGAGAACGAGAGGATTGTTTTCATTGGAGCTTCCTTTGCATCGTCGTTTCCCAAACGTGCGAGGCACGAAGCAGTTCCCAAAACGGCGGCAACGAAAAAGCCGGCTCTGAGGCCGGCTTCGCAAATTCAGCGCACCACGTGATCAGGCGACAGTGTCGAGATCATACTGACCGTATGTGCTCTTATACAGATCGTAAGAGGCGTTCTGCTGAGACGGCGGATAGAAATTACGGCTACCCGTCTCACTTGCAGCCATCATGAAGGCAAGCACGCCATCCGAGAGCTTTGGTGCAAAGTCCTGAGCATTGCTCCCTTCTGAGCCCAACTGCTTCAGAATGCCGGGCTTGTCATCAGCCGCCCGCTCGCCACGGCTCAGCACGCCGTCGCCATTTGTGTCCAACCGCGACAGGGTCGCGAGATACGCATATGATGTATCACTAACCGATGAAACTTGGCTCATACAAACCTCCATTCACCGCTGTTTCGGTGATGTTTGTACGCAATACGAAATGGAAAAATCTAAGACTAAACGGTCGTTAAACTGATTTGCGCACTGCGTCAATAAGCTGTTAACACGCCATTAACCATGATTGACAAAGTGTGATTTCAGCGCATCAGCCGCGCGCGGTCTGGGCTCAAATGCCCACATTTCCAGGCAGTTCGTGACCAGCAGTCAAATATAATGCCAGCAATATATTCGTTTGCGTTGCAATAGAATTTTAATGCGACCGATGGATTATCTTCGCCACGTCAGCATAGGGGCCGGTCGAATTTGAGATTGCCTAGACGATAATTTTGGATTGTTTCAGAAGGTCTTTTCATGTCTGGCGCGCCGCGTCGAAACTGCAGGCTGGCAGCACGCTCACAGGGCTCCGCTCACCCTCCCCTCGCTCCCGAAACAAAGATTGCCGAAAATGGACGCTGAAGCCCTTTTCCGGCAACAGTGCACGACCGCCCTCAATGAGGATGGCTCTGCCAACGCTGAGCGCCTGATGAATCTTGTCGTCGAGACATATCGACTGCAGGCAGGAAAGAAGCGCGCCGCGGAAGACCATTCGCACCTGCTGAGCGAAGAAAACACCACGCTTAAAAGCAGCCTCGTTGCCACGAAAGAAGATCTCGCGGAACAGAAACGCCTGTTCGGGATCGTTCTGGACAACCTGCCGCAAGGTCTGAGTGTCTTCGACGCTGAGCAGCGATTGATCGTCTGCAACACGCGCTTCCGACAAGTTTTCGGCTTCAGCGTCGAAGCTGCCTCTGCCGGCGCCTCGCTGAAAACACTCATCTCGATGATCCGCGGCACCGAGCGGATCGAGAAAAAGGTCTCCCGGCTGCGCGCCGCCACCGAAGGTGGACACATCCGCCACCGCGAATGGATCATGGAAGACGGGCGCACCATCCAGAGCGTCATCACCGTCCTCCCCGATGGCAGCAACATTTCCATTCATGCGGACGTTACCGAAGACCGAAAGGCGGCCGAGCGCATAGCTTATCTCGCTCATCACGACCCGCTGACCGGACTGCCGAACCGCATAAGCCTCAGGGAGCGCATCGACGCCGCGCTGGCCGCCTGTAAGCAGGACGAGCAGATTGCCCTTGTGCACCTTAATCTTGACCGCTTCAAATCGATCAATAACACCCTCGGCGTTTCGGCCGGTGACAAGATCCTGCGGCAGGTGGCTGAGCGCATCCGCATGTCGGCAGGCGGTAATGTGCTGGCGCGCCTCGGCTCGGACGAATTCGCGATTCTTCAATCCGGACGGCAGCAGCCATGGAACGTCATGGCTCTGGCCGACCAGATTCGCCGCGAACTCTCGGAGCCGTTCTTTCGTGGAGACAAGGCCGTTGAACTCAGCGTGTCGATGGGGATCGCAATCAGTCCGCAGGACGGAACTGAAACGGACACCCTGCTGAAACACGCCGGCGTCGCACTGTCGCATGCCAAGAGCAGCGGTGGAAAGGGCGAGCGCTTCTTCACGGCCAAAATGGAAGCGCAGATCGAAGCACGGCATACACTGGAAGCGGATTTGCGCAAGGCGATCGAACGCGAGGAGTTCGAGGTTCACTATCAACCGCTCTATGACCTTGGCCAACAGAAGATCTGCGGTTTCGAGGCGCTTCTGCGATGGAACCACCCAACGCGCGGACGGGTGCCGCCCATGGAGTTCATTCCCCTTGCCGAGGAGGTTGGCCTCGTGGTCGATATCGGACGCTGGGTCCTACGCCGAGCCTGCCGCGATGCCATGCATTGGCCAGAAGATATCAAGGTTGCGGTCAACGTATCGGCGATCCAGTTTACGAACAGTGATTTGCCGAGCGATGTCGCCGCGTCGCTGGCCGAAGCGGGGCTGCCAGCTAACCGTTTAGAAATCGAGATCACCGAAAGCGTGCTGATGGAAAACCTCGATGAGGCCCTGCCTGTACTGCACGCGCTCAAGCAGAGCGGCATCCGGATCGGCATGGACGACTTCGGCACCGGCTATTCGTCGCTGAGCTATCTCCGACGGTTCCCCTTCGACAAGATCAAGATCGACAAGTCGTTCGTCAACGGTATCGTCGAAGACAAAGAAGCCTTTGCGATTATGCGTGCCATCATCCTTCTCGGCGATGCGCTCGGCATGCGCGTGACCGTGGAAGGCGTCGAAACGGCCGAGCAGTTGGCCATGCTCCAGCGCGAAGCCTGCGATGAAATCCAGGGCTACCATATCAGCCCGCCACGGCCGGCCGTGGACGTACCTTACCTGTTGGCTTGGCGGAAGGCGCACCCGAGCGCTCGCGCCAGCTAGTACGCTCTTCGTTGCGACTCGTGGTTCCTGCGTTTATGGAAGGACACCCTCTTCCCACGCGGTGATCCCATGTTCCAGGCGAAGGCCTTCGCTCCATTTGAAAAGCTTGCCGCCGCGCTCGTACCGCATTCGTCGGAAGGCGATGACGGCTCGCATGACGTGGCGCATGTCCTGCGCGTTTTCAAGAACGCCATGCGCATTCAGGCTCTCGAGGGTGGCGATGCCAGGATCCTTGCGGCTGCCGTCCTCCTGCACGATTGCGTCGCCGTGGAGAAAAACTCCCCCATGCGGTCGAAGGCGTCCGCTTTGGCAGCAGAGAAAGCCTCGGCCGTTCTCGCCGACCTTGGCTGGGCCAGTGACGACATCACCGCCGTTGCGCATGCGATTGTCGCGCATAGCTTTTCCGCCAATGTTACGCCCGGGACCCTGGAGGCAAGGATCTTGCAGGATGCCGATCGCCTGGATGCGATCGGCATGGTCGGCGCGGGACGCTGCTTCTACATTGGCGGCCGAATGTCCTCCGCGCTCTACGATCCGTTCGATCCGGCAGGCAGCGACCGCGAGCTTGACGACAAGCGCTATGTCATTGACCACTTCCAGACAAAATTGTTCAAACTCGCGGACGGCTTTCAGACGAAGGCCGGGCGGGCGCTCGCCGCCACACGCGACCAGCGCCTGCGCGACTTCCTTGCGGCTTTCATGGACGAAATCTAGGAGCACTTGATGCGTATTACAGGCCTTTTCATCTATCCGATCAAAAGTGCTCGGGGTATCGCGCTGCAGTCCTCGGAGATCGATGCATTCGGGTTGCCGGGCGACCGGCGCGCCATGATCACCGATCCCGACGGACACTTCATCACCCAGCGGGAGTTGCCCGATCTCGCTCGCATCGCCGTGCAGGCGGCACCGTCGGGCCTCCATCTCACCATGGGCGACAAGAAGATTGACGCGCAGATTCGAACGGCCTCAAAACGGATGGGCGTCTCGATCTGGAAGTCCATCGTCAATGCGGCGGTTGCCGATGATGCTGCGAATGCTGAACTTTCGGCCTGGCTCGGGCGAGAGGTGAGACTGGTGTTCTTCGATCAGGATGCCAAGCGTTCCGCCAGTGCGGAATGGGCCGGCGAAGGCACACCGGTCACATTCGCCGATGGCTACCAGATCCTTGTCACCACGACAGGCTCCCTGCGGGCACTGAATGCCGATCTCGAGGCGCACGGCGAAGGGCAAGTGGGCATGGAGCGGTTCCGGCCCAATATCATCCTTGATACCGAGGAAGGTTGGCAGGAAGACCGGTGGGCTGCGATTGAGATCGGCGGCATTCGTTTCGATCTCGTCAAACCTTGCGCACGTTGCATCATGACCACCCAGGACCAATCGACCGGATCGCGCGACGTTCCTAGTCCGATGCCCGCCATGGGGCGCATTCGGATGTCTGCGGACCGGCGTGTACCCGGTCCGCTCTTCGGCTGGAATGTCACGCCTCGCGGGACCGGTCGGATTGCGGTCGGCGATACAGCCAAAGTCATCGAGGAGAGGCCCGAAGGCTGCGCCTTCAAGGTCCGCGACCGAGGCTAGGCGCGAAGCTGCGCGAGTGCCTCATCGATTTCATCCGTGATAGCCGGCGATAACGGGCCTTTGGCCAGCGCGCCGGCGTTTTCTTCAACCTGGGCAACGGTGCGAAAGCCCGGGATCGGCAGGGTTCGGGGCGAGCGCGCCCACAGCCACGCCAGGGCGCCTTGTGTGAGAGTTCGACCATCGGACTTCAGCAACTCGCGAACCGCTTCCAATCGCGCCGCAAATTCCGGCGCGATCCGGCCGTCCTTGAAGTAGACCATCCAGTCAAGGCTCGCGCCGCGAACATCCTTCTCACCGATTTTCGTGTCGGCGCCAAATTTTCCGCTGAGCAAGCCCATCGCGAGCGGCCCGCGGTTGATCGAAATCAGCCCCTGCCGTTCGATCACCGAGATCATGTCAGGCATCGGCTCGAAGACGTTCATCGTGTGTTGGACGGAAACAAAACCCGGGCGTTCCGCGTGTCGCGCGGCACGATCGGGATAATCCGTGCTCCACCCGAAGGCGTCGATCTTCCCCTCGTCACGCAGCGTCTCAAGGGTTTCGAAAACCTCGTCCGACTGCTCGAGCGGAAAGTCGTTCAGATGAAATTGAAGCAGATCGAGGCGATCCCGTTTCAACCTGCGCAGCGACGTCTCGGCCGAGCGGCGAATGAAGACAGCATCGGCGAAGGCGCCGGTTGCCTGCTTCGTCTCCGGATCGGTGGCAAAGCCGAACTTGGTCGCGATGACAATGTCGCTGCGACTACCGATCGCACGCCCGAGAACTTCCTCTGAATGCCCGGCCCCATAGTTCGAAGCCGTATCGAAGAAACGGATGCCGAGTTCGATCGCGCGATGAATGGCGGCGACGGACTCGTCGTCATCGACCTCGCCCCAGCCGAGCGGCGTGTCGCCGGCATAGAAGGGGCCGCCGATTGCCCAGCAGCCCATACCCAACCGGGGTATTTCATAATCGTTCCAGAGATCTATCGTCGTCATCGCATCCGGTTTGGTCAGCATCGCATTCCTCCAATCGCTGGGCTGCATGCGATCGAAATAGGAAGATGCGTGAGACACGTAAAGCGCCTGATCCGAATGATGTTTTTCGCCAATGAAAAACGGTCGGTCAGGCGGACAATTCGTCCTGCGGTGCGGCCGCCTTGAGTGCTTTCAGAGCTGCCTGTACGAAGCCCTCGCGCGCAGCTGCCGCTTCCACGCCGCGCGGCTCATAGACATGGCGATGGAGAAAGAATGCCGTCAGGCGGAACGCGGCGCTGAGGCCGTCGATATCAGCCGCGCGGTTTTCCTCACTGTTCAGGAATGGTGGCAGGAGCAACATCTTGTCTGCCCAGGGAGCACCCGCAGTCCGGCTGACCGCCCTGCCCGACTTCGGCGACACATAAGCAAGGTCGGAACGACTGCCCGTCGCGGCGCACTCGGTCAAATCGAGACCAAAGCCGAGGTCGTTCAGAACGGCAAGCTCGAAACGGACGAAGAGCTCACCGGCATCCGCCGGATTGTGGAGATTGTCGAGGATGACTTCGAGCGCTTCGAAGAGATGCGGATGCGGATCGCGCTCCGGCAGCAAGCGCAGCAGTGCGCCCATCGCCTGCACGCCATAGACGGCAGTCGCCGTTTCCATCAGCCGCGCGGCCCGTAACGTCAATGGCTCTATACGGAATTCGCCAAGGTGCTCGTCTAGGCGCGCACGCCACGTAACCTCGACCTCGTTGCCGGGTTGAAGAACCGGTTGCATGGCACGAGACCGACCAGAGCGGACCATGCCAAGATGGCGTCCGCGCTCGCGCGTCATCACCTCGGCGATGACGCTGGTCTCGCCATGGCGCTTGACGCCCAAGATGATTGCCCGGTCATGCCACTGCATCGGAAGCGAACCCTAAACTTACGATTCGATCCTAACGCAAGACCGTTGCCCTGTCATAAAAAGGCATTCAGGCGCTGGCTGGGAACAGTTTCTGGAGGAAGTCGCGCATCGCCGATTCTCCAAACGGCTTGACGAGCAGCGGCACGTTCCGAAGGTCTTCGGGGAAGTCCTTTGTATCGGAATAACCGCTCACAAACCCAAAGGGGATGTTGCTGTTCGCCAGATGACGGGCAAAGTCGAAGCTCATGACTTCGCCAAGATTGACGTCCAGCAGCGCGAAATCGAAGGTCGCGGTCTTGGTCGCCTCCATCGCCTGTTCAAGGCTGCTGACGATTCCAATCGTTTCCACGCCCACCTGGCGGAGAATATCCTCCGCCTCCATCGCGATGATCAAACTGTCCTCGAGGACAAGAACACGGTTTGCCTTCATACCCAATACGCCCCTCGCTGAGTATCAACTAAGATGCTCGGCACCTGCATTTCCCGGATTTCAACCTCTGACGCCCCATGGCTCATTGGCGACGACTATATACCGCTTAGCTTGCATAGCCGCTTTTTCGTTTCGGGTCGATAAAAAGCAGGGCAGGAAGAAAGATGGCAGGGTGACCTTACGGGCGTGCCGCTCAGAAGGCATTTAAATAAGACATGTCGCTTACAGCTATTATATGAACGGACGGCCCCTCTCTCCAAGCCCCTCCCAACCGGCAGCAGCCTTGAGCCCCTCCCCATCAAGCACCTCGCAGGCACGCTCCTGCCAGCGGATGAGGTTGCGATTGGCGAGCTTTTTCAATGTCTTGTTTGTATGCACGATCGAAAGTCCCAATGTATCCGCAACGTGTTGCTGCGTGATTGGAATCGATGCGTGGCCGTTGAAGAGCTTCAGCTGCCTGCCGCGCTCGAACAGGAAAGCGATGAGATAGGCGGCGCGCTCGAGCGCTGTCCGGCGACCAATGCTCAATAGGTGTTCGTCAAGGATACGTTCTTCCTGGGCAGCAATCCAGGTGATGTCGAAGGCCAGGGACGAATGCTTGTTGTAGAGGGTCATCAGCTTGTCGCGCTCGAAAACGCAAAGCGATACAGGCGACAATGCCTCGACGGAGTGCTGCATCTCCCCCATGATCGTTCCCTGAAGACCGATCAGATCACCCGGCATCACGTAGTTCAGGATTTGCCGGCGTCCGTCCTCCAGCGTCTTGTAACGAAAACCCCAGCCGGAAAGGACGGTGAACAGGTGAGCGCTGTGCGCACCCTCGACTATGATCGTGGCACCAGCATCCGCGGCCAGCTCGCCTCTCTTGAATTTCGAAACGAAGTCGAGTTCATCGGCGGTGAACTCCCGGAAGACCCGGTTGGCACGCAGCGGACAGTGCTCGCAGGGCGTTTTGAACGAGTGGGTGGGACGCGCGGTCGGCATACAGGCCCTTGTGCTCGAATGAAGGACGCTGCCGGAATTGGCAGCGCTTCCTACGAGAACACGCAAATGGCAAGGGTTGTTCCACCCGCGCGGGAATTTTTAACGCAGAAACAACGCGGTAGAAGCCGTCAACTTACGTCGGAAAATCCAGACCCATTTCGCGGAAGCGCTCGGGGTCATCGCCCCAATTTTCACGAACCTTCACGAACAGGAAGAGATGAACCGGCTGCTCGAGGATTTCGGAGAGCTCTCGTCGGGACGCCGACGAAATCGCCTTGATCGTTTCGCCACCCTTGCCGAGCGCGATCTTCTTCTGGCTATCCCGTTCGACGTAGATTACCTGCTCGATTCGAACCGAGCCGTCCTTGCGTTCTTCCCACTTTTCCGTCTCGACATGCGACGAATATGGAAGCTCCTGATGCAGACGCAGGAACAGCTTCTCGCGGGTGATCTCCGCAGCCAGCTGGCGCATCGGAAGGTCGGAGATCTGGTCTTCGGGATAGTACCAGGGGCCTTCTGGCAGCGTCTTTGCCAGATAATCCATGACGTCGTCACAGCCGGAGCCGTTCTCGGCCGAGATCATGAAGGTATGCGTGAAGTCGATCTTCTGGTTGGCCGCCGCCGCAAGCGCCAGCAGATCTTCGCGTTTGACCCGATCGATCTTGTTCAAGACGAGAATCTTTGGCTGATGTACCTCCTTGAGGCCCTCAAGAATGGCTTCCGCATCGCCGCGCAGACCACGTTCGCTGTCGATCAGCAGCATGATCAGGTCAGCATCCTTTGCGCCGCCCCAGGCTGATGTCACCATCGCGCGGTCGAGCCGCCGACGCGGCTTGAAAATGCCGGGCGTATCCATGAACACGACCTGCGCATTGTTGTGGATCGCGATGCCGCGCACGATGGCACGCGTCGTCTGCACCTTATGGCTGACAATCGAAACCTTGGCGCCGACGAGGCGATTGACCAGCGTGGACTTGCCGGCGTTGGTCGCTCCAATCAGCGCGACAAAGCCTGACCGTGTGGCACCCGCAGTTTCAGGGGCGTCGTCCGCCATATCGTGTTCTTCCGTCATTTGTCCCGTCAGTTTCCGGCAGAGGACCTCTGCCAAATGCCTTCGCGTTCCAGCATTCGCGTGGCTGCGACCTGTTCCGCGGCCCGCTTTGAGCGTTCGATGCCCGTTTCGGGCTTAACACCTGTGACCTCTACCGTCACCGTGAAACGCGGATCATGATCCGGTCCGGTGCGTTCTTCAACCCGGTAGATCGGCGTGATGCCGAATTTGGCGTGCGACCACTCCTGCAATTCGGTCTTCGCGTCGCGCCGCGCGCCGTCGGCGCGCGCTGCCCGCTTTTCCCAGAACTTCAGGATGAAACGCCGGGCGACCTCCAGGCCGCCATCGAGGTAGATCGCCGCAATAAGGCTTTCGACGACGTCGGCTCGCACGTTCATCATGCGCTTGCCGGTCAGCTTCTTGACGTCGGCGCCAGTGCGGATGAAGAGATGCAGGCCGAGTTCATCAGCGACCTCAGCACAGGTGTCGGCACTGACGAGCTGATTGAGGCGCACCGAAAGTTCGCCCTCGGTCGCCGTACCGAACGTCCGGAAGAGCAGTTCGGCAACGCAGAGGCCGAGGACTCGGTCACCGAGGAACTCCAGCCTCTCGTAGTTGCCGCCCTTCTGCGTGCGGGCACTTGCATGCGTCAGTGCCCGATCCAGCCGCTCCTTTTCGGCGAACTCGTGACCGATCAGGGCTTCAAGCCGTGTTCGATCCGCCGCCGAAAGCGTCTGTGACTTGCTCATTCAACGCCCTTGAACAGACGATCCCACCGCATGTTCGTCGGCCACTTCCAGATCTCGCGGAACGAGGTGTCGTTGCCGAGCGAGAAGAAGATGACGCTGGCGCGACCGACCAGATTTTCCGCAGGCACAAAGCCAACGTCGAAGCGGCTGTCGAGCGAATTATCGCGATTATCGCCCATCATGAAGTAATGGCCTTCCGGAACGATAAACTCGCGGGTGTTGTCGCCACGCGAAACCGGGGACTGATCCAGCGTGTCAAAGCTGACGCCGTTATCCAGCGTCTCGCGATATACCGGCACATCCTGGCCCGGATCCTGCGCGTAGTCGGAATTGAACGTGCCATTCGGCACCCTCGGAACCGCCGTGCCGTTCACGTAGAGGACGCCTTCCTTGACCTGAATGCGATCCCCGGGAAGACCAACCAGCCGCTTGATGTAATCAACGTCGGGGTTCGGCGGGAACCGGAAGACAACGATGTCGCCGCGCTTCGGCTCGCTCGCGAAAATGCGACCGCTGAAGAGGTTCGGCGAGAACGGCAGCGAGAACCTCGAATAGCCGTAGGCAAACTTGTTGACGAAGATGTAGTCACCGACAAGCAGTGTCGGCATCATGGAGCCGGACGGAATGGTGAACGGCTGAAAAAGCACCGTTCGGATAACCATCGCCAAAATCAGCGCCTGGGCGATGACCTTGATGTTTTCCCATAGGGCGTTCGGCTTGGTTTCGACTTTTTCGGACACGCAGTCTTGTTCCTTCAATGCACCGCCAGGGCGCAACTCTTGTTTGCTTCTCTCTAGCGGCTTCGACCGATTGCGGCAATGGCGCCAACATTAAAAGCGACTCTACGTCGCTGCTCAAACATCTTCCGGCAGGGCCTCAATGATGACGAACGCCTGCGCCATGGGATAATCATCCGTTATCGTCAAATGAATGGCAGCCTTGTGGCCAGCCGGCAGCAGCGACTTCAGCACATCGGCCGCGCCGCCTGTCAGCCGCATCGTCGGCTTGCCGCTCGGAAGGTTCACAACGCCGAGATCCTTCCAGAACACACCTTGCGCCATGCCCGTCCCGAGAGCCTTGGAGCAGGCTTCCTTGGCGGCGAACCGCTTGGCATAGGAGGCGGCGCGATTGGCGCGCCGATCGGACTTTGCCCGCTCAATCTCGGTGAAGCAGCGATTGGTGAAGCGCTCGCCGAAGCGCTCGAGGGATTTCTCGACGCGCCTGATATCAATGAGATCGCTGCCGATACCGATGATCATACGGTTTCCTGCACTGGATTGGACAGCCGCACGCGGGCACGCGTCATAAGGCGTTCGCGGCGGCGCGTCTGAAAGCCCTTCACGGCATAAAAGGTTCCGAAATAAACGATGACGGAGGTCAAGAGCGCCGGCGGGATGGAGCCGACAAGCATCGGTTCGAGCACCGGTTGCCAGAGTTCGCTGAAATGCAGCTCATGAAACAGCGCCCCAAGGTCGATCGAATGCCCTTGCATCGTGTCCTGACGCGCAAGTAGCAGATGACCGATCTCCCAGGTCGCGCCCCAGATGAACGGATAGGTCAGCGGATTGCCGAAGGCCGCACAGCCAAGAGCAGCGGCGACCATATTGCCCGCGAATAGATAGCTGAGTACGAAGGCCATGATAAAATGAACGCCGATAAAGGGCGTCCAGGACACGAAGATCCCTGCAGCTACGCCCATGGCGACGGCGTGCGGCGACGCCGTCAAGCGGAGAACACGCATCGTGAGATAGCGGAGCGGCCGCAAGAATCCCTTGCGAGGCCACAACAACTCGCGCATCTTTTCACGAAATCCGGCAGGTTTTCGACGTCTGAACAGCATGGCGCGTATGTAGTGCAACTCGCACCAGCGTTACAAGAGCGTCAAACTATCTCAGTCATTATTTGATCACTGCAGACTGAGCACTCACCAGGGGCGCGATATGCAATACGCCCCTTTCATTCCTCAAGTATAGAACCGATATTAACGGGTGCGAAACATACCGCGGTCAACCTGACGCTGACGATATTCAAGATCGATACGGTCAAACGAGCCGTTCAGATAGTCCATTTCGCGTTCTTCAGTGGTCGGAGCGCGCAATGCGCGGGCGATCTTCTTGATGGGTTTAAACATTTCTTTGCCTCATCTTCTGTTCGTTTCCTGATGACTGGAAGATAGGCGCTCGCAGCAGCAATTACCAACGCTCTAACAAGGGCACAGCCATGCGATTGACGCATACCTAGCCTTATATCAGTGCGTTTTCCGTCATGAAACGATCACAAAATGTGCAAATGCCAAGCGTGGCGGTTGCCGACTTACTCGTAAAGCCGGCGAACCGTCGCGACGCACTCGAGGTCCTTCAGCTGGGCAAGCAACTGGTTCAACTGCCGAAGGTCCCACACTTCGACGTCGAGCGTCATTTCGGTGAAGTCGGTTGCGACGCGCACCGTATTGAACACCCGAATATTGACGTCGACGCCGGCAACGGTCTGGGCAAGCTTTGCCAACGTACCGGGCTCATTCAACGCATTGACCATGATGCGCGCCATGAAACGCGACTTGTTGGCCTCGTCGAGATCCCAGCGAACATCAATCCAGCGGTCCGGCTGATCGTCGAAACGTTGCAGCGTCGGTGACTGGATCGGATAGATCGTAATGCCGTTGCCTTTTTCCGTCGTATTCATGATCCCGACGATGCGGTCACCGGGTACGGCGCCCGTCGGCGCAAACTGCACATCAACATTGCTCGAAATGCCGCGGATCGGCACCGTGTCCATTTCCAGAGCACTGAGATCTGCACCATCGATGCCGGACTTCGGCTTGCCGGGGATCTTGAAGATCATGCCGGAGGCGCTGCGAACGTTGAACCAACCGTCGTCACCGCTCGGCTTGGCCGTCACGCGTTCTTCGAGATGATCCGGATAGACGGCGCGCAATACGTCGAGCGACGACATTTCACCGCGACCGACCGCAGCGATGGCGTCTTCCACATCCTTCTGGCCAAGGCGATGGAGCGCGGGCTTCATCGCTTCACGGGAGAAGATCTTGCCTGCTCGCTCGAAGGTGCGCTCCAGGATGCGATGGCCGAGACCGGCATATTGTTTGCGGATTGCAAGTCGGGTGGCCCGGCGGATCGCCGCACGCGCCTTGCCCGTTACCACGATCTCTTCCCAGGCAGCAGGCGGCACCTGCACGCCGGAGCGAATGATCTCGACCTCGTCGCCATTCGCCAGTCGTGTCACGAGAGGCATGATGCGCCCGTTGATCTTGGCGCCGACGGTCGTGTCGCCGATATTGGTGTGAACGGCATAGGCAAAGTCGATCGGCGTCGCACCCCGCGGCAGCGCGATCAGCTTGCCCTTCGGCGTGAAGCAGAAGACCTGGTCCTGGAACAACTCAAGCTTCGTGTGCTCCAGGAATTCTTCAGGACTGTCGCCTTCCGCCAGCGCCTCGATCGTGTGCCGTAGCCATGAGTACGCGTTGGACTCGCGCGAGAGGATATCGTTGTCGGAAGTCGAAGCCCCGTCCTTGTAGAGCGTATGGGCGGCAATACCGAATTCCGCGATCTCGTGCATGCGCTTGGTACGGATCTGCAGCTCGATACGCTGCCTGGATGGGCCGACGATCGTCGTGTGCAGCGAACGGTAGTCGTTCTGCTTCGGCGTCGAGATATAGTCCTTGAAGCGCCCGGGGACGACGCGCCAGCGGGTGTGGACGATGCCGAGCGCGCGGTAGCATGCGGAAATATCTTCAACGATGATACGAAAGCCGTAGACGTCGGACAGCTGCTCGAAGGACAGCGACTTCGACTGCATCTTGCGGAACACGGAGTAAGGCTTTTTCTGTCGTCCCTTGACGATGGCGCCCGTCAGCCCGTTCGTAACCAGCAGATCGCCCAATTCGGTCTCGATCTTCTTGACCAGACCCTCGTTGCGCTTGGAAAGCTCCTCGAGCCGCCTGGTGACGGTCTCATAGGCTTCGGGATTGATGTGGCGGAAGGAAAGGTCTTCCAGCTCCTCGCGCATGTCCTGCATACCCATGCGCCCGGCCAGCGGCGCATAGATGTCCATCGTCTCCTCGGAAATGCGCGCGCGCTTTTCCGGCGACATGTGGTCGAGGGTGCGCATGTTGTGCAGGCGATCTGCCAGCTTGACGAGCAGCACGCGTACGTCGTCGGAGATGGCAAGCAGCAGCTTGCGCAGGTTTTCTGCCTGTTTCGCCTTCTTGGTGACGAGGTCGAGCTTCTTGATCTTCGTCAGCCCTTCGACCAGCCGACCAATATCCTCGCCAAAGAGCTCATCGATTTCGGCGCGGGTGGCTGTCGTATCCTCAATGGTGTCGTGAAGCAGCGCGACTGCGATCGTCGACTCATCGAGATGCATGTCCGTCAGAATGGCGGCGACTTCCAGCGGATGCGAGATGTAGGGATCGCCGCTGGCACGCTTCTGTTGCCCATGCTTTTGCATTGCATAGACATAGGCTTTGTTCAGCAGGGCTTCGTTGGCGTCGGGCTTATATTTCTGAACCCGCTCCACGAGCTCGTACTGCCGCATCATCCCGAAACCACTCCATTACAAACGAAAAGCGCGCCAATCACGGATTGGCGCACATGATATGCGATAATATGCCGAAGCTATAATCGTGCAAGGTTGACGATTAGTAATCGTCGCTCTTTTCCGGTGGCACCAGGCCTTCGATGCCAGCCAAAAGCTCCTCTTCCGACATCTGGTCGAAGGTGATCGTTTCCGGCAGGTCTTCCTGCTCTTCGCTGTCGGCCGCAGCGACGCCGCCGGCTGCGATGAGGCTCGCCGGATCGGGCTCGGGCTCGTCGATTTCGACATGCTTCTGCAGCGAGTGGATCAGGTCTTCCTTGAGATCGTCCGGCGACAGCATCTCGTCCGCGATCTCGCGCAACGCCACGACCGGGTTCTTGTCGTTGTCGCGATCGATCGTGATCGAGGCACCCTGGGAAATCAGCCGGGCACGGTGGCTGGCAAGCAGAACCAGCTCGAAGCGGTTCTCAACTTTATCAATGCAGTCTTCTACGGTGACACGGGCCATTGCCTGTCCTTTACGTCGTGATCTCGGGATTAACACGCCCGATACAATTAAAACCGGGCAAATTCAAGTTTTCATTGCACGACGCCTCTGCGGGCGAATGAGACGAATTTTGGAACGAAAGCGGATTTCGACCAGAAGTTGCTTGGAATATCACGAATCGTGCCCTAAATCTTTCTTATATGAAAAGTTCATAAAGTACGATTTGTTCCAGGCGGCCTCATAACTCATTGTTTTGTTGGGTTTTTGACGGAAGCACGACGATTGCTCACATTGGATTGGTACGGGATGTTTGATCCACGCGAAAAAATTGCTCTTTTTATCGATGGCGCCAATCTCTACGCTGCGTCCAAAAGTTTGGGTTTCGATATCGACTACCGCAAGCTGTTGAAGGCGTTCCAGAAACGCGGCTATCTCCTGCGCGCCTACTACTATACGGCCCTCATCGAGGACCAGGAATACTCCTCCATTCGCCCGCTGATCGACTGGCTGGACTACAACGGCTACAAGGTCGTGACGAAGCCGGCAAAGGAATTCACGGATTCGATGGGTCGCCGCAAGATCAAGGGCAACATGGATATCGAGCTTGCGATCGATGCCATGGAGCAGTCGGAAACCGTCGATCATCTCGTCATCTTCTCCGGCGACGGAGATTTCACGACGCTCGTCGAGGCGCTGCAGCGGCGGGGCCGAAAGGTCTCGGTCATCTCAACGATGGCAACACAACCTCCAATGATTGCCGACGATCTGCGTCGCCAGGCAGATCACTTCATCGACCTTCTATCGCTGAAGAGCGAAATCGGGCGTGATCCTTCAGAGCGACCACCGCGGCCAACCGAAACGGCAACGCCAACCGATCTGGAAGCTTGAAGCCAGCAATTCACCGCCGGCTATGCCTTTGACTAGCCGTTATCCTTGAGAAGACGGCTCTTCTGCCGGTTCCAATCGCGTTCCTTCTCGGATTCGCGCTTGTCGTGCAGCTTCTTGCCCTTGGCGAGCGCCAGTTCCATTTTGGCGCGGCCGCGATCGTTGAAATAGATCTTCAGCGGTATCAGGGTCATGCCTTCGCGATTGATCCCCGCTCGCAGACGGTTGATCTCGCGGCCGGAAAGCAGGAGCTTGCGGCGGCGGCGCGGCTCATGATTGAAACGGTTCGCCTGCAGATATTCCGGCAGATAGGAATTGATCAGCCAGATCTCACCATCCTCATCCGAGGCATAGGATTCTGCGATATTGGCCTTGCCCTCGCGCAACGACTTGACCTCGGTGCCCTTGAGCACGAGTCCAGCTTCGTAGGTATCGATGATCTCGTAGTTGAAGCGCGCCTTGCGGTTTTCCGCCACGATCTTCTTGACCACGCGCTCGCTGCCTTTGGGGGCCATGACACATTCCAAATGCTTAGGGGCGCGACGACCGCGCCCTTCTCTCTTCTCCCCTATGTAGGGGAACATCGATCGCCTGTGAAGGCGGGCCGAATGGCTTGCCTCAGTTCAGCAGGCCGGCATGGCGCATGGCTGCGTCAATCGCAGCTTCCGTCGCAGGTTCCAGTGTCGAAATCAGCGGCGAACGCACGTTGCGGCTCATTCGCCCAAGCTTCGACAAGCCATACTTCGCTCCGCAGAGGCCGGGCTCTATGAAGATGGCCTTGTGTAGCGGCATCAAGCGGTCCTGATATTCCAGCGCCTTCGCATAGTCACCTGCAAGCGTCGCAGCCTGGAACTCGGCGCAAAGGCGCGGCGCCACGTTAGCGGTCACCGAGATGCACCCGACGCCACCGTGGGCATTAAACCCGAGTGCCGTGGCATCTTCACCCGACAACTGCTTGAATTCCTTGCCGCAGGTAAGACGCTGCTCGGACACGCGCTCGATCTTGCCCGTCGCATCCTTGACGCCGACGATATTCGAGTGCGCCTTGGCAAGCGCGCCCATCGTCTCCGGCGTCATGTCGATAACGGAGCGACCCGGGATGTTGTAGATGTAGATCGGCAGCTTCACTGCCTCGGCGATCGCGGAGAAATGCGCGACCAGCCCCTTCTGGGTGGGCTTGTTGTAATAGGGCGTGACCACGAGGACCGCATCTGCCCCGGCCCTCTCGGCGTGCTGAGCAAGTTCGATTGCTTCACGCGTGTTGTTCGAGCCGGCGCCGGCCATGATAGGCACGCGCTTGGCTGCGGATTCAATGCAGAGTTCCACGACCCGCTTATGCTCGGCATGCGACAGCGTCGGAGATTCGCCGGTCGTCCCAACCGGAACGAGACCGCTGCTGCCTTCCTTGATCTGCCAGTCGACGTGGTTCGCGAACGAAGCTTCATCCACTTGGCCGGCATCGGTGAAGGGAGTGACGAGAGCGGGAATGGATCCCTGGAACATGCAGAACTCCTCATGGCCAAATCCACGCTTCGGCCGCATTCCTTGAATATTGGTGGGGCACCATAGTGCGGTGAAATCGCCGCGACAAGCGCGCATGGATCGGTTTAGGGCAAATTCCGATAGCAAATGTGAACGAATTTTACTGACGTTAGTAAGCTTTCGTTAAGATGGCTCCCGCCAAATGGTCGGGCGTGTTTTCGTTGTGAGTGTCCCATGAAGAGAGCAGTCCTGATCGTGTCCGCCCTCGGCTTTACCGCCGCCGCGTGGAGCAGCGCCGCGTCGTCGCTTCCGAATGAGGGCGCGCCCGTTCCGGACGTGAAGCCCATTGGTTTCGTCCCCCAGACGACAATACCGGAATCGATCGTTACCGGCTCAATTCCGCGCGGCCAGGCAATTGCACCCGTTAACAGTGATTTGAAATCCGGCCTGGACGCGCTTTCGGACAACAATCCCCTGCAAGCGCTATCCATTCGCGACGGCATGGGACGTGGGACGCTTGACCGGCATATCCTGACCTGGGCGATTGCGGTCTCGGGGCAGAAGGGCATTCCCTCGACAGAGATCGCGGCTGCGGCGCAGGAGTTGCAGGGATGGCCCGGGCTCGCAAAGCTGCGGGCTTATTCGGAGCGGGCACTTTACGATGAAAACCCTAACCCGACCGCTGTCTTGGCGGCCTTCGGCCATTCCGCGCCAGAGACCACGCCGGGCGCGATGATCCTTTCGCGTGCGCTTGTCGCGATGGGTAAACAGAGCCAGGCGGCGAAGACCATTCGCAAGGTCTGGCGCGGCGAGATGCTGGACAAACCGACCGAAGACAAGATTTTGGCTGAGTTCTCCGGCTTGCTGACCTCGGCCGATCACAAGGCGCGAATGGACTACCTGATGTACCGCAATCGCACTGAGCAGGCCAAGCGCTTTGGCGACATGGGTCAGGCCCAATCCCTCTACAAGGCATGGGCCGCTGTGATGAGCAAGGCACCCAACGCCGGGGCGCTTCTTGCCGCGGTCGATGGCCAGTGGAAAGGCGATGCCGGTTACCTCTTTGCGCGCATCGAACATCTGCGAAAACAGGACAAGTATACGGAAGCCGCCAAATTGTTGCGGCAGGCCCCACGCAATCGGGATGAACTGGTCAATGCCGGCGAGTGGTGGAACGAGCAGCGGATCGTGAGCCGCGGCCTCGTCGATCAAGGGGAATTCAAGGCGGCCTACGGAATCGTTGCCAATTATGCTGCGACGACGCCGACCGACATCGTCGAGGCCGAATTCCACGCAGGCTGGTACGCGCTGCGCGGGCTGCAGGATCCTGCGGCGGCACAGGCCCATTTCCGGAAGATTCTCGATTTCTCCAATGGGCCGATATCCGTATCGCGCGCCTGGTACTGGATGGGTCGATCTGCCGAGGCGGGTGGGCCTGGCAAGGCCTCGGAATTTTACGCCAAGGCCGCAAGCTATCCGACCACCTTCTATGGGCAGCTCGCCAGCGACAAGCTCGGCCGCAAGACACTGAACGTGGCGTACCCGTCTCCGACTGCTGCGGATCGCCAGCGCTATCTGGCGCGTGAGGCCGTGCAGGCCATCGCTCGTCTCGACGCGGCCGGGCATGGCTGGCGGGCCAATAGCCTCTACCTCGCGCTCGCCGAGCAACTGCAAAGCCCTGGAGAACTTGCGGTTCTGAGCGCGCAGGCCGAACGGTCCGGCGACCACCATTTGTCGCTGCAGATCGGGAAGATTGCTTACTCCCACGGCGTGGATGTCGCGGCGCTGGCCTTCCCACTCGGCGTCATTCCGACGAACGCCAACATCTCCGGCTCCGGGAAGGCCCTCGCCTACGCGATTGCCCGGCAAGAGAGCGCCTTCAATCCCGCGGCCGTTTCGGCAGCCGATGCTCGCGGATTGCTGCAGATATTGCCGGGCACGGCAAAGGCCGTCGCCAAGCGTCACAACATCGCCTATTCGAAGGAGCGACTGACCGCCGACGCCGGCTATAACGCGACCCTTGGGGCGCATTATCTCGGCGAACAGATCGACGCCTTTGGCGGCTCCTACATCATGACCTTCATTGCCTATAATGCCGGTCCCAAGCGGGTGCCCGAATGGATCGGCCGCTATGGCGACCCGCGCGGCCAATCGATCGAGGCCATCGTCGACTGGATTGAGCGCATCCCCTTCCCCGAGACGCGCAACTATGTTCAGCGGGTGATGGAAAACTACGAAGTCTACAAGGCACGGCTGGGTCAGCCGAGCGACATCGTTCGCGACCTGGCGGGCGGCCGCTCCTCCTGATCGCCATTTGCGTCTATTGCCGGTCTCGCTAATCTGTTCCCATGCAACAGGGGACGACGGAGCGTGGATGAAGCAAGAGACGATGGTTTTCGCGCGACAACCTATCAGAGCGACGACGGGCTCAGGCTCCATGCGCGAGACTACGGTGGCCCAGATATCGCCGACCGGCTGCCGATCATCTGTTTGCCGGGATTGACGCGGAACTCGCGTGACTTTCATCAGCTGGCGCTGCTCTTGTCGGCCGACGAAGCGACGCCTCGACGCGTTATCACGCTCGACTATCGCGGGAGAGGCCTGTCCGATTGGGATGCCAACAAGGCGAACTACAATCTCGGCGTCGAGACACGGGATGTCGTTTCGGCCTGCCAGCACCTTGCCGTTGAGCGCGCCATCTTTATCGGCACCTCGCGGGGCGGGCTGATCCTTCATCTACTGGCTGAGATGAGACCGGATCTGATCGCCGCGGTCATTCTCAACGACATCGGACCGAAGATTGAACCCAGCGGTCTCAAGCGTATCCGCGACTATCTCAATTCTGCTGCACCGCCGCGCAACTGGCCGGAAGCAGTCGCATTTCTCGAGGCCTGCCATGGCCCCTCCTTCACCGCCCTTGAGGAGCGCGACTGGCAGGAGATGGCTGGTACGATCTATCGGGAATTCGACGGGAAGCCGATCGCGGACTTCGATCCGGCCATTGCCGCTCAATTACAGATGATCGACTTCAATCAGCCGCTGCCTGATCTCTGGCACTATTACGACAGGCTCGCGACGATGCCCCTCATGGTCATCAAGGGCGAGAACTCCGATCTGATCTCCGACAAGACGCTTGTGGAGATGCGCGCGCGGTGCCCGACAATCGTGATTCTGGAGGCACCCGGCCAGGGACACGCACCGCTGCTGCATGTGCAGCCAGTGATCCCGGGTATCAGGCGGTTCATTGCGGAGGCGTAAGCGCTCTCCAAGCCACTCGCCCTAGCAGTGACCCCACAACAAAAAGCCCGGCTCGAAAGCCGGGCTCTCCTGATTGACCGAGGTCAGATCAGATTAGAATGCACGCTGCAGGCGGAAGTAGCCAGTCGTCTGGTCGTCGATGTTGTCGCCATCGAGGTACTGGACCGAAGCCTTGGCGTAGAAGTTTTCTACGATCTGGTAGTCAACCGTCAGACCAACCTTCCAAGCGTCGTCGTTTGAGAAGTCGTTGGAGGCTTCGTCTTCCATGTAGTTGAAGAAGTACTGAGCGCCGGGGGTGATCTTCAGCTTGTCGGTGGCCTGGATGGCGTACTCAGCTGCGATCGTCCATTCGGATTCGTCGTAGTAGGAGTTCGTGCCAGAAGCCCAGACAGCTGCGAGGCCGAGCGTGCCCGGACCAACGGCAACCGTACCCATCGCACGGATCGCACCTTCTTCGTTGTCGGTGTCATAGCCACCGATAACCTGGTAGGTGAAGGCGCCAGCCTTGCCGCCGAGGCCGAGAGCAACGCCAACGTTGTTCGGGTTCTCGTCAGTCTTGTAGGCGCCGTCTTCCAGCTCGTCAACCGAGATACCGGCGTAGAAGTCGCCAGACTCGTACTGGTAACGGAGGGAGTTGTGCAGCGTTTCGTGGCTTGCGAGAACGTCGGTTTCGCCCGAGAGGCCGTCATCCCACCAGCTGTAGAACAGACCGGCGCGGATGCCAGCGATGTCGATGTAAGCCGAGTCGAGGATCGAGTTCTGGAAAGCAGAGTTGGCAGCATCAGCATTGTGCTGCAGGACGATCACGCCGGTGAGCGGGCCGTACTCGGTGTCGCTCTTGGCCGTGAACTGAACCTGACCGCGGGTGAAGGCATCCCAGTCAGACGTGCCTTCCGGAAAGCCACCAGGGCCAGGGAAGCCATGATCAGACTTATCCTTGGCAACATCCACCTGGAAACGGATGTAACCTTCGATCTTCAGGCAGGTTTCCGTGCCCGGGATGTAGAAGTAGCCGGTGCCGTAAGCGTCGCAGACGCGGACGTATTCAACCGGTTCCGGCTCAGCAGCAACGATAGCGTCAGCAGCCTGAGCACCGGAAACTACTGCGAGAGCAGCAGCGGAGCCGAGAAGAAGGCTCTTGATGTTCATATTGACCTCCAATTCAAAGTTTCGATCGGGTCTGGGTTTTTCGCCGTTAGAGCAGCGTTCCCTGCCCCATCCCCATGTTTCAAGAAGTCGGACGATCAACCGCCCTTGCTTCCGAGGTTGAAAATACAAGACCGGGACTGTCACGCAATCACCAACTTGCCCGTTTGGGGTGTTTGCGACAGCCTTCCGCATACGCTGTTGCTGAAAGGTCACAAATGCGGCATCCGCCCCTCTCGTTTCTTTATACTTTATTAAGAAACCCCTGATTTTGCGGGAGTTTGCCGCCGCTGAGTTGGGGTGTGCGGCTGTGGATTGTGCCACATTGGAACCAGTTTCCTGCTGGATTCGCGTCTTTTACAGGAGATGAGGGAGACAGCGTGTTGGCGCCTGCCCTCGGCCTCAGTGCTATCGCAGCAGAATCGCCTTTGTTGACGAAAGATGATTCTCGGTTCGATTCTGCTGACGCGAGATTCGGGACGCCAAACGCGGAGGTCGTGGACAGCGCACCGAAAGACGACGCACTCGAAGAGCGGTCATTCGTCGAAACAGTTTGTGCGATGATCATGGTGGCGGAGAGGAAGGGATTCGAACCCTCGATACGCTTTTGACGTATACTCCCTTAGCAGGGGAGCGCCTTCGACCACTCGGCCACCTCTCCGGTGGGAGCCTGATAGAGTCATTCGACAGGTGACGCAAGCGCTTTTTCGGCTTTTTCACCTGATGCCGAGGCCGCCGGCCTCAGCTCAGCAGTTGCTTGAGATCGGTAGATGCGTCCGCAATGATCGCCCTGTCAGGATTGATCCCGGATTCCAACATCTTCTTGCCGCTGACGTAGGCCCTGGCGTCATTGATGGCATCCACGGCGATGAACGCCCCATTCTTGAAATACCAGATCGAGTGGGCGCCGTCGCGCGAGCCTGGACGCAGGACTGTATCGTCATAGCCCATGTTGAAGCCGGCGATCTGCAGCTTCACGTCATACTGATCCGACCAGAACCAAGGCTTGGGATCGTATGCTTCGTTGCCGCCGGCGATGATGGCGGCGACGGCTTCTGCCTGGTCGACGGCGTTCTGCACCGATTCGAGACGGATGCGTCCGCCTTGCCACGGCAGGGCCGCACAGTCACCCGCGGCAAAAATCGACGGATCGGACGTGCGGGCGAATTCATCCACGATGATTCCGTTGGCGACCTCGAGACCCGCCTCCTTGGCGAGTTGATCGTTCGGGACGACGCCGATGCCGACAATGACGAAATCGACCTCGATCGTGGATCCGTCGGAGAGTTCGGCAGCGACAACCCTGCCTTCATGGCCGACAAGATGCTTGAGCCCGGTCTTCTCCCGGATGACAACGTCATGTGTCTCATGAATCACCCGCATGATGTCGGCCGTCTCCCTGGCAGCGACGCGCTGCAGGATTCGGTCAGCCATCTCGATCACGGTAACCTCGAGACCGCGGTGACGGGCGACAGCAGCTGCCTCAAGTCCGATATAGCCACCACCAATAATGAGGACTCGGCGACCGGGCCGCATTTCATCGGCAAGCAGGTCGGCGTCGCGTTTGTCGCGCGCCACATAGACACCTTCAAGATCTCCGCCGATTGACGCCGGCAGCGCGCGCGGCGTCGAGCCAGTGGTCAGCGCCAGGGTGCCGTACTCGAGCGAGGAACCGTCCTGCAGCAGGACCTGTTTCTTGTCGCGAACGATCTGCTCCGCCCAGGTGGAAAGCCTGATCTCGACATTGTTGTCGGGGTACCAGTGTTCCGGCCGGAACAGTAGTCGATCGAAACTCATCTCGCCAAGCAGGTACTTCTTCGTGAGTGGCGGCCGCTGGTAGGGCAGCGCGTCTTCCGCACCGATGATGGTGATTGGGCGCATATCCTTGAGCGCACGCAGTTTCGCGGCCAATGCAAAGCCCGCCTGCCCCGCGCCGATGATCACCAGTCTGTCCGTCACGTTTTCACTCCCAGCATGCAGCCGCTCGTTCCAGAAAATGGGTATCCCCTGCCTCCAGCGCCGTCAACCGGAAGCGGACAGACCTCAATCGATCTCGATCCAGCGGCGCTCGTGGAATGACTGTGCCATGGCGTGAACGGACTTCTCTATCCTAAGACCGTCTTCGAATGTCACGATCGACGACGGCTCACCGGAAATTGCGCGGATCAGTTCGCGGCATTCGATGATTTTCAGGTCGTTGAAGCCGAGCCCGTGGCCAGGCGCCGGGATGAAGCGATCGTAGGGCAGATGTGTCGGGCCGGCGAGTATCTTGCGGAAGCCCTGCTCCGAGCCGCGCCCTTCGGCCTGATAGAGTTCGAATTCGTTCATGCGCTCTTGATCGTAAGTGATGGCGCCATTCGAGCCGAAGATCTGCAGCGCGATTCGCCCTTTCCGCCCCCAAGCGGTGCGGTTTGCCATCAGCACCGCAGAGATCCCACCGCCAAGTCGCATCAGGACATTGGCCGCATCGTGATTCTCGACATCGCGGCTACCGCCTTCCTTCAACGGCCGGCTGGCGTAGGGCTTTACCATGTCGGTGATGACAGCCTCGACGTGACCGAACAGATACCAGAGCAGCGACAGCGGGTGCACGGCGAAATCATCAAGCGCGCCGTAGCCGGCGGAAAGCTCGCTCTTCCAATAGAAGAAGACATCGGGATCGGCCATGAAGTCCTCGTCCATCTCGACGCGGATGTGATTGACCGCACCGATCGCCCCCTCCTCGATCAGTGCCTTGATATGCCGGATGATGGGGTTCTGGATATAATTGTAGCCGAGAACGGCGATCTTGCCCGAGGCCCTTGCCGTCTCCAGCATGCGTTCGGCATCGGCATAAGCCGGTGCCATCGGCTTTTCGCACCAGACGTGCTTCCCCGCTTCGAGCGCGGCAATCGCCATCTCGGCGTGGAACTGGTTCGGCGTGGTGACGGAAACGACATCAACTTCGGGATCGGCGATCAGCCTGCGCCAATCGGCGGTTGCCTTTTCGAAGCCGAACTCGGAGGCGCGCTTCTCGGCAAGCTCGGCATTGGCTTCGGCCAGATGGACCAGGCGCGGGCGTTCGACGTCGCCGAATACGGTCTTGACCGCATTCCATGCGAGTGCGTGGCACTTGCCCATATAGCCAGTGCCGATCAGGCCGATTCCCAGTGCTTTCATTGTATCTCCTCCAGATGTCGGGCGGATTTTTGGAATATTTAGATCATTTTGACAAGCGGCCTTTCTCGCGCACTTTTGCCGCCCGGCTCCAAAAAACTGTTCAAAACACTTGGATTTCAATAGAATAAAAACAATTGGGCTCCCGAATGAAAATCATCTATGCTCATAAATATGGAATGTTTATTTCGTTCAATGGACAGCGTGGATGGACAGTGACAGCAAAACGCCCGCCAGGGTTCCTCGCGACTTCGAGAGCCTACGCAGCATCATCATCGAACGGAAAGCAAACATGCCGAAGCGGCTTGCGCAGGTCGCAGCTTTCGCACTCGGCAACCCGGACGAAATCGCCTTCGGCACGACGGCAAGCATCGCTGCGGCATCCGACGTGCAACCGTCGACCCTGGTGCGTCTGGCCCATCATCTTGGCTACGAGGGCTTTTCGGACCTGCAGAGCATCTTTCGCGAACGCCTGCGTGACCGAACGCTGACATATGAAGAGCGACTGGTGACGCTGGAGCAGGCAAGCGGCGAGGACGAGGACGCCAACCTGCTTTCGGGTTTCATTTCGGCTGCGAGCCAATCGGTCAACAGGCTGGCGGCTACCGTCCAGACGGATACCTTTACCAAGGCAGTCGATATCCTCGCGGCTGCCGAGACGATTTACCTGATCGCCAAGCGACGCTCTTATCCGCTGACGGCGCATATGACCTACGCCTTCTCGAAGCTGAACATTCGGCACCAGATCGTCGCATCGCCAAATGGCGTCGACCCGGAAATGGTGCAGTTCGCGACGGGGAAGGATGCAGCAATCGCGGCGAGCTTCTCTCCCTATGCCGCCGACAGCCTCAGCCAGGCGGAAGCGTTGGCGGATCGTGGCGTACCTGTCGTTGCCATCACCGATTCGGCCTTTTCGCCCCTCGCCGCCCGCGCCACCTGCTGGTTCGAGGTGGCGGAGGCAGACTTTGCCGGCTTCCGCTCGCTTTCCGCTTCGATGGCCCTGACAATGGCAATTCCGGTGGCGATCGCCGAGCGGCGGCGCAAGCGAGCCCACGCAAAATCGACTAAATGAAAATGGAACAAACATTCCGAATTGACAACAATACGGAACCGATGTTTCATTGTTCGCAATCAGCAGGCGTCATGCCGTAGCCAAAATCTAGCGGGAGGACATCATGGCACAACCGAACCCGGGCTCGCAGCCAGAACCGTCGCTTGACGTGATCACGATCGGGCGTTCCTCGGTCGACCTCTATGGGCAACAGATCGGCTCGCGCCTTGAGGATATCGGCTCTTTTGCCAAATCTGTCGGCGGTTGCCCTGCGAACATTGCCATCGGGACAGCCCGTCTCGGGCTCAAGTCGGGCCTGATTACCCGCGTCGGCGACGAGCAGATGGGCCGGTTCATCATTGAGCAATCTGCGCGCGAAGGGGTCGAGACGAAAGGCATCAAGACCGACAAGGAGCGCCTGACGGCGCTGGTGCTCCTCGCCGTCGAAGCCGAAGGCGTATCGCCGATGATCTTCTATCGCGCGGACTGCGCCGACATGGCGCTCGATGAAGGTGATATCGACGAAAGCTTCATCAAGTCGTCGTGCGCCGTGCTGGTGTCGGGCACGCATTTTTCCCGGCCGAACACGGAAGCCGCACAGCGCAAGGCCATCCGCATCGCCAAGGCCAATGGCCGAAAGGTAATCTTCGACATCGACTATCGGCCGAACCTCTGGGGCCTCGCAGGCCATGCCGAGGGCTTTGAGCGCTATGTGAAGTCGGACCGTGTCTCCTCCAAGATGAAGGAAACGCTTCCAGACTGCGACCTGATTGTCGGAACGGAAGAGGAAATCCTGATTGCGTCAGGCGCCGACGACGTCCTTGGCGCACTCAAGGAAATTCGCCGCCTGTCGCCGGCAACGATCGTTCTCAAGCGCGGTGCGATGGGTTGCATCGTCTATGACGGTCCGATCAGCGACAATCTGGAAGACGGCATCGTCGGCGAAGGCTTCCCCATCGAGGTGTTCAACGTGCTCGGCGCCGGCGACGCCTTCATGTCAGGCCTGCTGCGCGGCTGGCTGAAGAACGAGCCGCTGAAGACCTGCGCCACCTGGGCCAACGCCTGCGGCGCCTTCGCCGTCTCCCGCCTGCTCTGCTCGCCTGAGTATCCGACCTGGGCGGAGCTCGACTTCTTTCTGAAGCACGGCAGCAAGCATCGCGCGCTGCGCAAGGACGAAGCGATCAATCACATTCACTGGGCCTCGACGCGCAAGGGCGACATTCCGCTTCTCATGGCGCTTGCCATCGACCACCGGTCGCAGCTCACCAGCGTCTGCGACGAACTCGGCGTAGATTACAAGAAGATCGTCGCCTTCAAGCGCCTTGCGGTAGAAGCCGCCGCCCGTGTCGCGGATGGCCGCAACGGTTACGGCATGCTGATCGACGAGCGCTTCGGACGCGACGCCTTCTTCGATGCGGCAACCAAGAACTTCGCATGGATCGGTCGCCCGGTGGAATTGCCGGGTTCCAAACCGCTTCGCTTCGAGTTCAGCCAGGACATCGGCTCGCAGCTTGTGGAATGGCCTCTCGATCATTGCATCAAGTGCCTGTGCTTCTACCATCCGGACGATCCGGCAGCCCTGAAGACCGAGCAGCAGGAAAAGCTGCGGACGCTCTTTGAAGCCGCCCGCAAGGTTGGCCGCGAATTGCTCGTCGAAATCATCGCAAGCAAGAACGGACCGCTGACCGATGATACGATCTCGATGGTGCTGGAAGAGCTCTATGCGCTCGGCATCAAACCGGATTGGTGGAAGCTCGAGCCTCAAGCTTCGACGGCCGCCTGGAAGAAAATCGATGCCGTGATCGCCAAGAACGACCCCTGGTGCCGCGGCATCGTGTTGCTCGGCCTTGAAGCGCCGGCCAACGAGCTGGTGAAAGGCTTCGAGGCGACGCTTGCAGCTCCTTCCGTGAAGGGATTCGCCGTCGGCCGCACGATTTTTGCCGAGGCAGCCCGCGGCTGGCTTTCCGGCAAGTTGAATGATGAAGAAGCGATCGCAGACATGGCCGGACGCTTCCGCCAATTGACCGAGGCCTGGTTGAAAACCCGCGGCCTACATTAATTAGAGCATTTGGGAGGTGCCCCATGGGCAAGACTGTACGATTGACGATGGCGCAGGCCGTTGCGCATTTTCTCAAGAAGCAGATGACTGAGGTCGACGGGAAGAAGGTGCCGATCTTCGGCGGCGTCTGGGCGATCTTCGGGCACGGCAACGTCGCCGGCATCGGCGAGGCCCTATACCAAGTGCGTGGCGAATTGCCGACCTATCGCGCCCATAACGAACAGGGCATGGCCCATGCGGCGATTGCCTATGCCAAGGCGAATTTCCGCCAACGCTTCATGGCCTGCACGACCTCGATCGGCCCCGGTGCACTCAACATGGTGACGGCCGCCGGTGTCGCCCACGTTAACCGCATTCCGGTTCTCTTCCTGCCGGGCGACGTCTTTGCCAACCGTGCACCGGATCCGGTGCTGCAGCAGATCGAGGATTTTGGCGACGGCACCGTTTCAGCCAACGACGCTTTTCGTCCGGTCTCCCGCTATTTCGATCGCATCACGCGCCCCGAGCAGATCATCTCGGCGCTCAAGCGCGCCATGCAGGTGCTGACCGATCCCTATGATTGCGGCCCCGTCACGCTGTCATTGTGCCAGGACGTGCAGGCGGAAGCTTTCGATTATCCCGAAAGCTTCTTCCAGGAGCGCGTCTGGACCATGCGCCGTCCGCGCCCGGATGCCGATGAACTGGCAAACGCCATCGCGCACATCAAGAAATCCGAAAAGCCGGTCATCATCGCGGGCGGTGGCGTGCTTTACTCCCAAGCAACCAAGGAACTGACGGCATTTGCGGAGGAACACCGGATCCCCGTCGTGGTCACGCAGGCCGGAAAGTCGGCGATCGACGAGAGGCACCCGCTGGCGCTTGGCTCGGTCGGTGTCACAGGGACATCGGCGGCCAATGCGATTGCAACGGAAACAGATCTGATCATCGCTGTCGGCACTCGCTGCCAGGATTTCACGACCGGCTCCTGGGCACTGTTTCAGAACGAGAAGCTGAAAATTCTCGGCCTGAACATTGCCGCCTACGATGCCGCAAAGCACGACGGCCAGACATTGGTGGCTGACGCCCGTGAAGGGCTGAAGGCAATCTCAAGTGGGCTCGCAGGCTGGAAAGCACCGACCGCGCTGGCGGAGAAGGCCGAACGGGAAAAGAAGGTCTGGGTGGAGGCGGCCGCCAAGGCGATGGCGAGCACCAATGCCGCCCTGCCCTCCGACGCCCAGGTGATCGGCGCCGTTACGCGCACGATCGACCTCGAAAGGGCAATCGGCCTTTGCGCCGCCGGCGGTCTGCCGGGTGAGATGCACAAGCTATGGCCGGCGACAGCACCTGGCAGCTATCACATGGAATACGGCTTTTCCTGCATGGGCTACGAGATTGCCGGCGGGCTCGGCGCCAAGATGGCGCATCCCGAAAAGGAAGTCTTCGTCCTCGTCGGCGACGGCTCCTACATGATGCTGAATTCCGAGCTCGCGACGTCGGTCATGCTCGGCCTGAAGCTCAACATCGTCCTGCTCGACAACCGCGGCTACGGCTGCATCAACCGGCTGCAGATGGCGACCGGCGGCGCGAACTTCAACAACCTGCTGAAGGACGCACACTACGAAGTCATGCCCGAGATCGACTTCCGGGCGCACGCCGAGAGCATGGGCGCGATTGCGGTCAAGGTTGAGTCGATCGCCGAGCTTGAAAAGGCCATCGCCGACGCGAAAAAGAATGACCGTACATCGGTTTTCGTCATCGACACCGATCCGCTGATCACGACGGAAGCTGGGGGCTATTGGTGGGATGTGGCTGTCCCTGAAGTCAGCCCGCGTGAACAGGTCAACAAGGCGCATGCGGCTTACGTCAAGGCGCGCGCCGGCCAGCGTATCGCCTAACCGGCTGTTTTAATTTTCGGAAGAGCGGTCCCGCTCTTCCAGCAATGCCTTTGAGGAGACTATTGATGAAGGCCAAACTTGGCATGTCGCCGATCGCCTGGTGGAACGACGATCTTCCTGAGCTCAGCGACGACGTATCCCTGGAAGAATGCCTGCGCCAGTCGCGCAGCGCCGGCTTCACCGGCATGGAACAGGGCCGCCGCTTTCCGAACAATCCGGCCGAGATGCTGCCGATCCTGCGCGCCGCCGACGTGACGCTCTGCGGCGGCTGGTTCTCCGGCACGCTTGTCGACGAGGACCTTTCCGCCAACAAGGAGCGCATTGCGCCAATGATCGAGCTGTTCAAAGCCGTCAACGCGCCTTGCATCGTCTATGGCGAGGTTGGCCGTTCAATTCAGGGGGACCGCTCCAAGCCGCTTGCCACCAAGCCGCGCCTCTCCGACGACGAGATGAAGGCTTATGCCCGCAAGGTCACGCAGTTTGGCGAATGGTGCGCCGAGCAGGGCATGCCGCTTTCCTATCACCACCACATGGCGGCCGTCGTCGAGACCGAGCCGGAGCTCGATGCCTTCATGCGCAATTCGGGCGAAGGCATTCCCCTTCTGCTCGACGCCGGGCATCTGGCTTTCGCCGGCGGCGACGTCTTGCGCGCCATCGATAACCACCAAGCCCGCATTAACCACGTCCACGTCAAGGACATCCGCAAAGCCGTTGTCGACGGGCTCGACCGCAGCAAGCAGTCATTCCTCGATGCGGTAGCGCTAGGCGCCTTCACGGTACCCGGCGATGGCTCGCTTGATTTCGGCGCCATTGTCAAGCGGTTCGCCGGTTACGGGTATGAGGGATGGTTCGTCGTCGAGGCAGAACAGGATCCGCGCAAGGCGCCGCCGCAGAAGATGGCGGAGATCGGTCACGCCGAACTGATGCGGGTGATGACGGCCGCTGGCTACACGGTGGAAACCGAAGGCTTCCCGAAGGGATAACACGCCCGTTGAAGCGCATTGATGTGGAATGAAGGACATACGTTCATGCCGAACCTTCTCGTAAAGCCCAAGGGTGACAGCGGTCGCGTCACCCACGTCACGCCCGACACCGCCGGCTGGACTTATGTCGGCTTCGACATGCATCGGCTGAAGCCGGGTGAGACCGTCTCCGGCGCCGCAAGCGACCGTGAAGTCTGCCTCGTCTGGGTGGCCGGCAAAGGCAAGGCGACCGCCGCTGGAGAGGATTTCGGTTCGGTCGGCGGGCGCATGAGCCCATTCGAGGGTGCGCCGCACTCGCTCTATGCTCCGGCTGGCACAAGCTGGTCGGTGACGGCGGAAACCGATCTCGAACTTGCCGTCTGCTCGGCGCCTGGCGGCGGCGATTACAAGGCGAAGCTCATCCCGCCCGGCGTGCACCCGCAATTCCAGCGCGGTAAGGGCTCGAATGTTCGCCTCGTGACCAACATCATGCCCGAGGACGACAACTCCGCTCATTCGCTGCTGGTTGTCGAGGTCATCACGCCGAACGGCAATACATCCTCCTACCCTTCTCACAAGCATGATCAGGACAATCTGCCGAACGAGAGCCTGCTGGAGGAGACTTATTACCACCGCATGAACCCGCCGCAGGGCTTCGCCTTCCAACGCGTCTATACCGATGATCGGTCGCTCGATGAGGCGATGGCGGTGGAGAATGGCGACGTGACGCTGGTGCCGAAGGGTTACCACCCGTGCGCCACCGTCCACGGCTATGATCTCTACTATCTCAACGTCATGGCCGGCCCGAAGCGGGTATGGAAGTTCCACAACCAGCCAGAGCACGAATGGCTGCTGAAGGCGTAGGCGAAATCACGATCGGCAAATAGCCTGACAGCGCGGCAGCGTGTTGATGGTCCAATCCTCCATCAAGTGCCGCCAACGCTGCGCACACTAAGTGGCCACTTAAATCTCGAGCACGAGATGTGGGACGCCGTTCGAGGTCTTGCGCGGAGATACGCCATTGCTGTCGACCTGCGCGTTGATGCGCTGCCGGAAGGCGGAGAAGCTCTCGAAGGTCACGACATCCACCGGTTCGTCGAAGTGGATGGTGATCTTGTGGAGCCCGCCGCCCGGTTGAGCGGCAAGCGCCAGGACCTTGCCGGTGAACGGCTGGTTCAAATAGCGGCCGCGCACCAGGGAGCCTACGGAGATGGCGGCGATCGGTTCCTCGTTCGGCCGGGTGGCGAGTGCGGAGAGCGTGTTCCAATCACGCACGCCATGCTGCTGGGCAATGAGTTCCAGCGCGGCACTATGAGAGATCGCGGTGCCGCGCGCTTCCATGGCCTGGCGGAGGCGCTTGGCTTGCGATTTCAATTCTTCGATTGTCGGATATGCGGTGGTCACGGATTCAGCCTTTCGGAAGGCATGCCATTTCGACCTGTACAAGGGTGCTCGCATTGCCTGCAGTCAGCATGCACCAATTGGCTGCGACTGATCCTATCGAGTACTTCACCATGGACTTGTCGTCCGCGAGCGGCAGGCGCCTCGAGCCAAGTTCGATATGCTTGAACGGCGGCGAACTGTCAAGCGATGCCAAGGAGGCCCATCCCTGTCTAATAACGAGCCATTTTGATCTCCAGACAGGCATAAGCTTCGGATTGTAGGGCGTCATTCAGAAGTTGTCAGCAATCTTGCGCTAATCTCGAAGCGTACAACAAGCGGACGCTACCATGGCCTTTCAGATGCACCTCGACACAGAGCAGCCCGAGCAGGCTTACCGGGAGTTTTCGCTCAACCGCCCCGGAAAGATCATCTTCGTTGGGCATCACCTCAGCACGGGAACGCAGGTCCGCTGCCTGATCCGCACGATCACGCTTGCCGGCGCGGTGCTGGAGGTCAATCCGAGCCTCGAGGTCCCGAACCACTTCTTCCTCGAAATCCTCGGCATCCACGACGAGATCGGCTCGACGGTGGTCAAGCGCGAGGGCGACCTCGTGACGATCAGCTTCAACATGCTGATCAACCCGGAATTCCTGCATCACGTCTTAAGGCTGAATTTCGAATCTTAGCCTCGATGTATTGCTCTTGCATCTTGTCTGCGAAACCGCCGCTTCCCTGGTGGCGGTGCGCCGCGGCCGTAGGAGGTTGCGTCAAGAAGCTAGGTGCCGCTCTATTTGGTCGACCGGCAGATTAATGTAATCCTTCGGCACCTCAGCCGAAACTGCAGCCTGAACATCGGCCGATAGGTTGGCTCGCAGCGTACCGAGCGCCTTTGGCGGCGCAACCAAAATGATGCGACGCGCGTTTTTTTCACGCACCAGCACCTCCAGCTTTGCGGCAACCAGCTTCAGGAACTTTGCCTCGGCCTGCTCGTGCCAGTCCGTCTGCTCAACGGCACTGGCACTCTGCCCATCGGCCGCATGCGTTCGACCCGGTTTGCCTGCGCCTATTTCGCGGTCCGGTTCGTTGGGCTGACTGAGGGTTTCTTCAACCTTGAGATTCATCAATTCCGCATCGCCTGCGTTCCGCAGGATCAATGCCTTGGCACCATCGCAAACGACGACCCACGACTTCGACGGAACTCTGACATCAACCATTGTGATTTCCTCGCTCTGCAATTTTGAAGCGCTGTGCGCCGTCGACAATTAGGCAAACGTGCAAATCGACAAAGAGTTCGATGACATTTCGCGACAACTACGGTCCGGCGAATCCATTCGCTACTCGACGCGAGAAGATGTTCGCCCAGCTGGCCGAACGGGCGGAAATGGCCGCATCGCTAAAATTGTATTTTCCTCGTTCACAATTGTGCAAGGCATTCGTGTGAGGCTTCAATTGAAGAGGACCGGGATTACCTTGGTTCAGGGAAACGCGGAATGTCGATGCTTCGTGCCACACACCTTGCAACCGTGAAATCCGCGGTTTACGAGACGCGCTGGGAAAAATTCAACGTAAGGCGCCCCGCCCGGATCGTTGCGGTTCGGCCCTGTCTTACCGGCATCTCCGTCCGGAGTGCGGAGATCGTCGATATCTCGCAGGGTGGCGCTACGTTTGTCGTGTCATCCACCGCGGGCCTGCCAAAGCACTACTACCTTAACATTCTCGGCCTTGCCTATCGGATCGGTTGTGCGGAAACCTATCGCAACAACGAACGTATCGGCGTCCGCTTCATCAATACGATCGAGCCCGACGTGCTGCGCCGCGTTTTGCGCGCCGACTTCATGATTGGCAACATGGAAGCGATCGAAGCCCGCGGAATTGTGCGGATGTAAATCGTGAATACCGGGGAATAATGTTTCTTGCCTTGGCGGCAGCGGGGCCTATTCTCGGTCCGAATTTTCACAGCATCCAGGAAATTGCCCCAGCATGTCCGCCTTCTCGCGCTTCACGCCGCTTGCTAACGCCCTTCCCTCCACCGTTCCGTTCGTCGGCCCAGAAGCAATCGAGCGTCAGCGCGGCTTTCAGGTCAAGGCGCGTATCGGCGCCAACGAGAATGGCTTTGGCCCTGCCCCATCCGTACTCGCAGCCATGCGCGTCCAGGCTGGCGAGATATGGAAGTACAACGATCCTGAAAACTACGAGCTCAGGGAAGCACTTGCCAACCATCTGGGCGTCGGAATCGACTCCATCGCGATAGGGGGCGGCATCGACGAACTGCTCGGCCAGATCGTACGGCTCGTCATTGAGCCGGGCGCACCCGTCGTGACATCGCTCGGCGGCTATCCAACGTTCAATTTCCACGTTGCCGGCTTCGGCGGGCGGCTCGTGACCGTGCCCTATGCCAGCGATCGCGAAGATCTCGACGGCCTCCTCGCAGCCGTCAAACGCGAGAACGCGCCGCTGGTCTATTTCGCCAATCCGGACAATCCGATGGGAAGCTGGTGGGATGCCGACAGTGTCGTCGCCTTTGCCCGTGCGCTACCGGAAACCACGTTGCTCATTCTCGACGAGGCCTACAGCGAAACCGGCCCGGCGGGATCGCTGCCCCCCATCAGCGCGCTGATCGACTTGCCGAATGTTGTGCGCACGCGCACCTTCTCGAAAGCCTATGGCCTGGCGGGCGCCAGGGTCGGCTATGTCATCTCGACATCAGGTACGGCGCGCGCATTCGACAAGATCCGCAATCATTTCGGCATGAATCGACTGGCCACGATCGCTGCACTGGCGGCACTCAAGGACCAAGCCTATCTCGCCGAGGTCGTGGCCAGCATCCACGACGCGCGCGACCGGATCGCCGCCATCGCCACGGCCAACAACCTCGTTCCGCTCGCCTCCGCCACAAATTTCGTTGCGATCGACGCCGGACGTGACGGCACCTATGCCCGTGCCATTGTCGATGGCCTGATGCAGCACGGCGTCTTCATTCGCATGCCCGGCGTTGCCCCGCTCAACCGCTGCATCCGCGTCAGCGTTGGACCGGAAGCTGACATGGCGCTTCTCGAGGAAGCCCTGCCGCAGGTACTTAAGACATTGGGTTAAACGCAAGGAACCGCGCCAGCCTTGTTCCTGCCGGTCGCGGTTGATGTCCTGGCATTGGCGCGTCCAAGCACCGCGCCAGCCCCCTTTTGAGGTTGTTATCGATCTTGCCCGCGCCTTTGCGGGCAAACGGTTCTCAGTGGATCGTCATCCATTCGCGGGCAGCGCGCAGCGCTTCCACGATCTGCATCTTGTCCATGCCTGCGGCAACGTCAGCCCGAAGCTCGGCGGCGCGGTCGTTGCCTTTGATCGCTGCGATGTTCAGCCACTTGTGAGCGGCGACCAGATCGACAGCGCAGCCGCGGCCGGTCGCATACATCAGACCCATTTCGCAGAAGATGTCGGCGTTGTTCTCGCCACCCATGGTGGCCATTTCAGCATTGTGCATTTCAAAGCGTGCCATCGGTTTATCCCTGTTTTGCCTGTTATCGACTTGCCCTGTTTTACCTCCGGAGACCTGCCGTCTATCGCGGTTTTAAGTACCCTTCGGTTCGGCGGGTTTGCCCCGCTCGTTTGATGGATCCACTATGCCGATGCGCTTTCAAAAAACGCCTAAAACGCATGATTAATGTGAGACAAACAAAGTGCAAACGCTTGGTAAAATTGGATTTTTGTTAAGCATCGGATCCCTTGCGGATTAAGGATTTTCGACACAATTTTACGGAATATTCAGATCTGAAAATCAACCTTCCGTTCACCACGAAATCAGCATCAAATGCCCAGAACGGAAGATTTCGCCGCTGTCGGTCTGCGAAAACGCTCGCCTGAAGCAGTGAAAAACACATTTACGTTTACGTTCGCGTCATCTATTTTCGCGGCTGGACATTAGGGAGGAACGAATGATCCGAACACTTATTCTCTCTGGCGCATTGATGTTTGCCGCCGGGGCAGCTTCTGCTGACGAACCGATCGTCGGCAATTGGAAGACAGCTGCGGGCGATACGGCCCAGATTGCATCTTGCGGCGGCAGCTACTGCATCGTGCTGAAATCCGGCAAGTATGCCGGCAAGAAGATCGGCATTCTCGCAGGAAGCGGTGTTACCTATACCGGCCAGATCACCGATCCAGCCAATGACAAGACCTATAGCGGATCCGGCAATATTTTCGGAAATTCACTGAAGATGAAAGGCTGCGTCCTCAACGTGCTCTGCAAATCGCAGACCTGGACACGCCTGTAAGAAACGGCTTTCCAAAAGAAAGCGCCCGGAAAGCCGGGCAGCCCGGAAAGCCGGGCGCTTTTCTGCGTCAATTGTCAGCGGGCGCGCTGATTGAAAAGGATCTTTTGCGCTTCCTTGTCATCGGCAAGATTGCTGCGTTCGCGTTTTTCCTTGCCGATTGCCGTGCCGCCGACCACGGCCGGGCGCTCCATCATCGTCTCGAACAGCGCTCGAGGTTGGGAAACTCGTTCAGGTCCTGTCCCTGCTTCTCGTATGGAACAACCCAGCCGATGCAAGCCATGTCGGCGATCGAGTAGTCCACGGCGAGATATTCGCGCTCTGCCAACCGCTTGTTCATCACACCGTATAGGCGGTTCACTTCATTGGTATAGCGGTTGATGC
This sequence comes from Rhizobium sp. IBUN, assembly GCF_000510625.1. NCBI lineage: Bacteria > Pseudomonadati > Pseudomonadota > Alphaproteobacteria > Hyphomicrobiales > Rhizobiaceae > Rhizobium > Rhizobium sp. IBUN. Next base: position 111,976 of record NZ_AZNV01000011.1, read on the forward strand.
CGTATTCGATCTTCTCCGGCGCATAACCGCGGAAGTGATGCGCCTGTCCGGCCACGGGGCGCAAGCCACCGACCTGCCAAAAAGGCCATTCCTCGATCTGGACGCGTGTGCGCTCGTCCGTCGAATAGAACTTCCCGAACTTGCGACCGAGATATTGGAGGATGGCGCCGGAATCAAACACCGAGACCGGTTCGCCGCCGGGGCCATCGGGATCGACAATTGCCGGCATGCGATTGTTCGGGACGATCTTCAGGAATTCCGACGTGAACTGCTCCCCCTTACCGATGTTGATGTACTTGACCTTGTGGGGAACGCCGAGTTCCTCGAGCATGATGCTGATCTTCCAGCCGTTGGGGGGTGGGCCAGTAATAAAGCTCAATCGTGTGCCGTCATGAAAATCTCCTTTGCGGGACAAAAGAGATAAGCAGTAGCAGCCGCGCTTCAAGCTGCCCGGCTTCCTGAACGCCTGATGAACCATGATCTCAGCACCCGTTCAGCCACAACGTGGCAAGACTGTCTCAACGCTAAGGCGATACCGGGGCAAAGTCATGGATATGCTCATTTTGGCAAGACGTTTCACCATCATCACGCTGTTTGCAGCAGTCTTCGCCGTCAGCTTTTCGGTTGCGGTCAACCGCAATGCCGGCGGCGGTGCGCAGTCACACTTCGGGGCCAACTATACGTGCTTCGACGCCAGCCGCCCGTTCTGTAGAACAAGCAACTGACTGGCTGCGCGGCAGCACATCGCAGCCCCCAAAAATCTCTGCAATCCCTTTAGCCGCGTCGTTTGCTTGTTAGGAACAACACCCTATAATGCCGCATGAACAAACGAATCTCTTCCCCTCTCGACATTTCGTCTCCGTCACCTTTCGCGCCGCAAACCTTTGACGATCCCGTCGAGGCAGTCGACGCGCTGACAGAACTCTACGAACGCAACACCCATTTCCTGGTTGAGAGCTTCGCCACGCTAGCCAAGGGCGCGCCAATTACATCGCGCTATCGCGCCTTCTACCCACAAGTGAGCATCGAGACGACGAGTTACGGCCACATCGATACTCGTCTGTCCTACGGGCACGTTACCGCTCCCGGTATCTACACGACGACGATTACTCGGCCGCAGCTGTTTCGGCACTATCTGAAGCAGCAGCTTGGCTTGCTGATGAGAAATCATAACGTGCCGGTCGTCGTTTCAGAATCGACGACACCTATTCCACTGCACTTTGCGTTCGGTGAGGGTGCCCATGTCGAGGCATCCGCCGCGGCGTTCATGGACATTCCGATGCGTGATCTGTTTGACACGCCGGACCTGAACACAACGGACGACGAGATTGCCAACGGCGAATACATTCCACCGCCAGGCGAACCTTCGCCGCTTGCCGCCTTTACCGCTCAGCGCATCGACTACTCGCTTGCCCGTCTTGCCCATTACACCGCGACCGGCGCGCAGCATTTTCAGAACTTCGTGCTGTTTACGAACTACCAATTCTACATCGACGAATTCTGTATTTGGGCACGCAAGCTGATGGCGGAAGGCGGAGACGGCTACACGGCCTTTGTCGAGCCGGGCAATATCATCACGCATGCCGGCTCCAATCAGCCCGAGACCGACGTTACGCTTTCGCGCCTCCCGCAGATGCCGGCCTACCATCTGAAAAAGAAAGGGCATGCCGGGATCACCATGATCAATATCGGCGTCGGCCCATCCAATGCCAAGACGATCACCGACCACGTGGCCGTCCTTCGCCCGCATGCCTGGCTGATGCTCGGCCACTGCGCCGGCCTGCGCAACAGCCAGCGCCTGGGTGATTATGTCCTTGCTCACGCGTACATGCGCGAAGACCACGTCCTTGACGACGATCTGCCTGTCTGGGTGCCGATCCCGGCACTGGCGGAAGTGCAGGTCGCCCTGGAGGGCGCCGTGGCAGAGATCACCGGCTACGAAGGCTTCGAGCTGAAGCGCATCATGCGCACCGGCACAGTCGGCACGATCGACAACAGGAACTGGGAGTTGCGCGACCAACGCGGCCCGGTCAAGCGTCTGTCCCAGGCTCGTGCCATCGCGCTCGACATGGAATCGGCGACGATCGCCGCAAACGGCTTCCGCTTCCGCGTGCCCTACGGCACCCTGCTCTGCGTATCGGACAAGCCGTTGCATGGCGAATTGAAGCTGCCCGGCATGGCGACCGCCTTTTATAGGACGCAGGTCAACCAGCATCTGCAAATTGGTATCCGTGCGATCCAGAAACTCGCAGCAATGCCGCCGGAAGCACTGCATTCGCGCAAGCTCAGAAGCTTCTTCGAAACGGCCTTCCAATAGGCCGTTTCCCTTATTGGCGAGTGGCTGCGACCGCGCTAGTCGCAAGTTGGCGCTCATAGTGCTCGCCCGCGGCATCCAGCACCACAATCGTAACCGCAAAAAGGGCTGCGACTGCAACGAGGCGTGCGATTGTGGCCCGCATCATTGGCAGTTCCGTATCAGCCTGATAGGGCTGTTTGTTCTGTTGGCGACTTGCGCGGATGGCGTTCGCCAGCACGATCTCGAAAAAACCCATCGTCGTCACTCCATATTGTTGACGACACTTGGTCGAAGCCAGTGTGCTCGTTTCGACCCAAATTTCCGCAAAAAGATTTTTTCGCTTCCTGTCGAAATCACCCTAGGCTGAGCGTCCAATGATCGTGACAGCCAGGGAGAGCGAACGATGAAATATCTCTGCCAGGTCTGGTTCGAGCCGGCGACGCTTGAAGCCATGACCGAGGAGGAAAAAAGGAACCTCGACAGAGCGTCCCTCGCTTACGACGATGATCTGATCGCCAGCGGGCACATGATCGCCGCGCAGGCGCTGCAATCGCCAAAGAATGCCGTGACCGTCCGCGTTCGAAATGATGAAATGTCAGTGACGGACGGCCCTTTTGCAGAAACAAAAGAACAACTCGGCGGCTTCATTCTTATCGACGCAAAAGATCTGAACGATGCCATTCGCGTTGCGGCCGGTATCCCGCTTGCAAGACTAGGGTCAATAGAAGTCCGGCCGATCTACGATATTCCGGTCTATAGTTGAGGGAGACGTCATGAAATATCTCTGCCAGGTCTGGTTCGACACCGAGAAGAGCAAGCTCGTCCCGCAGGAAGAGTGGGATGTGGTCACGCAGGAATGCATCGCAAGCGACGATCACTGGCATGACCGCGGCGTCCTGCAAGTCGCTCTTGCGCTGCACGAGCCCGAATCTGCAGTTACTCTTCGAGTGAGGCAGGGCGTCACGACGGCAACCGACGGTCCCTTCGCCGAAATCAAGGAACATCTTGGTGGTTTCGTATTGATCGACGCCGCCGACATGGAAGAAGCCGAGAGGATCGCCTCGACGTTCCCCATATTGAAATACGCTTCGATCGAGATACGGCCGGCCTATTCCATCAAAGACGGGAGATAATGCGATGCGCTATGTTTGCCTGATCTACAATTCGGCCGATGTCGACGGTCGTCAGGCCCCTGCAGAAACCGAAGCTGTCGTTCGCGCGCATTTCGGCTTCGACGAAGGGTTGCGCGAACGGGGCACGCTGATTCATGCCGATGCGCTCGAAACGCCCGATAAGGCTGTCGTCCTGCGGGTGCGCAACAACGAGCTTAGCATGACTGATGGCCCTTACGTCGAGACGAAGGAGCATCTGGCCGGCCTGTATGTTATCGATGCCTCCGATATGGATGAGGCAAAGGCAATCGCCGCTGGAATTCCATGTGCGCGAATTGGCGCTGTGGAAATCCGCCCGGTGCGGATCCTGACATTGCCGGAGTAGACCTTGGAACGTCTGATCGAGGATATCTACCGATCGCAGTCTCGCCGGGTGCTTGCGACACTCATCCGTCTCCTTGGAGACTTCGACAGGGCCGAAGAAGCCCTGCACGACGCGTTTGCAGCCGCCGCGCGGACGTGGCCCCGCGATGGTGTTCCGGCAAACCCGTTTGGCTGGCTCGTTTCCGCCGGGCGATTTCGCGCGATCGACCACATCAGGCGCCGGTCGCGTTTCGATATGTCGGCGAAGGACATCGAGGAAAGTCTATACGGGTCTTTCGATGAAACGGAGATTGGCGACGTGGACCTGATCCAAGACGACATGCTCCGGTTGATCTTCACCTGCTGTCATCCGATCATACCCGCCGACGCGCAAATGGCGATGGCGCTTAGAGAGATATGCGGACTTACGACTGAAGAGATCGCCCATGCATTTCTAGTCCCCGCCCCAACTGTGGCACAGCGCATCGTACGCGCGAAGAACAAGATCCGCACAGCGAAGATTCCCTACGAGGTCCCTGAGCGCGACGAATTGCCGGAGCGGCTCGACCGGGTGCTGCATGTGATCTATCTGGTCTTCAACGAGGGATACTCCGCTTCGTCCGGCGAGGAGGTCGTCCGAGCGGATCTCACTTCGGAGGCCATCCGCCTGACACGGCTGCTCGCGCGCCTTCTGCCGCACCCCGATGTCTCGGGGCTGCTTGCACTCCTACTCCTTCAGGATTCGCGTCGCGCCGCCAGGCGGAGTTCGCAGGGAGGTCTCATTCTCCTGGCCGATCAGGATCGCGGGCTTTGGGACCGTGAAAAGATTCGCGAAGGTCTCGGGCGCCTCGACGGCGCCCTGCGGAATGGCGAGGTCCGTATCTACACGCTGCAGGCGGCCATCGCTGCGGAGCACGCGCGAGCCGAGACGCCTGAGAGTACGGATTGGCGCCGCATCGTCAGCTTCTATGATCTCCTGCTGTCGGCCCAGTGGTCGCCGATTGCCGAACTCAACAGGGCCGTCGCCGTGGCGATGGTGGAGGGAGCAGAAAGAGGTTTGCAGCTCGTTGACGCCATCCTGCAGGCAGGAGAATTGGAGAGCTATCATCTTGCGCATTCGGCCCGTGCCGATTTTCTGAGGCAATTGGGACAGAAGGCCGAGGCGATTGCAGCCTACGAGACAGCCTTGAGGCTGTGTCAACAGGCGCCAGAGCAGACATTCCTGAGAGAACGGATTTCAGAGCTTACGGCTGCGGCCGAGCGGCAGTGATATCGCAGTGCCCGTCAGTGCCGAGACGATGATCAGCAAATGCGCATTGATGCTTGCTTGCGCCAAGGCAGCAAGGGCCGTCTTCTCGCTGGATGCGCCTAGGGCAACGGCACCGGCAGTGATCCCGGCCGGATAAGTGCCGACGCCACCCGGCGCGTGCACCGGAAGCACAGAGGAGAGCTCGCCGCCAAGCGCCCCGCCGAAACTTGCTGCCATCGGCAATACGCCCATCAGGTTGAGGGCCCAGGCGAGCACCAGAACCTTGACGAGCCAGTTGATGACGGTCATCGCCCAGGCGCGCGTGAAAGCCGCGGCATCGACCGGAAGTCCCCTCTCAACCTCAACCACCAGCTTCTGCCCTTTTACCGGCAGCATCGTGCAGGCAAGCCGCAACAAGGGTCGCCTCAGAGCAAAAGCGACTACCGGAAGTGACAGGAAGGACACCCAGACGATCCATGCAACGATGTTGTGCGGTGACGCGATCGCGAAGCCTATGCCGGCGGCAGCCAGCAAGGCGTGCAGATCAAGCAGGCGCATGACGAACAGCGCCGACGTGCCGCGCGCCAGCGGAATACCGAACTCGGTGCGCATCAACACCGGAAAGCTTGTCTCCCCCGTTCGAAACGGCAGCATGATATTCAGGAGATTGTGAATCTGCGTGACGCGAAAAAGCACCTTGAAGCGGCCCGCAGTTTCTCTCGGAAAATAATCGTAGATGCGCCAGGTCCTGAGAAAGTAGGTGCTGGTCAGAAGTGCGAGAGCGGCGATAATCGGGATAGCACCGACCTCGGCCCATTGTCCGAGAATGACCGGCCAGCCCCAAAACCACTGGATGAAAAGCGCGTAAGCCGCCACGATCACGATCGTCAGCAGCGTCATCCGATTGCGGATAATCCAGGATTGTCGGCTGGCAACAACCGGAAACTTCATATAGTAGGCTTTCCTGACTATCGCGGCGAATGCCGCTTTTGGCCGTGCGCCTTGTAGGAGAATTCAAACGTGCAGACAACAGTAGACCCACGTCAGGGCCTCGTGGAAGCGATGCGGCCGGTCGAATTGTCGCTCGTTGTGCCTGTCTTCAACGAGGAAGAGAGCGTCGGCCCGCTTGTCGATCGCATCTGCTTGGCCATGGCCCGCTACTCCGATCGCTGGGAGCTTATCCTGATCGACGATGGCAGCACCGATGCCACGCTGGTAAATGCGCGCAAGCACATCGGCCGCGAGGGCCTTACGCTGAGGATCGTCGAACTGCAGCGCAATTTCGGCCAGACGGCCGCGATGCAGGCAGGCATCGACGCCGCGACCGGCCGATTGATCGCCACAATGGATGGCGATCTGCAGAACGACCCGAAAGACATTCCGTCCATGGTCGCCGAACTGGAGCGGCGTGAGCTCGATCTTTTGGTTGGCTGGCGCAGGAACCGCCAAGACGGTCTCCTGCTACGCAAGATTCCCTCATGGTGTGCCAATTACTTGATCGGGCGCATTACCGGCGTGAAGCTGCACGACTACGGCTGCAGCCTGAAGATCTACCGCGCCTCGATCATCAAGCAGGTGAAGCTGATGGGCGAAATGCACCGCTTCATCCCCGCCTGGGTCGCCGGCGTCGTGCCAAGCTCGCGCATCGGCGAAATGGTCGTGACCCACCATGCCCGCCAGCACGGGCAGTCCAAGTATGGCATCTCGCGTACTTTTCGCGTGATCCTCGACCTGCTTTCCGTCATGTTCTTCATGCGATACAAGGCACGGCCAGGCCATTTCTTCGGCTCACTGGGCCTCGGACTGGGTGGGATCTCCGCTCTGGTGATGCTCTATCTGTTCGTCGACAAGTTCGTCTTGGGCAACGACATCGGCACCCGCCCGATGCTGATGGTCGGCATCGTTTTCATGCTGTCCTCCGTGCAGTTGATCACGACCGGCATTCTTGCCGAGATGATTGCCCGTACCTATTATCGCGACGACACCTCGCCGAACTACATCGTCCGCCAGGTCTTCGACGGAAGTGAGAATGCGTAATCTGCTGGCTCGCAAGCCGGACGCGGTTGTCCTGCTGCTGGCGGCATATTTTGTCGTCAGCTTTGTCGTTCGCCTCCTCGTGCCAAACGGCCTGCGGGTCGATGAGTCCCAGCAGGCGTTCTTCTCGCAATGGCTTGTGGCCGGCTACGACACCCAGCCGCCGCTCTACAACTGGCTGCAGGCGATGGTGGTGTCCGGCTTCGGATTGTCGATCGCAACGATTGCCGCAACCAAGAACCTGGTGCTGTTTCTTCTTTTCCTGAGCTACTACAAGCTGGCCAAACTGGTGCTCGATGATCGCCTGTTTGCTGCCATCGCGACGCTTTCGCTGTTCACGATTCCACAGGTTTTCTGGCAGGCACAAAGGGACCTGACCCATACAGTCGCCCAGATGCTGATGATAAACCTCTTCATCTACAGCATCATCAAAGCGCTGAAGGCCCCATCCCTGTTCTCCTACGCGGCAATCGGCGTCACGCTGGGACTCGGCATGCTGTCGAAGTACAACTTCACTCTCGTCGTGTTTGCAGCGCTCATTGCAGTGTTTCTGCATCCAGAGGGACAGAAGCGCCTGTTCGACCGTCGCTTCTTGCTTTCACTGGCTATCGCGGTCCTCATCTTCGCGCCGCACGGCCTTTGGCTCCTTAACAATATCGGCCTGGCCGCAACCCGAACGCTGAATACCATGGCGCAGGAAGCGCCGGCCAGCGTACTCGCGAAACTGATCAAGGGGCCGACCGAGTTCTTCGGTCAGGTGCTCGTGATCATGGCGCCTCTTGTTGCGGTTTATGCAATCGTTTTCGGCAAGAAGTTCCTCCGCAGTCTGCGACCGACGACCATCTGGGCTCACTTTTTCGACACGATATTTCTGGCGATTGGCGTGCAGGTTCTCGTGCTGGTTTTCGCCATCGGCATAACATCCATGCGCGACCGATGGGTGCTGCCCCTCCTGTTCCTGATGCCGATTGCGTTTTGCCTGAAGATACAGGCCCGAGGCATTCGACCGCAGGATTTTGCGCGGCGCTTCTTTATCGCACCTCTCGCGGTCATGATCATCGTCCCGTCGCTGAGTCTGGTTCTCGCGCACGCGCCGTCACTCTTCGGCCGGCCTGAGGCCTACAACGCGCCTTACGAGGAGTTTGCCGGCAAGATCATTGCTGAGGAAGGCAAGCGTCCTGGGCTTGTGCTCACCGACAGCTGGCCGGCGTCGGGAAATATACATATGCAGTTGCCTGATGTTCCAACGATGTCCACGTTCTTCGGCAACCTGGCTATCGATTACGATTGGACCGCGGAGAAGCCGATCCTGGTGGTTTGGCTTCCCTCCAAGGATCGAACGGCGCTACCGCCGGTACTGGTTAACTGGATTGAACAGAACCTCGGCCCGCAATACTCCGCAGTGGCGACCAAGTACACAAGCATCGGTTACATCGGCGGGCGACCGGAGGATCAACGGCTCTTCGGCTACGCCTGGATATATCCGCGCTAGCTCCGGCGTCCCCCTCAGCTCGTCCGACCGATCCAGAGCGATTTCTGGGATGCGCGCCACCAGCAGGAGCTGCTAGGGAGCGACTTCGCGCCGCTCCGCTTCGTCAACTTGCGCTGCAAGTCCTTGCTGGACCAATACCTTGAGTTCGCCTGGATGCAATTTCAATGCAACGTCTCGCTCCAGGGGACGCAGCTCGCCATCCATCACGCAATTCGCCTTTGACGGCAGCTTTGGAAAGTGCAGATGCACTTCTGCCGGATGCATGATCATCACGTCCGCATTCTCCCTCACCTTGCCTCGCAAGAGATCGATCGCCAGACGCGCGACGCCGAGCGGCCTTAGTGGATTGGCGGTATAGAAGCCTAGTTCGCCACCTGTGAGGCTGTCGGCATAAAGCAAGGCATTCTGGCCGAAAGGGTTGTTTGAAACCGAGACCGCGGAGACCCGGCGCCTCTCATAAACTCCCCCCGCTTCGAACTCGACCTCGAATTCGGGTGGGTTCAACACGACACCAAATGCGGCCCGCGCGCTTGCCCCCATCTTTCCAAGTCGGGAGCGGTATGAGTAGGAATTTCGATAGCGCACCATGCGCGCATGCAGCCCGGCCGAGAATTGGTGAATGAACGGCCTGCCGTTGGCGCTGGCAATATCGACACGATCGACTTCGCCAAAGGCCAGCGTTTCAAGCGCTTGCCAGATATCGAGTGGAACGCGCAAGGAACGGGCGAAAAGGTTCATTGTACCGGCCGGCACAACGCCAAGTGCGACGCCGTTTCTCCAGGCTATGGACGCTGCCGCCGATATCGTCCCGTCGCCACCGCCAGCGACGATGCCATCGATGTTTCCCCAGCGGGCCGCCCGCTCCATCGCGGGTACAATCTCCTTGCCGGAAAAGACGATTGCATCGAAATCGTGACCCGCTTCCCTGAAGATCGCCTCGGCCCGCCTTTCATAGGCTTCCATGTCGGTGGTCCTGAACGTTCCACCATCTCGATTGAAAAAGCCAACTAGTTTCATCAGGCTCCCGTTGATCCATCCCGACAGGCAAAGTCTGTTGGCGCTGCAAAGCAGATGGTTCCCGCAGCGGCAATTTCAAGCTGAAGCGCGTCTCACGGCCGCCGCGAGCGGCGACAGAGCCCCCAAATTTGCAAGGGACGTATGCAAATCGGGGGACGCTGCACTGCAGAAAACGCACTCGACCTGCAGCAATCTATCGTTGATAGATGGGATATTGGAGCATCGTCTTCATCTCCCTTCATCTCCGGCCTACCGGTCACCGGCGCATCTTGCGTCCCGTCCCGTATGTCACCTATCGAATGCCAAGGAGTGCCTCTTGAGCCAGGTCGCCGTAAACGATTCCATAGATACGATGGCGGCAGAAGAGGCCCCGTCTCCGGCGGCAATTGCGCTCGTACAACTGGCGCTTGCCTGCGGCGGCTTCGGCATAGGCACCGGCGAATTCGCTATCATGGGTCTTTTGCCTAAGGTCGCCGACACCTTCTCGGTGACGACGCCGCAGGCCGGCTACGTGATCAGCGCCTATGCGCTCGGCGTCGTTATCGGTGCTCCAATCATCGCGGTTCTCGCCGCAAAGATGGCGCGCCGCTCGCTGCTTCTCCTCGTCATGGGCATCTTTGCCGTCGGCAACCTGTTGAGCGCGATGGCACCGACCTTCGAGAGCTTCACGTTGATGCGCTTCATCACGGGGTTGCCGCATGGCGCCTACTTCGGCGTTGCCGCGATCGTCGCGGCATCCATGGTGCCGATGCACAAGCGCGCTCGCGCCGTCGGCCGCGTGATGCTCGGGTTGACGGTCGCGACCCTCCTGGGAACCCCGCTCGCCACCGTTTTCGGGCAGTCTCTCAACTGGCGGCTTGCCTTTACGATCGTTGGAATTATCGGCCTGTTGACGGTCGCCCTGATCTGGTACTACGTGCCACGCGACCGAGTTGCCGAGGGCGCAAGCTTCAAGCGCGAACTCGGCGCCTTCAAGCGTCCGCAGGTCCTGTTGACGCTCGCCACGGCATCCGTCGGCTTCGGTGGAATGTTCGCCATGTTCAGCTACATCGCGCCAACCACGACCGAGGTTGCAATGCTGCCGGAAAGTATGGTGGCCGTGATGCTGATCATCTTCGGCATCGGCATGAACGTCGGCAATGTCGTCGGCTCCTGGTTTGCCGACAAATCGCTGATGGGAACGATCGGCGGTTGCCTTGTGTTCAACATCGTCGTGCTGACACTGTTCTCCCTCACGGCTGCCAATCCGTTCATGCTGGCGCTTTGCGTATTCTGCATCGGTTGCGGCTTTGCTGCCGGTCCCGCTGTCCAGACCCGATTGATGGATGTCGGGGCGGACGCGCAGACGCTTGCTGCGGCATCTCACCACTCGGCATTCAATATTGCGAATGCGCTGGGCGCCTGGCTCGGCGGCCTGGTTATCGCACAGGGCTATGGCTTCGCCGCCACCGGCTATGTCGGCGCCATCCTGTCGTTTATCGGCATCTTTGTGTTCGTGGCATCTCTAAGCCTCGATCGCCGTGGCCGGAGCGCCTGACGCGGCCGCCCCCGGCGTCAACGCATAGTCGACAGTGGCCGCAAATTCGAAAGAACGCTGCTCGAACGATATGCCGCGCCGGAAGGTGCGGCATTCTGGCATCAAGCACCTCAAGCGCTTGACTTTTTTGCCAATTGAGACCACCTAGAGCCTTACGCGGATCACCTCCATTTTCCGCGGATATCAACGGAGCCATCATCACGATGCCAAGCGACAGTAGCAGTCGATTGCCTTTGCCGTACGCGGCCCTCGTGCGCTGACCTGACTCCGTCGGGCTCGCCCGTCGGACGCTACGGCGGATCGACGGAAAGGCGAGCCTATGAACATCAATCGCTTCCCACTGCGGGCGGGCCATGCCGCTCGTTTCTTCAGCAGCGACCACCTCGGCCCGATCACCACGGCCGAGCGCGTCGAACAGCTGAACACACTTGAAATATCCGAAGCCGCAGCAATCCTGGTTACGCTGCCGCAGCAAAAGGCCGTGCGCATTCTCGGACGTCCCGAGTTGCATCACGCCGCCGCGATCCTTGCAGACATGCCGGTCGAGCATGCCGCACGGCTGTTGAACGCCGTGGCAAACGACCGTGTCGCCGACCTCTTTCAGGAAATGAACGAGGAGGTTCGTGCACACCTCTTCTCGCGGCTGGACCGCACGACCTGTCTCGCCGTCCAGCACCTGATGGGGTATCCGCCCCGCACGGCCGGCAGCATCATGACGACCGAATTCGTCAGCGTGCCCGACACCTGGACTGTCGAACAGACGCTGGAGCACGTGCGCAAAGTCGAGCGTTCGCGCGAGACGGTCTATGCGATCTACGTCCTCGATGCGGTCAGCCGCGCGCTGACGAGCGTCGTCACACTCCGCCGCCTCATCACCGGCGAGCCCGGCGAATCCGTCCTGACCGTTGCGCAGAAGGAAGGGGTTGTGCGTGCCGATCCGCTGATGACGCAGGAAGATGTCGCCCGGCTGATCCGCAAGCATAATCTGCTCGCCCTGCCCGTCGTCAACCAGGACGGCCACATGCTCGGCATCGTCACGGTCGACGACGTCATCGACACGATGATCGCCGACCAGACCGAAGACGCCCAGAAATTCGGTGGTATGGAAGCCCTCGGCAAGCCCTACACCAAGATCAGCTTTGCCGGCATGATCCACAAGCGTGCTGGTTGGCTGTGCGCCCTCTTCCTCGGCGAAATGCTGACGGCAAGCGCCATGCAGCATTTCGAAGGCGAGCTTGAGAAGGCGATCGTGCTGACGCTGTTCGTGCCGCTGATCATGAGCTCTGGCGGAAACAGCGGGTCGCAGGCGACATCGCTGATCATCCGGGCGCTGGCGCTCGGCGAGCTCAAGCTCTCCGACTGGTGGCGCGTGCTGATGCGCGAGCTGCCGACGGGTTTCGTGCTCGGCACGATCCTGGGATTGGTCGGTTTCGCCCGCATCGTGCTCTGGCAAAAAATCGGGCTCTATGACTACGGCGAGCACTGGGTCCTGGTCGGCGTCACGATCTTTACCGCACTGATCGGCATTGTCACGTTTGGTTCGCTGGCGGGCTCCATGCTGCCGTTCATCCTGCAGAGGCTGCGGCTTGATCCGGCAAGCGCCTCCGCGCCGTTGGTCGCCACGCTCGTCGATGTGAGCGGGCTGGTGATCTACTTCTCGGTCGCGCTGCTGATCCTCAGTGGCACGCTGCTCTAAGCAAGAAAACGGGGCCGATTGGCAGGCCGATTGGCCCCGTTTCTATTTCAGTTCCGGCAGCTTCAGCGCTCCGTGGGTTTTCATGCTGCGAATGGCAAAGTTCGAGCGGATATCGCTGACATTCGGCAGGGTCAGCAGCGTGTCCGTCAGCAGCCGCTCATAGGCTGCGAGATCCTCGACCACCACCTCCGCAAGAAAGTCGGCCGTTCCCGATATTAGAAAACACGACACCACCTCGGGAATGGCGAGCAATGCCGCCTCCTGCGCCTGCGCGTTCTCGCGGCTGTGATGGGCGACCTTGAGCTCGACGAAAACCGTCAGGCCGAGACCGACTTCCTTGCGGTCGATATCGGCGCGGTAGCCGCGGATTACGCCGGTCTTTTCCAGATTGCGGATACGCCGCAGACAGGGGGACGGCGACAAATTGACCTTTTCGGCAATCTCCACGTTGGTCGCCCGGGCATCCTCCTGGAGGCATTCCAATATCGCCAGATCGAATTTATCAAGATTTGGCATGTTCGATAAAATCCTTTGGCGTGATTGGCAGATAATTGCTCATACCAGTATTTTGGCGGCATAGATAGCAAGGACATGCCTCGCCGTTTCCGCTTATTCTTCTCTCAACCGGACAGCAATCCGGACGATCACGAGAGGAGAGATCGATGAGCGCCGTTACCTTCACGAACAATGAAAAGTCCACGTCGACATCTGTCGGATATGCCGGCGCCGTCGTCACCGTCCTCATTTGGGCAGCGTGGATCCTGGCGACGCGTCACAGCGCGGCGACGCAGCTTGGCACGATCGATATCGGCCTGATCCGCTACGGTATTCCGGTGCTTGTTCTGGCGCCCGTCTGGCTGAAGACTGGATTGCTGCCGAAAGGCGTGCCGCTCCGCCTGCTTGCCACGATGGTCGCGGGCGCTGGCGCCGTTTTCTTCCAGCTGACCACGTCGGCCATTCACTCGACCCCGGCATCCGCCGCCGGCATTCTGCTCGGGGGCTCCATGCCACTTGCCACTGCGCTGATCGGCGTCATCGTCTTCCGGGAACGACCGGACTTCATGCGCGTGCTCGGTCTTGCCGCGATCGTCGGCGGCGTTGCCATCCTACTGGTCCGCAGTCTCGCCGGTGCGGCGCTACCCTGGACCAGCTTTGTTTTGCTACCGATGGGAGCGATCCTATGGGCAAGCTACACGCATGCCTTTCGCCGCTCCGGCCTGACGGCTCTGCAGGCCAGCGCGCTCATCGCCATCTGGTCATTTCTAATACACATCGGTCTGGCCGTAGCCTTCGGTACGTCGATTGCCAGCGCACCACTTGGTGAGGTCGGCTTGCAGGTACTGAGCCAAGGCGTGCTGTCCGGCCTTGCTGCCACGGTCGCCTACGGCCTTGCGGTTCATGCGCTGGGCGGCACCCAGGCAGCTGCCTTCACGGCAATCACGCCGGTGCTGGCAACGATCGGCGGCGGCCTATTGCTTGGGGAGGAAATCGGCATCGCCGAGATTGCCGCCGCTGTTATCACCGGGCTCGGCGTAGCACTCTCGACCGGCATCGCCTCACGCCGATAGCAACTCCGCAGTTCGGGTCGGCGGCCAATCCGCCGGCTCACTCTATTGTTCCATGCCGCTATCGCTTCAGCGTAAGAACCATCGCAACCCGTCGTTCCGGATCCATCCCAACCGCGATTTCGTGATCCAGCTTTTTCTTCAGGAAGTGCGGAACGGCTTCGACACTCGGCAGCACAAAGCCGAGGGAGGCGTAGAAGGGCGCGTTGAACGGAACGTAGCGATCCGTTGTCAGCGTCAGTGCCGATAGCTGACGCTGCTGCGCCATCTCGATTGCAGCCGACATCAGACGCCGCCCGACACCCCTGCGCTGCCAATCCCGGCAAACATCCAGTTCGATCACATAGAGCGTGCCTTCGATTTCCTCGACCGCGAGAAAGCCGACCGGACAGTCGCCGTCATCGGCGGCAACGAGCAGCAGGCCCGCATCGAGCGACCCCCGCAACAAATCGTGTGGCAGCGTGTGCGCTTCCCTGATAACACCGAGCGCCTCCGCCAGCGTCGCGAAGGCATCGAGCTCGATCTCAGTCAGGCGCGGCAGCTCATCGAGACGCGCCTGCCGTATGGCGCAGGCGTTGCTCATGACTGCTTCTTACATATTCGGATAGACCGGCCCCTCGCCGCCCTGCGGCGGCACCCAGTTGATGTTCTGGTTGGGGTCCTTGATGTCACAGGTCTTGCAGTGGACGCAGTTCTGGGCGTTGATGACAAAGGTCTCTTGCCCATCCTTCTCCACCCATTCGTAAACGCCGGCCGGACAGTAGCGCGTCGAAGGACCGGCATAGATGTCGTGCTCGGACGACTTCTGGAGCGCCATGTCCTTCACCTGCAGATGCACCGGCTGGTCTTCCTCGTGGTTGGTGTTCGACAGGAACACCGAGGACAGACGGTCGAAGGTGAGAACGCCGTCGGGTTTCGGGTAGGCGATCGGCTTGTGCTTGGCGGCCGGCTCCAGCGAGGCCGCATCCGTCTTGCCGTGCTTCAGCGTACCGAAGATCGAAAGGCCGAAGAGCTGGTTCGTCCACATGTCGAAACCGCCGAGCGCCACGCCGATTGCCGTGCCGAACTTCGACCACAGCGGCTTGACGTTGCGCACCCTCTTCAGGTCCTTGCCGATGTCGCTCGAGCGCCACTCGTTCTCGATCTCGACCACCTCGTCATTGGCGCGACCGGCGGCAATCGCCGCGGCGATCCGGTTCGCTGCCATCATGCCCGACAGCACGGCATTGTGGCTGCCCTTGATGCGCGGCACGTTGACGAAGCCCGCCGAACAGCCGATCAGGGCGCCGCCGGGGAAGGACAACTTCGGTACAGACTGATAGCCGCCCTCGGTGATCGCACGCGCACCATAGGACAGCCGTTTGCCGCCCTCGAAGGTCGTGCGGATCGCCGGATGCGTCTTGAAGCGCTGGAACTCCTCGAAGGGATAGAGGTAAGGGTTCTTGTAGTTCAGGTGGACGACGAAGCCGACGGCAACGAGATTGTCTTCGAGGTGGTAAAGGAAGGAGCCGCCACCGGTCTTCATGCCGAGCGGCCAGCCGAACGAGTGCTGCACGAGACCTCGGCTGTGGTGCTCGGGCTTCACCTGCCAGAGTTCCTTGATGCCGATACCGAACTTTTGCGGCTGGCGATCCCTCGACAGATCGAACTTGGCGATCAACTGCTTGGCAAGCGAACCGCGGACCCCCTCGCCGATCAGCACATACTTGCCTGTTAGCGCCATGCCGCGGGTGTAGTTCGGGCCGGGCTCGCCGTTCTTCTCGATGCCCATGTCGCCGGTGGCGACGCCGATGACGGCCCCCTCGTCGTTGTAGAGCACCTCGGTCGCGGCAAAACCCGGATAGATCTCGACGCCGAGTTCTTCCGCCTTGGTGGCGAGCCAGCGACAAACGTTGCCAAGCGAAACGATGTAGTTGCCGTGGTTGCTCATCAGCGGCGGCATCATGAAATTCGGCAGGCGCACCGAGCCCGCCGGGCCGAGCACCAGGAAGTGGTCGTCCGTCACTTCGGTCTTGAACGGATGATCAGCCTCTTGGCGCCAGCCAGGCAGCAGACGGTCGATGCCGATGGGATCGACGACGGCACCTGACAGGATGTGCGCGCCGACCTCAGCCCCCTTCTCGAGCACGACGACCGACAGTTCCGGATTGACCTGTTTCAGGCGGATCGCAGCCGACAACCCCGCAGGGCCGCCACCGACGATCACAACGTCGAATTCCATGCTTTCGCGCTCGGGCAGTTCAGTCGTATCGGTCATGCATCATCTCCGCTCGGCCGACATCGCGGCCACATTCCCCGTGATGGGGTTATCTCTTGGCAAAACAGAGCTCTATTGTCGAGCCGGGAAACGACAGCGAATCCCCCAATTCGCGCAACAGCATTTCTAGCGCCAGATAAATATATGCAGCTTACGTAAACGTCAAATTATAAACGGTGCCAGACGCCGCTTTCGTCTCCCGTCGGCGCGCCGTATAGAAAGACGGACAAATGGAGAAATTGACATGGATCTGGGCATCAAGGGCAAGCGCGCACTCGTTCTGGCATCGTCGCGCGGATTGGGGCATGGCATCGCCGTGGCTTTGGCACGTGAGGGCGCGAACGTTCTTCTCTGCGGCCGCAGCGGCGAGACGCTGGAGGCAAACTGCCGCGCCATCAACGCCGAAGGAAATGGCAAGGCGGATT
Organism: Rhizobium sp. IBUN; assembly: GCF_000510625.1. Classification (NCBI taxonomy): domain Bacteria; kingdom Pseudomonadati; phylum Pseudomonadota; class Alphaproteobacteria; order Hyphomicrobiales; family Rhizobiaceae; genus Rhizobium; species Rhizobium sp. IBUN. The sequence goes on from NZ_AZNV01000011.1 coordinate 129,019, forward strand.
GGATCTGGGCCGATCTCTCGGACGAGAATTTCGTCGAGACCGTGACCGCCGCCGTGCATGAAAAGCTTGGTGGCATCGATATCCTGGTCAACAATACCGGCGGCCCCACGCCAGGAACGACGCAGGACATGACGCCCGAGAAACTGGAGACCTATTTCTTCTCCATGGTGCTGCGGGTGATCGCGCTCACCAACGCATTGTTGCCATCCATGAAGGAACAAGGCTGGGGGCGCATTCTCACTGTCGCGTCGTCGGGCGTCATCGAACCGATCACCAACCTCGCTCTTTCGAACACGCTGCGCCCCGCCCTCGCCGGTTGGAGCAAGACGCTGGCAACGGAGATCGGACGCTTTGGGGTCACGTCAAACCTTCTGCTTCCCGGGAGCATTCTGACCGGCCGCACCGACGAGGTAGATGGGGCGGCCGCCAAGCGCACCGGCAAGAGCCTCGATGAAATCCGCTCTGCCAAGGAGGCCGCAATCCCCGTCGGTCGCTATGGGACGGTCGAAGAGTTCGCTGCAACCGCCGCCTTTCTTTGCAGCCAGCCCGCGAGCTACATCACGGGCAGTCTTGTACGCTGCGACGGCGGAGCGGCGCGATCCGTCTGATTGAAAAGGGGAAATTGGGAAAGTGTCGGCTACGGCGGATCGCCGATGCCCAACAAATGGTATTTCAGATCATTCTTTCATTACAAAAATTTAAGCCATTATAACCACTTAGTGATGGTCGGTTCGGCAATTGTGTCTTTTTTGCGCCGTAATAGACGTGGTTCAATAGAGCCTTGATTTTCGCGCAACTCGCCCAAACCGGTCTCGCATATGAAGAAACTTTTGATCACGGCCTGCATTATAGCTGCTGCCAGCGTTGGCGCTTGGCAATACAGGGAACGAATCCCGTATCTTTCGCAATTCTTGCCCCACGGTCAGCCGCAGGCCGATGCCGCCGACGGCGGCCACCAAACGGCGGGCGATGCATCGCAGAAATCCGGTGATCAGAAGGGCGGCAGCAAGGGTCGCAACCGCAACGGCGGACCAACGCTGGTCAAGACTGTCGCAGCAGTGGAGACCGTCCTGCCCCGAGACGTCACAGCCTCCGGCTGGGCGGATGCGGACGACAACACCACGATCGCGGCCCAGGAACAGGGGATCGTTACGCAGATCCTCGCCTCGGACGGCGCCACCGTGAAACAGGGAGATCTGATCGCCAAACTCGATGCCCGCACCGCACAGGCAACTGTCGACAAGGACAGCGCCATGGTCGTCCGCGACCAGGCAACCCTGGCGGAGTCCGAAACGGCGCTGGCACGCGCCAATGACCTTTTGAGCTCAAAGGCCGGCACACAGCAAAGCTATGACCAGGCAAAGGCGGCCCGCGATACGGCAGCCGCGACCGTGGAGGCCGATAAGGCCGCGCTTGCCGTCGATCAGGTCCTGCTTGAGCATACCGATATTCGCGCGCCCTTCGACGGACGCCTTGGCGATATCGCCGTGAGCCCAGGTGCCTTTGTGAACGCCGGCTCCGCGATCGTGACGATCGCAAAGTACGATCCGATCTACGTGAAATTCCACCTGCAGGAACGCGACCTCCGGCAGTTGAAGCTTGCACTTGCCGCAGGTCCGGTGGACGTCAGCACCGTTCCTCAATCCGACAAGGCCAAGCCACGTCAGGGCCATATCAGCTTTTACGACAACACCGTCGATCCTGCGTCCGGCACAATTCTCGCGAAGGCGAAGTTTGAGAACGCGTCCGGCGCTTTATGGCCCGGGCAATCGGTCAACATCGTTGTCCACTTCAACAACAATGAACAGCAGGTCGTGGTCCCGACCGTTGCTGTCAGTCCCGGCGCCGACGGCTTCTTCGCCATTGTCGCGCGCGACGGCAAGGCTCATGTGACGCCCGTCACCGTGGCGCGCGCGAACGGGGGTTTCACCGCCGTCTCGCAAGGCCTGTTTGAGGGCGATCACGTCATCATTGAGGGACAGGCGCAGCTTGTCGACCAGCAGCCGGTCAAGGAGCAGTTCGACGACAAGGCATTGAACGTCGCCTCGGCTAACCAAGCCGCAGGCAAAACCGAAATCATCACAGCGGGCACGGAAGAATGATACCGAATTTCTGTATCCGACGTCCTGTCGCAACGACGCTGCTTGCCATCGGCGTCGTGCTGGCCGGCCTTGCCGGCTATCAGCTCGTACCGGTGGCAGCCCTGCCGCAGGTCGACTTCCCGACGATCAACGTCTCGGCCGCGCTGACCGGCGCTTCACCGCAGACGATGGCGACTTCGGTCTCCACGCCGCTGATCAAGCAGTTCCAGACCATTCCCGGCATCAGCGAAATCAGCGCCACGAACTCGCTCGGCAACACCAGCATCGTTCTGCAGTTCGATCTCAATCGCAACATCGATGCGGCAGCAGCCGATGTTCAGGCAGCGATCTCGCATGCCACGCGGCAATTGCCCGACAACATGACGACGCCGCCAAGCTACCGCAAGACCAACCCCGCCGATGCGCCGGTCATGCTGCTTGCCGTGCAGAGCGACACCATGCCTCGCAGCAAGCTCGACGAGATCGCCGAGGACATTATTTCGCCGTCCCTTTCGACGCTTCCCGGTGTGGCGGAAGTTTCGGTCTTCGGTGCACAGACCTACGCGGTCCGGGTCGAGGTCGATCCCAACAAGCTTCTCAACCGCGGCATCGGTATCGATACCGTCAACCAGGCGCTGGTCGCTGCCAACAGCCAGGTTCCCGTCGGCTCCCTGCAGAACAACTCGCAAAGCATGACAATCAATGCGGACACTCAGCGGACCAATGCCGACGAGTTCCGTACGCTTGTCATTGCCAATCCCAACGGCGCACCGATCCACCTCGGCGACGTCGCCGACGTGCAGGACAGCGTTCAGAACCAGAATACCGGCAGCTGGTACGACGGCAACCGCAGCATCATTCTTGCCATTCAACGCCAGCCCGATGCCAATACCGTCGAGGTCGTCGACGCAATCAGGGCGAAGCTGCCGGGTCTGCACGCCGAAATCCCCGCCTCTGTTTCGACAAAGGTCATGAACGACTCTGCGCAGCCGATCAAGGACGCGATCAAGGACGTGAAGTTTACGCTGCTCCTGACGATCGGCCTCGTCGTCCTGGTCATCTACCTCTTTACTGGTCACCTGACGGCGACGATCATTCCGGGCCTTGCCGTGCCGCTGTCGCTGATTACCACCTTCGGCATGATGTACGTGCTCGGATACAGCATCGACAACATCTCGCTGCTCGGACTGACGCTCGCAGTCGGCCTTGTCGTCGATGACGCGATCGTCATGCTGGAAAACATTCTCCGGCATGTCGAGGAAGGGATGCCGGTTCTCGATGCGGCGATCAAAGGCGCCGGCGAAGTCAGCTACACCATCATTTCCATGTCCGTGTCACTGATTGCCGTCTTCATTCCGATCCTGTTGATGGGCGGCGTCGTCGGCCGCATCTTCAACGAGTTCGGCATGGTCGTTGCGATCGCGATCGTCGCCTCCGCGATTGTCTCGCTCACAGTGACGCCGATGCTGGCATCACGGCTCGGCAGTGGCCACGACCGCCCGCCCTTCTTCATCCGTTGGTTCGATGCCGGTTTCGAGCGGACACTCAGAGGATATGAAAAATCGGTCGGCTGGTGCCTGAAGCATCGTCCAGCCGTCCTCGCCCTGTTCGTGGCGTCGGTTGGCCTGACTGTCTATCTCTTCATGACGCTGCCATCCAGCTTCTTCCCCACCGAAGATATTGGCCGCCTCAACATCTCGACGCGCGCACGCCAGGACATCTCCTATCCGGCGATGCAAGCGTTGCAGAACCAGGCAGCGGAACTCGTGAAGCAGAATCCCGCCGTCAATCACGTGATGTCGATTGTCGGCGGCAACGCACGCAGTCCGTTGAACAACGGCACGATGTTTGTCGAACTCAAGGACAAGGATCAGCGTCCACCGCTTGAGCAGACGTTACGGGAATTGCGGGCGAGCATCGGCAAGATTCCTGGGCTGCAGGCCTACATCACGCCGCAACAGAGCCTCCGCTTCGGCGGCCGTCAGACGGCGAGCCAATACCAGCTCGTCGTTCAGGCGCTGAGCGCCGATCAGACAAACGTCTGGGCAGACAAGATCCAGCAGGCCATGCGTTCCGATCCGCGTTTCACCGACGTCGCCTCAGATGCGCAGAACAATGCCCTGCAGGCCAATATCCTCGTCGACACGGAGAAGGCGGCAGCCTTCGGGATTACCGACGGACAGCTGCGGACGACCCTGCAGGAAGCCTTTGGCGGATACACCGCCGCCCAGATCCAGTCGACCGGCGACAGCTATGACGTGATCGTCGAGTACGATACGAGCAAGCCCTGGGACGACCAGAAGCTTCAGGAAATCCGCGTCGCTTCAAGCAACGGCGCCCTCGTTCCCTTGTCCAACTTCGCAAGGGTAGAACGCACGACGGGGCCGGTGACGATCAACCAGACCGGTCAGTTGGTCTCGACGACAGTCTCCTTCAACCTGCCAGCCGGCGAAGCGCTTGGCGATGCCACGGCGGCGATCGACCAGATCAAGAAAGACATCAACATGCCAGCGGACGTTTTCACGTCCTACGGTGGCACGGCGCAGATATTTGAGCAGTCCCAGGGCAACACGCCGCTGTTGATCCTGGCGGCAGTGCTGACGATCTACGTCGTGCTGGGTGTCCTCTACGAAAGCTTCATTCATCCGCTGACGATCCTTTCCGGCTTGCCGGCCGCGGCACTCGGTGCCCTGCTGGCGTTGAAAGTGATGGGCTTCGATCTTTCGATCATCGCGCTCATCGGCCTGCTGATGCTGATCGGTATCGTCAAGAAGAATGCGATCATGATGATCGACGTGGCGCTGGAGAACCTGCGCTCCGGCAACGGCATGTCGCCGTCGGAGGCGATTCATGAAGCCTGCGTTCGACGCTTCCGCCCGATCATGATGACGACCTTCTGCGCCCTCCTCGGCGCGCTTCCCATCGCTCTCGGGACCGGTGCAAGCTCGGAACTGCGCCAGCCGCTCGGCATTGCCGTCGTTGGCGGTCTCGTCGTGTCGCAAGCATTGACGCTTTTCATCACCCCGGTGATCTTCGTCGAAATGGGCAGGCTTAGCGATTGGCTCCTCAGCTTTGGACGGAAGAAGAAGACCGAGCACGATGAGGAGATACCTCAGGCATTGGCCGCCGAGTAGGGAACAAGCGGGCGCCATTTGGCGCCCGCTCCATTTTTCACTTCAAGCCTTGAACAACGGCGGCCTCTATGGCATCACGCGCCCTCCTTGGGCGCGTTGTTTCGCGCCTTAGCGGAGCTTGGCCTCCGTTCCCAAAAAAACAATCGACTTGATGAGGTGCGGGCATGGCTCAGGCGCTAGGATTCGACTTCGGCACGACGAACACGGTTTTGGCCACGGCTGACGGGCCGACAACGCATTCAATGGCCTTTACGAGTGCGGCCGGAACTGCCGACAGCATGCGTACTGCCCTTTCCTTCATGAAGGATCCGCAACTCGGCACGTCTGCCCTGAAGGTCGAGGCCGGCCACGCGGCAATCCGGCAATTCATCGATAACCCCGGGGACTGCCGGTTCCTGCAGTCGATCAAGACCTTTGCGGCAAGCGCGCTCTTTCAGGGCACCCTCGTCTATGCGAAGCGCCACAGTTTCGAGGACCTGATGGAGGTCTTTATCAGGCGCCTCCGGAACTATGCCGGCGACAACTGGCCGTCCGACGTCAAGCGTATCGTCACCGGCCGCCCCGTGCATTTTGCCGGCGCGAACCCTGACCCTGCGCTGGCGACCCAGCGCTATAACGAGGCGCTGTCCCGCTTCGGCTTTCCGGAGGTTCACTACGTCTACGAACCGGTGGCCGCCGCGTTCTACTTCGCGCAGAACCTGAAATCCGATGCGACGGTTCTCGTCGCCGACTTCGGCGGCGGTACGACCGACTATTCGCTTATCCGGTTTGAAACGGTGGCCGGCAAACTGACGGCGACCCCGATCGGTCATTCGGGTGTCGGGATCGCCGGCGATCACTTTGACTATCGCATGATCGACAACATCGTCGCCCCTCAGATCGGCAAGGGGAGTCATTTCAAGAGTTTCGACAAAATCCTTGAAGTCCCGACGAACTACTACTCGAGCTTCGGTCGCTGGAACCAGCTCTCCATCTTCAAGACGTCGCGCGAATTCGAGGATCTCAAGAAGCTTGTGCGCACGGCGCTCGAGCCCGAGAAGCTCGAGACCTTCATCGATCTCGTCGACCACGATGAAGGTTACCCGCTCTATCAGGCTGTATCCGCGACGAAGATGGCGCTCTCCGCTTCGGACGAAGCAGCATTCGACTTCGCGCCCCTCGGCCGCGGAGGCCACCTGACGATTCGACGGGCCGATTTCGAAAGCTGGATTGCAGATGATCTCGTACGGATCGAAGGCGCACTCGATGACGTGCTGGAAAGGACGAACACGACATCCGGCATGATCGACAAGGTGTTCCTCACCGGAGGCACGTCGTTTGTCCCGGCTGTGCGCCGCATCTTCACCGAGCGCTTCGATAAGGACCGCATCGAGACCGGCGGCGAACTGCTTTCCATCGCCCACGGCTTGGCGTTGATTGGCGAACGTGAGGACATCACGCAATGGACGGTGCAATAGGTCGTCTCCGGCCTATCGTGCTCTTTCATTGACGTCTCGGCTTCGCTAAGGTCACCGTTATGATCTCCGTCAGCGAACTCTCTCCGGGCGAACTCGCCGCGCTTCTGCATTTCCATGCCGAAGCCGGCGTGGAATGGCTGCTCGAGGAGGAAGCTGTCGATCGCTTTGCTGAGTTCGAGGCAATGAAAGCGGCAAGGCGAAGCACGGTCCCTTCGCCGCAGACTGCTGACGTTCGGGAGTCCACGGCCCGCCCGGCGGCTCAGACCACACAAAGGAACGCTCCCGCCCCCGAGCGTGCAGCCCAGCGGCCGCAGCCTTCGGTCCCGGATGGCGAGGCCGTGCAGCAGGCACGCTTCGCCGCCGAGAGCGCCCGTTCGCTTCAGGAACTGAAAACGGCGCTCGAGGCATTCAACGGATGCAATCTCAAGCACAGCGCACGCTCGACGATCTTCGCTAGCGGTGATGCGGCCAGCGGGATCATGGTGATCGGTTCGGCGCCAGGGGCGGACGATGATCGTGAAGGCCAGCCCTTCTCCGGACGGCCTGGCCAACTGCTCGACAAGATGCTCGGGGCAATCGGTCTGCAGCGCGACGCCATATTGCTGACGCAGGTCATTCCCTGGCGACCACCGGGCAATCGCATTGCGTCGACCGCCGAAATGGATATTTGCCGTCCTTTCATCGAGCGGCAGATTGCTCTTGCCGAGCCGAAGGCGATTCTCGTACTCGGCAACTTTGCCGCCAGGGTCTTTTTTGGCGAAACCGATACGATTCACGGGTTGCGCGGGCAATGGCGAGAGATTGCGGTCGGAAACCGCATTATTCCTGCGATTGCGACATTGCACCCTCAGGATCTATTGACGGCACCAGTCAACAAACGATTGGCCTGGAACGATCTTTTGGCTTTTCAGGCCAAACTGGCAGCGCTCTGACGTGCCCTGAAAATAGGCAAATACAAATCTTTTGTGAAAACACCTATGCGATTTTCGCATATCTGCCGTTTATTCTAATGCATTGAAAAGTTCATGTTGCAGTGCAATATATTGCTGTGTCTTGGGAGGAATCAACAGGAACCAAGGCAATGACTGCACGTTTTCGTCCTATACACTGTGGGTTTGAAACCCTTCGCCTTGCTAGCGAGCAAGGCCGCACAACGCAAAGCTACAGCCGCATTGGCTTCGCCACGAACGAGCAAATGGTTGCTCGCGGGACTGGCGCCAGCGGACGCATCGCGCGTCCCGCCATGATCTTTGCGGACTTTCAGCAATACTGAGGCCGAGGCTGGCATTTGCTGGCCTCTTGTCGCGTTGCCTGCCTGATCAATTCTCACCGACCTGGCGACGGGCCGCGCGCCTCGCAGCGGAACGCGTCGTCCACATAGGCGAACTTGATCGCTTGCCACCGACTGTATTGCTCGACAAACGAACGCGACATCCAGAGCACGGGTTTCTTGTCGATCGTGTCCCAACCAATGCATCCTTGCTGCGCCGCCCTGGCGAAAAGCCGCTGCAAGTGCGTACGCGATATCATGAAATCCGCCGCCAGTGCGCGACTGTCAACATGACCGACCACGACGCGCTCGGGATCGTCGCCGTCCAGATCGATCCGCGAGACAAGATGATCGACGATCAGTCCGCCAGCGTCGTTCCACTGGAAGAGCGCCACATGCTCTGGGGGCTCTCTCCACTGGGGATCCTGGAGGCAATTGAGTGCAATTCGCGGCTGCATGACGCGGATCAGTTCCGGGTGAGCCTCAACATGGGCAACCCGGCTTCCGCCGTCCAACAGATCGAGAGCGCCCAGATTGGAGACCAACCAGCCAAACATCGCCTGATGACTGATTTCCGTCGGCTCGAACTGGCGGGGACGTCGGCGCTCGGCTCCGGGCGCATAGGCGATGAAGCGGTAGGTGACGAGTTCGTCGATAAAGCTCAACACCGTGTTGCGGCTGGCCACCTTGTGCGATGTGATCTCGCGCGTCAGCCGAACCGCCGTGAAGCCCGACGTGGGTTCTGCGGGATCGCGCTCCATGGCAAGCGCATAGGCAGTCTGCGTCAGCAACCAGCGTTGTTGTGAAGCAAGCAAACGCGCCAATCGCGGGCCGGTGTTGAACATGCCGCGCATACGCCCCGCATGGAAGCGGAGGGCCAGGATGAACTTCGGGTTCGCAACCAAGTCTTCGGCACTAAGAGGCATTTTTCTCCCGACGCGCGTATCCGGCGTTGGCACTACCAGGACGTCCGACCAGCCCATAACATGCGCATTTGCGAATAAATGATGCTTCGTCAAGTTCATAAGACGCAAGAACTGTTCGGATGTCGTTCACTATTTTGTTTGAATTTCTCCCGCAAGACGCGAGAACTTCCGTTGCGTCGTCGCAAAGCTGCGATTGCAGGCGGCCTTCAGGATCCGGCCTGCCGTGCCTCACGGCGCTCCAGATCCAACTGGTGCTCGCGGTAGATGATAAATATTCCGGCCGCCACGACAATTGCTGTCCCCAGGAGTGTGGCCCCGCTTGGGATATCGCCGAACACGAAATACGCGACGACACCGCCGATGACGATCGATGTGTACTCGAACGGCGCAACCGTCGAGACATCAGCGTGCCGGTAGCTCTCCGTCAACAGGATCTGCGCCACGCCCCCACAGAAGCCGGCCGCGATGAGAAACAATTGCGGCGCCAGATCAAGGACCTGCCAGCCGAACGGCACTGTCACGAGTGAGAACACCGTGGCGGTGATCGAAAAATAGAGGACGATCGTGGCGGTCTTCTCTTCCTCGACCAATCGTCGCACCTGAATCATCGCCATGCCGCCGAGCACCGAAGCCAGCAACACCGTTAGCGCGCCAATCGCCTGCTCGGCATGGATCCCGCCCTCACGGAAAAGGGTCAGTTTCGGCCACGATATGATGGCCACGCCGACAATCCCGAAAAGTACGGCGCTCCAGCGGTAGATTCGGACAGTTTCCCCGAGAAACACAGCTGCGAAGATCACGGCGACAAGCGGCATCGCGTAGCCAAGTGCAATGGCTTCCGGCAGCGGCAGGTGCAGCAGCCCATAGAAGCCGAGCCCCATTGATATGATGCCGAGCGTTCCCCGCTTCAGATGACCGATCGGATTGCCCGTATAGAATGCCGATCGCAACTGGCCGCGATAGGCCAGGTAAGCCATGATGGGAAACAGTGCGAAGAAGGAGCGGCAGAACGTCACCTGCCCCGGCTGGATGTCACTGCCGGCGAGCTTGATGAAGGTCTGCATTGCCAGGAAAACAACCACCGAGCCGACCTTGAACGCAATACCCCTCATCGGGTTTCCCGTAGCCGACCGCATGTCTTGAACTCTTGGATTGCTGTTTGGAGGCAGGAGGACGCGCCAGACTCGGCACATCTCGACTGTGACAGTCGCCGGGCCGAATGAACAGATAGAAAATCGGAAAATTTCGATGCTCAATCAATCGGATCGCACAAATTTTCATCAAATCTGAGATGCGCCCAAAAATGTTCATCCGATGAGTATCCGCCTTAACGCTTCGGAAACCATAGAATCGCATTGATTGGCCGATATTTCAGTCCTCTTTCTCTCAGCTTGCATAGCTATCGGGGCAATTTCCATGACGCAGCTCAAATCCAGGGACAACGATCAGCAACGGTTGACCGCCACACCACGGCTGATGCGTGCGGTAACGGAGGGAATCGGCACCGATCTTGAAAGTTTCAGCGCCGCGAACTCGCATGTGGTCAAGCAGATCAAGCTTCTTGCAATCAATGCGTTGATCGAAGCCGCCCGCGCCGGCGAAGCCGGGAAAGGCTTTGCTGTCGTTGCCAACGAGGTGCAGCGGCTGGCACAGGTCGCAAGCGACATTTCAGGGAAATTCGAAGGCAACGTCGTTGGGCGTATCGGGCATTCCCGCGTCATGGCGGAAGCGCTCGTGAACGAGATGGAGGGCGTAAGGCTTACCGATCTCGCCCAAACTCTCGTGCAACTGATCGTCCGCAATCTCTTCGAGCGAACCGCCGACGTGCGGTGGTGGGCGACCGATGCCGCGCTTTGGCAGGCGCTGCAGGAGCCGACAAAGGAAAGGGCGACCTTCGCTGCCCAACGACTTGGGGTCATCAATCGCTTCTACAGCGTCTATCTCGATCTCGTTTTGACAGATGCCTCAGGTCAGGTGATCGCCTCGGCAAACCCTGAATTTCGGCGCAAGACCGCCGGAAGATCGCTTGCAGGCGACGGCTGGTTCCAAGCATCCTTACGCTGCGCGTCGGGAGACGACTACATCGTCGACGATGTCCGCGACAGCCATCTGCATGGCAACCGCACCGCCCTTGTCTATGCAACGGCAGTGCGCGAGGGCGGCACGCTCCACGGCAAAACTCTCGGAACACTGGGTGTGTATTTTGACTGGCAGAAGCAGGGACAGGCGATCGTCGAAACCGAAGCCAACCTGCCTCCGCAGATAGCAGAGAAAACGACCGTGATGTTGCTCGATGATCAAACAGGATCATCGCCTCCAGCAATCCCAACCTTCTCTTCAGCCATTTTGCGCTTCAGAACCAGGCAGGTACGGCCCGCGGTAGCTACTATGATAACAACGGCTCGATTGTCGCTTTCGCCAGGACACTCGGCTACGAGGATTACGATGGCTTGGGCTGGCATGGCGTCGTCGTTCAGCGGACTGAAGACGATGAGGCGATAAGGGCAACCCTCAACCTAAAATCCTAGTCACGGATCCGCCTAGATTTGGCCGTTCCGAGATCCTCCAAATCTGCCGTTGCCGCGATTTCGCTTTAACTTTGGTTCAGACTTTGGTGTAAAGATGCCTGTCAAAATTTGTGGCGGAGTGCCTACTCTGCGTACGAAGCACTCATCCGCTCAAGGTCTTCAGGGAACACCATGCGTACAGATACCGGCCAGGTCATCAATCTGGCAGACTACCAGCCCACCGAATTCGTTCTGGAACGCGTGGATCTGACCTTCGAACTCGATCCCACTGAAACCAAGGTTGAAGCACGACTGATTTTCCATCGCCGCGAGGGTGTCGATCCCAAGGCTCCGCTGGTGCTCGACGGCGATGAACTGACGCTGTCCGGCCTGTTGTTCGATCAGATGGAAATGCCGGCCGACCAATACACGGCGACGCCGGAAAGCCTGACGGTCCGCGATCTACCCGCATCCGATCCGTTCGAGCTGACGATCACTACGATCATCAACCCCGAAGCCAATACGAAACTGATGGGCCTTTACCGCACCGGCGGCATCTACTGCACGCAGTGCGAGGCTGAAGGTTTCCGGCGGATCACCTATTTCCTTGACCGTCCCGATGTTCTGGCGCCCTACACCGTCAACATCATTGCCGAAAAGGCCGCCAACCCGCTGCTGCTGTCGAACGGCAATTTCCTCGGCGGCGCGGGCTATGGCGAAGGCAAGCACTTCGCCGCCTGGTTCGATCCGCATCCTAAGCCGAGCTATCTCTTTGCGCTGGTCGCCGGCGATCTCGGCGTCATCGAGGATTCGTTCACGACGATGTCCGGTCGCGAGGTCGCCCTGAAGATCTATGTCGAGCACGGCAAAGAGCCGCGCGCCGCTTACGCGATGGACGCACTGAAGCGTTCGATGAAGTGGGACGAAGAGGTCTTCGGGCGCGAATATGATCTCGACATCTTCATGATCGTCGCCGTCTCCGACTTCAACATGGGCGCGATGGAGAACAAGGGCCTCAACGTCTTCAACGACAAGTACGTACTTGCCGATCCGGAAACGGCCACGGATAGCGACTACGCCAACATCGAAGCGATCATCGCCCACGAGTACTTCCACAACTGGACCGGCAACCGCATCACTTGCCGCGACTGGTTCCAGCTGTGCCTGAAGGAAGGCCTGACCGTCTTTCGTGATCACGAGTTCTCGGCCGACCAGCGCTCGCGCCCGGTCAAGCGCATCGCCGAGGTCCGCCACCTGAAATCCGAGCAGTTCCCAGAGGATGCAGGCCCGCTCGCACATCCTGTTCGACCGACAAAATACCGTGAAATCAATAACTTCTATACGACAACCGTCTACGAGAAGGGCAGCGAAGTCACGCGAATGATCGCGACGCTGCTTGGCAAGGAGACGTTCAAGAAGGGCATGGACCTCTACTTCGACCGTCATGATGGCCAGGCTGTCACGATCGAGGACTTTGTGAAATGCTTCAAGGATGCCAGCGGGCGCGATCTCACACAATTCTCACTGTGGTACCATCAGGCCGGCACGCCGCTGGTTACGGCTTCCGGCTCTTACGATGCTGCCGCAAAAGCCTTCAGCCTCTCGCTCGAGCAAATGATCCCTGCAACCCCGGGTCAGTCCGACAAGCAGCCGATGCACATTCCGCTGAACCTGCAACTTTTTGCGGAGGATGGAGCAGCCATAGCGCCGACTTCCGTTGAAAGTGCGGAATATACCGGCACCATTCTGCATCTCACAGAGCGCACCCAAACGGCAGTATTCCACGGGATCCAGACGCGACCGGTGATCTCGATCAATCGCAGCTTCTCGGCTCCCATCAATCTCCATTTCGACCAGTCGCCTGCCGACCTGGCGCTGCTCGCCCGCCATGAGACGGACCATTTCGCGTGCTGGCAGGCCCTGACGGACCTTGCACTTCCGAACCTTTTGAAGGCCGCTCGCGATGCACGGGAAGGAAACCCCGTCGGTTGTGAGACAACCTTCGTCGACAGCCTCGTCGCCGCGGCGGCTGACGAGAGCCTGGAACCCGCCTTCCGCGCCCAGGCCCTGGCGCTGCCCAGCGAAGCCGATATTGCCCGCGAACTCGGGGGCAATAACGATCCGGACGCAATCCACGCCGGCCGCCAGGCAGTCATGAAACAGGTTGCCGACGCCGGACGCGACACGTTCGCTGCACTCTATCACTCGATGACGACGCCCGGCACCTTCAGCCCGGACGCAACGAGCGCGGGTCGCCGCGCCCTGCGCAACGCCGCGCTGACGTACCTCTCCTATGCCGAGAATTCGCCGGTACGCGCCAAGGCTGCCTTCGATGCCGCCAACAACATGACCGACCTGTTACATGCGCTGACGCTCCTTGCGCACCGTTTCCCAGACAGCGCGGAAGCTGCCGAAGCGTTGTCGACCTTCCGGGATCGGTTCTCCGAGAACGCCCTGGTCATCGACAAATGGTTTTCGGTGCAGGCAACGATACCAGGCGGCGGCACGCTCGATCGGGTGCTGAAGCTCATGGAGAACCCTCTGTTCAAGAGGACTAACCCCAATCGCGTCCGTTCATTGGTCGGCACCTACGTTTTTGCCAATCCGACAGGCTTCGGTCGGGCCGATGGAGAGGGCTACCGCTTCCTCGCACGCGAGATTCTCGACATCGACCGGCGCAACCCTCAGTTGGCCGCGCGCATTCTGACGTCGATGCGTTCCTGGCGCTCCCTGGAGCCGGTTCGACAGGACCATGCCCGCGCTGCCCTGCTGGAAATCGAACGCGCCGCGGAGCTTTCGACCGACGTCCGCGACATCGTGGAACGCACCCTGAAAGGGTGATTTGCTGTCGAAGGCCGCTGCGCTGGTCGCAGCGACCTTCTAACCGCCAAAGAAAATTCAGCATCTAGAATCGGTTAACAGATTTTTACCTTTTCCTCTGGACAAGGCGAATCACCAGTGATTCATTGAGTTAGGTTCGGGCGAGCGGCGCTGCGAATCACACGAGGGATCAAGGCTGAAGAGATGATGAACGTGCGGCGGGCAACCGCAGCCGAGGGACGGCTGCGTGTCGATTTCGACGGCCTCCTGGCCTGGCGGGACAGCTTTTCAGTCCGCCGCTCCGCCATGACTTCATCGTCTTCGCGCAGCCTGTCGCAGGTCGAAATCGTCCTGAAGCGAATTATTCCGATCCTGATCGTAGCCTTCCTTACGGTTGTAGCCGCGTCACACTTCTTTGGAATGGTCTCCGAATACGGGCGGACAGAAGCCGCTGCCCGTCATTCCACCGCGCTTGCCGCCGCGACCGCCGCCGCGGCCTTCGCCGATGCCAACCGGATCTTCGAAACCGCGGATGCCGCGCAGGCGCAGGCTCGGCTGGCGCGCTTCCTTCCGCAGGACCGCCTGGATGACGATGCGTTCGTGCTGCTCGTGCAGCCAAGCGGCAAGGTGTTTGCCGCAACTGCGGCCGGCTCGGCTTACCTCGGCGCCAGCGTCGGCGATTTCTTCTCAGAGATCTCGGCGGTTCGCCGGTTCGGCGATCGCGCTGGCGTCATCGAGACAACAATCAGCGGGCTTCCGCACTACGCGGAAATCACGCTCATCGGCAACTCCGGCGGCTACGTCATCGCGGCAACGTCGTTGGAGCGGATAAGCAAGCTCTGGCGAGACGAGGTCACGCTGAACGTGACCCTCTTCGCAGGCATCTCCTCGATCCTGCTCGTCATCCTCTACGCCTACTATATGCAGGTGAAGCGCGCCCGCGATGCCGACGATACCTTTCTGGAGTCGAACCTTCGCGTCGAAACCGCGCTGTCGCGCGGGCGCTGTGGGCTCTGGGACTTCGATTTCGACCGCCGCGAATTTTACTGGTCGCGCTCGATGTACGAAATGCTTGGGCTTCCCGGCTCCGACCGGACGATGTGCTTCAGCGATGCCGCCCGCCTGATGCATCCGGATGACGGCGGCGTCTACGAAATCGCCCGGTCAATCGCTCGCGGTGATGCGGGCCAGGTCGACCAGATCTTCCGCATGCGGCATGCCGGCGGCCATTATGTCTGGATGCGGGCTCGCGCGCAGGTGATCCGCACCAATTCCGGCGGCGTCCACATGATCGGTATCGCGATGGACGTGACCGAGCAGCATCGCCTCGCCCAGCGCTATGCCGAGGCCGATCAGCGACTGGCCGACGCCATCGAATGCACATCGGAAGCCTTCGTGCTCTGGGACAAGAACGACCGCCTCGTCATGTGCAACGCGCACTTCCAGCAGGCGTACGGACTTCCCGATAGCGTTTTGGTCCCCGGCACCGAGCGCACAGTCGTCAATGCTGCCGCCGCGCGCCCCGTGATCGAACGCCGTATCGCAGACGCAGATGGCTCCGGTTATTCCCGCACAACCGAAGTACAGCTTGCCGACGAGCGCTGGCTGCAGATCAACGAGCGCCGTACGCGCGACGGCGGCATGGTTTCGGTCGGCACCGACATTACGCTGCTCAAGCGCAACCAGGAGCGCCTGCGCGACTCCGAACGCCGTCTCATGGCGACGATCGGAGACCTCTCCGCTTCCCGCCAGACGCTGGAAAGCCAGAAGGCGGCCCTTTCTGTCGCCAACTCCAACTACCTGCTCGAGAAGGAGCGCGCGGAAGGCGCCAACCGTGCGAAGAGCGAGTTCCTGGCAAACATGTCCCACGAACTTCGCACGCCGCTCAACGCAATCCTCGGTTTTTCGGAGATCCTGCAGGATCAGATGTTCGGTCCGCTCGGCTCGTCGAAGTACAACGAATATGCCCGCGACATTCACGACAGCGGCAAGCATCTCCTGAACGTCATCAGCGACATTCTCGACATGTCGAAGATCGAGGCCGGCCACATGAAGCTCGAGTGCGAGACGATCGATCTCGCGCCGCTCATCGAGGAAAGCCTTCGCTTCACAGCAATCCCGGCCGCCCAAAAGAACATCTTCGTCGAACAGCGCCTTTGCGATGGAATGCGGTTGACCGCCGATCGCCGTGCCATGAAGCAGATCCTGCTGAACCTGCTCTCCAACGCCGTGAAGTTCACCAACGAAGGCGGTCACATCGCCGTGCGCACGCGTCGTACCAGCAGCGGCGTCATGCTGACGATTGCCGACACCGGCATCGGCATCCCTCGCGCGGCGCTCGGCAAGATCGGCCAGCCTTTCGAACAGGTGCAAAACCAGTACGCGAAAAGCAAGGGAGGCTCTGGCCTCGGTCTCGCGATCTCGCGGTCGCTGACGATCCTTCAAGGCGGGAAAATGAAGATCCGTTCGCGCGAGGCGATCGGCACCGTCATTTCCCTGCACATCCCGAACGGCGACCGCTAAGTTTTCACAACTATCTGGAATACTTTCCTGATGGCTTTCGAGAGCCGTTTGATCTCTCCCTCAAGCGTCTTGATGTCAGGGCAATCGGCTGCCCGGCAGACAAGATCAATGAGGCCCGCCGGCGCCTCCTTCGGCTCGAACAAGCCATCGATACATAGGCGGATGAGCTGTGAGATATCGGTATAGAGCGACAGTGTCGCTAGGCAGAGTTCCATATCATCACGGTCCATCAGCTCCGCGCCGACTAACTTCACTTGCCCTGCCGTATTGAAGTCGTCCTCCTCGATGGCGATGCCTTTGGTGGAGGCCACGAGCCGCAGATACTGAGCGATGAATTCGATGTCGATCAAGCCGCCCGGAATGAGCTTCAGGTCCCAGATGCTGGCCGGCGGTTTTTCTTGCTCAATCAGGGCCCGCATCTCCGACACGTCCTTGGCGATCTTCTCTGCGTCGGTCTTCGAACGAAGCACGTCTGCGATGATCCGCTCAGCCTCCTTGATCAATTCCTTGTCGCCGCACACGAGGCGGGCACGCGTCAGAGCCATATGCTCCCAGGTCCAGGCTTCCTCGCGCTGATACTTTTCGAAGGACTTGATGCGGGTGGCGACCGGCCCCTTGTTTCCCGAGGGCCTGAGGCGCATGTCGACCTCATAGAGCACGCCCTCCGCCATCGGCGCCGAGAGCGCCGAAATCAGCCGCTGGGTGATGCGGGTGAAATAGCGCGTCGAGTCCAGAGGCTTGGGGCCCGATGATTCGGCGGCTTCATCGTCGTAATCATAGAGCAGGATGATATCGATGTCGGAACCTGCAGTGAGTTCGAAGGTCCCGAGCTTACCCATACCGACCACAGCCACACGACCACCCGGAAAATCGCCATGTGCCGTCCTGATCTCCTTCATGACGGCATCGAGCACTGCCTCAAGGACGAGATCGGCCAGGTGAGTGAAGGCGCGGCCGGCCATGGCGCCTTGGATCGCGCCGGTCAACAGCCGGATGCCGATGAGGAAGCGCTGTTCGTCCGCGAAGATGCGCAGTCGATCGAGCACCTCCTCATAGTCCCGCGCGGGCGCGAGAAAGCCGCGTATGCGTTCGGCGAGATAGGATCGCGTCGGCAATTCCGCCATCAGGCCGGGATCAAGCATGCCGTCGAACACATGCGGCTTGGCGGCAATGACCTCTGCCAGCTTCGGCGCCGAGGACATGATGTTGACGATGAGCGACAAAAGCGCCGGGTTGCTGCCAAGGAGCGAAAACAGCTGAATGCCGGAGGGCAGGCCGGAGAGAAAGCTGTCGAAGCGCAGGATCGCTTCGTCGGCGCGGTTGCTTTCCCCGAACACGCGCAGCAGCTCCGGTGTCAGTTCAGTCAGCCGTTCGCGTGCCTCCACGGATTGCGTCGCCTTGTAGCGACCGTAGTGCCATGTGCGGATAACGCGAGAAATGTCGGACGGGCGCTCGAAGCCGAGCTTGCGCAGCGTGTTCAGCGTATCGGGATCGTCGGCCTGACCGGTGAACACCAGATTGCCCGTTTCTGTTGAAAGCTTGGTCTCTTGTTCGAACAAGCGGGCATAGCGCCGCTCGACCGTCTTGAAGACCTCGACCAGGCGCGTGGCAAAACTCGGCGTGTCGTCGAACCCCATCATGAAGGCGATGCGCTTCAGATCGGTTTCGGTCTCGGGTAAAAGATGGGTTTGCTCGTCGTGCACCATCTGAATTCGATGCTCGACGTCGCGAAGGAACCAATAGGCCTCTGTCAGCTCGTCGCGCGTCTCCTCGTCGATCCATCTCGCTTTTGTCAGCTCCGCCAACGTCTCTTCGGTACCGCGGCAACGAAGTGCCGGCATCCGGCCGCCGGCGATCAGCTGCTGCGTTTGCGCGAAGAATTCGATCTCGCGGATGCCGCCACGACCGAGCTTTACGTTATGGCCCTTGACCGCGATTGCGCCATATCCCTTGTGCGCATGGATCTGCCGCTTGATGGAATGGATGTCGGCGATAGCAGCGTAGTCGAGATACTTGCGAAACACGAACGGAACCAGCCCGCGCAGGAACTGCTCGCCGGCTTGGATATCGCCAGCGACCGCCCGTGCCTTGATGAAAGCGGCACGTTCCCAGTTCTGCCCTCTGCCCTCATAATAGATCATTGCCGCATCGAACGAGATGGCAAGCGGCGTCGATCCCGGATCCGGCCGCAGCCGCAAGTCGGTGCGGAAGACGTATCCATCGGCGGTCCGTTCCTGCATGATCCGTACGAGCCGCCGCATCAGACGCGGAAAGATCTCGATCGCGTCATCACGATCTGCGACGATCCCCGCCTGTTCGTCAAAGAACACGACCAGATCGATATCCGATGAGTAATTGAGCTCCGATGCGCCGAGCTTGCCCATGCCAAGAACGATCAGCCCCGAGCCCTCACCGGGCGCGGTCACGTCCTTAAGCGTTACCTTGCCCCCATCGTGAGCAGCAAGCAGAAGGTGATCGATCGCCGCGCTGACGGATGCTTCTGCGAGCCGGCTCAACCAGGCGGTCGTCACGCGACCGTCGAAAATCCGGGCCAGATCCGCCAGGGCGACGAGGAAAGCGACCTTGCGCTTGATGATGCGCAGGCGGCTCATGACTTCCGCTTCGCTCGGCGCCTCGCCATTTGCTGCCGGCTTCCAGCAGGAACGCGCCTCCGCGATCAGCGCCTCGATGCGCGGTTCCAACGGCTCCGAAATCGCAGTTGCGACGATTGCCGTATCGATGTTGGCAATCTCGCGTAGATAGGGAGACAAGGTCAGTGCGGTTGTGATGAAGTCGCGAAGCGTGCCGTCCGCCTTGAGCATCTCCGCCACGGCAGGTTCGCTTTTGCCGATCTTCTGAAGATCCGTCTGGGCAAGCTTCAACTCGCTCTTGTTCAGCGGTTTCAGCAGCCCGTCGGCTACTTCCACAAGGCTATGCCTCGAACCCGTCAGCATGCACCCTCCCTGGCGAACAGAACCGAGAACCGCCGGGGAGAATCACACAACTTCCGGCAACTGGAATCTAACCTAGGGTCTGTGGCAGCGATGGCCAACACAGAATTCAATCAGTAGTCAACGTGTTCGCGGAGAGCTATTCACCGGAAAGATCATACTGACCGTGAGGCCGCGCTTTTCCTGATTTTGCGGATCGGTATCGGACAGTTCCAGCTTCCCGCCGTGCAGTTCCATCACCGCCTCGACCAAGGAGAGGCCAAGGCCGGTGCCGGGCTTGGAGCGGCTTTCATCCAGCCGCACGAAGCGCTTCAGCACATCCTCCCGCTTCTCGGCCGGGATACCCGACCCATGATCAGCGACTGAGAGACAAATGCCATCGGCCCGGCGGAGCAGCTTCAGCGCGATATCGCCGTGGCCCTCGGCATCCGAGGAATATTTGATGGCATTGTCGATGAGATTGAAAATCGCCTGGCCGATTAGCTCGCGGTTGCCCTGCACCTCGATATCCGGCTGGATCGATGATGTGAGCACCAACCCGGCTTCGTCGGCGACGGGTTCATAGAGTTCAGCGCTGTCTGCCACGATCGCCGAGAGGTCGACCGCCGACATTTCTGCGGCGACCGATCCCGCTTCGACGCGCGAGATCATCAGCAGTGCATTGAACGTACGGATCAGCTGATCGGACTCGGATATAATTCCCTCAAGCGCGACGCGTCGAACCTCGCCGTCCTTGGTGTCCAGTGCGTCGGCGGCCTTGTTGCGCAACCGCGTCAGCGGCGTCTTGAGGTCGTGCGCAATGTTGTCTGAGACCTGTCGCAATCCCTCGTTCAGCTTCTCTATCCGGCCGAGCATCGTATTGAGTGAAACAGACAGGCGATCGAACTCGTCGCCGGAACCGCCGACTGGAAGACGCTGCGAGAGGTCGCCAGCCATGATCTTCTTGCTGGCATCGGACATGCGGTCGATGCGTTTCAAGGCATTTCGACCGATGCCGAACCAGATGATGATCGCCCCGAGACCCATGATCGCGAGCGCGATCATCAGCGCCTGCCGGACCAGCCCGCGGAATGCCTCGGGCTCCCCGAGGTCGCGGCCGATCAGCAGACGCAACCCGTTGTCCAGCACGAAGATGTTGGCAACGGCCATGTGCCGGCGACTGATGCCGCTTTCCGCATAACGCTGATAGGTGAAGGGCATGGAGGTCCACCCCTCCTCATCGAGCACCCCGGGCTGCACAGATGCGACGTTACCGGCGAGGATATCGCCCGAGGGACCGGCAATGATATAGAGATTGGCACCGGGCTGGCGCGCGCGACGCTCCATCGTCCGAAGAAGAAGGTTCATGCCGCCGGCATCATAGGCCCGCTGGACCTGATCGACTTCCTGCTGCACGGCTTCGCGGATCTGGTTGGTCAGAAGCCGCTCGGACATCGCGGTCACATAGAAGACCAGCGTCGCGGCGCAGATGGCGAAGAGCAGGATGTAAAGTGCCGAGAGGCGGACTGCCGTAGACTTGAAGAGAAACCAGAAGCGGTTCATCCCTCGTCCTTGATCATATACCCCGCACCGCGAATGGTCTTGAGAAGCGGCTGGGCGAAGTCCTTCTCGATCTTCGACCGCAGTCGCGAAACATGAACGTCGATGACGTTGGTCTGAGGATCGAAGTGGTAGTCCCAGACGTTTTCGAGAAGCATCGTCCGGGTCACGACCTGACCGGCATTCTTCATCAAATATTCGAGGAGGCGGAATTCGCGCGGCTGCAGCGGTATTTCCTTGCCACCGCGTCGAACCTCATGCGCGAGCCGGTCCAGTTCAAGATCGCCGACGCGATAGACAACGTCCTGATCCGGCGTGCCCTTGCGGCGGCCAAGCACCTCGACACGAGCAAGAAGTTCACTGAAGGCATAAGGCTTCGGCAGATAGTCGTCACCACCCGCCCTGAGGCCTGTAACGCGGTCGTCCACCTGGCCGAGAGCGGAGAGAATGAGAACCGGCGTATGAATTCCCTTGCGGCGCAATTCGCTGATGACGGACAAACCGTCGCGGCGCGGCAACATGCGATCGATGACGATCACGTCATAGCTGTTTTCCGAGCCCATGAAGAGCCCGCTTTCGCCATCGCTCGCGTGATCGGCCACAATGCCAACCTCACGAAATGCCTTGGTGAGGTAGACCGCTGCTTCGAGATCGTCTTCGATAATGAGAATCTTCATGCGGTCGACATTACCTGCCGGCTGCGTTTCGGCAAGGCTCAAAGCTTCTTCCTGTTGCGAAGAGGTCATTGCGATCACCTACGGATATGGACGAAAGGGAGCCGCGCCCAGAAGGCGCGGCTCCCCCCTATGTCAGGGTTGGCGGATTAACCCTGGCCATTGATCGGAAGGGCGACGAAGCGGCTGCCTTCCTTCGACTGGATCTGGAAGAGTGCCCGCGTGCGGCCATCCTTCTTCGCCTGGTTCAGGACCTTGACGACATCATCAGCGTTGGAGACTTCCTGGTTGTTGACCGAGGTAATCTTTTCGCCTTCCTTGATGCCCTTGTCGGCCGCGTCGGAATCCGGGTCGATGCCGGTGATCTGCAGACCCTTGCCGTCTTCGGAAGGACCAACCGTCAAGCCCAGATCAGCCAGAGCCTTTTCGGAAGCAGGAGCCTGGCTTTCCGGTGCCTGATCGCCGTCGTCAGCGGAAGCATCCTTCTGTTCGGCGGGCAGCGTTCCGAGTTCGACCGTCAGAGACTGAGCCTTGCCGGCACGCCAGACGGAGAGCTCGACCTTCTTGCCGGGCGTCATGGCGCCGATACGGCGGCTGAGGTCGCGGGCATCCTTGATGGTTTCGCCGTTGACGGCGGTGACCACATCACCTGCCTTCATGCCAGCCTTTTCACCAGGCGTACCAGCCTGAGCGGAGACGACAAGCGCACCGCTCGCCTCGGAAAGGCCGAGCGAGTCGGCGATGTCCTTGGTGACGGGCTGGATCTGCACGCCGAGATAGCCGCGAGATACCTGGCCGTCCTTCATCAGGTCACCAACGACATCCTTGGCCGTAGACGCCGGGATGGCAAAC
The DNA here is from genome assembly GCF_000510625.1 of Rhizobium sp. IBUN. NCBI lineage: Bacteria > Pseudomonadati > Pseudomonadota > Alphaproteobacteria > Hyphomicrobiales > Rhizobiaceae > Rhizobium > Rhizobium sp. IBUN. The sequence goes on from NZ_AZNV01000011.1 coordinate 151,753, forward strand.
GCAATACCCACATTGCCGCCCGACGGAGAGAAGATCGCGGTGTTGATGCCGACGACTTCGCCACTGAGATTGAAGGTGGGGCCACCGGAGTTGCCGCGGTTCACAGCAGCGTCAACCTGCAGATAGTCGTCATACGGGCCGGAGCCGATGTCGCGGCCACGAGCCGAAACGATACCGGCCGTTACCGTACCACCGAGACCGAAGGGGTTACCGACAGCGACAACCCAGTCGCCGACGCGAACGCCGTTGTCATCGGCCCAGTTGACGTAGGTGAACTTGCGGCCCTTGCCATCAACCTTGAGGACGGCGAGGTCCGTACGGGGGTCCTTGCCGATCAGCTTGGCATCAAGCTCGGTGCCATCGTTCATGACCGCAACGAATGCCGCGCCGTCGGAAACGACGTGGTTGTTGGTGACGATGTAACCGTCTTCAGAAATGAAGAAGCCCGAGCCCTGGGCAACCGGACGCAGACGGCCCTTGCCATCCTGCGGGCCATGGTGACCCTGCGGACCACGACGGCCCTGCTGGCCCTGCTGGCCCTGCGGACCTTGCTCACCGAACTGGCGGAAGAAAGGCTTCAGGGCATCCGGAAGATCGTCGAAACCACGGCCATTAAAGTCGAAGGCGAAGCCGTTGCCCTCGTCATCGGCGACGGGGTTGACACGGTTTTCGACACGCACGGAAACAACTGCCGGCGAAACCGCATCGACGACGTTCGCGAAGCTAGGAACAGACGGGGCCTGAACCTTTACGGCTTCGGCATAAGAACGGGTGATTTCGAGGGGAATACCGGTCGCAAACACCGCAGCGGCAAGGCCGGCGACGGTCGAAGCCTTCAGCGCGGTATTGAGCGACGGAGCTTTGATATTCTTAAACATGAGTGCACCTTCTTTGACTTCAACATCTACAGGATCGGGATGACCAGATCGGGTGATGAAGCAAGATATAGGACGGCACACCTTACTGCGAACTGTCCGACCGATGAAAAATTCGTAATGTGCAATACGACGCGTTGCGATCCGTGCAGCAATCTCGCCCTCGACTAAGGCTCTGGGAGTCGATAAGCCTCCTTTCCACAACCGGAGGAGGACGAGACAATGGCCCATGTGGTCACGGGGGAGGATTTTGCGCCCGACACTGCCGCGCTGGCAGCCGTCATCTTCGGTGTCACCGCCTTCGCGGTTGCACAGGGACTGACCTACCCGCTGATTTCTCTGGTCCTCGAGCATCGTAACGTTGCGCCCAGCCTCATCGGCTTCAACGCCGGTTGCTTTGCGGCGGGCCTTGCTGTCGCAACGTTTGCGGTCACGTGGCTGTCGCGAAAAGTCCGCGGCGATCGCTTGATCGTCGCAGGCCTCATCGGCTGTGCCGTCAGCCTCTCCACTTTCGCAACATTCGACTCGTTCTGGGTGTGGTGCGTCGCCCGACTTTTTCTCGGATTCTTCGTCAGCCTGATTTTCATGTTGAGCGAGGCCTGGCTCAACACCGCCTGTCCCGACCGCCTGCGCGGGCGCGTTTCCGGTCTCTACGGCGCCGGCATGTGCGGTGGCTTTGCCGCGGGTCCGCTCGTGATCCCGATCTTCGGCACGGAGCAAGGCTTCGCCTTCGCCCTGCTTGCCGTCTACGTCGCCTGCGTCGCCTTCCTGACGATCATCCTCACCCGGAGAGCACGGACGCTTCCCGAGCAGGCCGCCTCGGGAGCGCTCTTCAAGTTTGTCAGAAGCGCACCGATGCTGATCTGCATGGTGGTCGCATTTGCATTCGCCGACATTGCCGCCATTGCGGCGATGCCCGTCTATTTCGTCCGGCTCGGTTATTCCGAGGCTTTCGCCGCCATCAGCGTTACGGTGCTCGCGCTGCCGACCGCGCTTGCCCAACCTGTCGTCGGCTGGCTGCTCGACAAGACCTCGCGCTTTGGCGTCGCCATCTGCTCCGGCCTGCTCGCCGGGCTGAGCTTCATCGCGATCCCGTTTCTTCAGTCGCAGGCGGCGATCCTGGTGATGTTCGGCATCATGGGCGCTGCTAGTTTTTCGCTCTACACCTGCGCCTTGACGATCCTCGGCGAGCGCTATGCCGGGGACACGCTTGTCGCGGGAAGTGCGGCCTTCGCCCTCGCCTACGCTGTCGGCAGCGCGGCGGGCTCGTCCTCGGTCGGCGCGATGATGGACGTCTATTCGCCATCGGCAGGACCTATTGCCGCCGGTAGTGTGGTGCTGGCATTCACGGGGGTGCTTGTCGCGTCTGTGGTGCGCCGCCGCCTCCACAGGCGGTCGTAGGATCACTCGTCGAGCAATTCTCTCAGGCGAGCCTGTTCTTCGGCTGTCAGCTTGGAGCCCGTCGGCCGGCCTACCCATTTCCGTGCGAAGACGATCAGCGAGAGGCCGCCTGCGACGGCGAGCAGGAGCGGCGCGCCCCACAGAAGGATCGTCTTCGTTTCGAAGCGCGGCTTCAACAGCACGAACTCGCCGTAGCGCGAGACGATGTAGTTCATCACCTGCTCGTTCGTATCGCCATCGGTCAACCGCTCGCGCACCAACAGGCGCAGGTCCTTGGCAAGTTCCGCATTGGAATCGTCGATCGACTGGTTCTGGCAGACCATGCAGCGCAGTTCGGCGGAGATCGCCCGGGCGCGCGCCTCGAGCGCCGGATCGGCAAGAACCTCGTCCGGATTGACGGCAAAGGCCGGCGCNGCCGACAGAACTATCGCTATCACCAGGAGCAGACGNCTCATCATTCGGCNGGCTCCATGGCAGGACGCAGCGGCTTTGCCCTGCGGTTCGGCGCCCCGACACGCAGGCGCCGGTCGCTCAGCGACACGAAGCCGCCGATCGCCATGATCACCGCGCCACCCCAGATGCAGAGAATGAAGGGC